>JARLGQ010000106.1 GCA_031292675.1 Acidimicrobiales bacterium
ACGCCGCGTCCTTCGTCGGCCTGTTGGAGCAGGTGGAGGAGGAACACGGCCGGATCGACATCCTGGCCAACATCGCCGGCGTCGGCGGGATCATTCGCACCGAACCGACAAGCGCAGCTTCACTTCGATCGATCTTGGAGGTGAATTTCATCGCTCCCGTCGCCGGCATGGTGACCGTCCTACCAGGGATGCGGAAACGGGGGTCTGGTGCAATCGCCAACATGAGCTCGGACGACGGGCGCGCTCCCGGTCCCGGAGCAGCCGACTACTCCGCGAGCAAGGCGGCCCTGT
Source organism: Acidimicrobiales bacterium (assembly GCA_031292675.1). Classification (GTDB taxonomy): domain Bacteria; phylum Actinomycetota; class Acidimicrobiia; order Acidimicrobiales; family UBA8190; genus Chersky-840. The sequence continues at coordinate 292 of JARLGQ010000106.1, forward strand.
CTGCGGCGACGGAGAGTCTGTCCTACGACGCGAGACCGGACGGTGTGTTCCTTCACGTGGTGTATCCAGGTTGGGTGCCGACTGAAATGGGGCTGACGACGGTGCGCGACGGTGGACTGTCCATGCCGCCACGAGCGGTCCGTCGTACCGAGGAGCAGGTCTCGTCGCTTGTGCTCCGCCGGATGTTTGACCCACGACTGGAGATCAATGTGGCTCTCCTGCCCCTCGTTGCACCGATCCTGCGGACAGTGGCCCCGCGGACCTATCAGCGGATGCGGGCCACCCGATGAGCAATGGGGTGCCCTGGAGTTGGAGGAGCGCGTTCCGGTGGAGATCCACGATGGGAATGCGTCGCATGGCAAGGAGACTGCCCGCACCCATCGCAGTTCGAAGGGCATTCACACTCCCTCGGGGCTACCTCGATTCGACGGGATCACTCCATCGAACCGGAACGATGCGCTTGGCGACAGCCCGTGACGAACTATTGCCCCCACTCGGGAATAGCCAATCAACTACTCTCGCTTGATGGGCGATCCGGGGACTGTGGCCGCGCCGAGAGTTGCGCAACTCAGACCCAGTGCAGCGCAAGCCCGGATCATCAGCGCCGCCCTGGAGCTGTTCGCTCGGAACGGCGTTGGGGGGACCTCGTTGCAGATGATCGCCGACACCATTGGCGTGACAAAGGCCGCGGTCTACCACCAGTACAACACCAAGGACGAGATCGTGCTCGCCGCCGCCGAAGCCGAGCTGGCGAGGCTTGAGGCGGTCATTGGTGCCGCCGAGGCTGAGCCGTCGCGAGCGCGGGCTCGTAAGACGCTGGTGACAGGGATGGTCGACCTCGCCGTGGCTCACCGCCGCACCGTGAGTACCATCCTGAACGATCCGGTCATTGTCCGCTTCTTTGCTGAGCACGAATCGTTCCGCCACGTCATGGACCGGATGAGTCGTGTCCTTATGGGCGACGACATTGGACACGAAGCCCGTGTCTCGACGGCCATGCTGACCGCTGCTATCAGTGGCACGGTGATGCATCCCCTCGTTGTCGGGCTCGACGACGAGACGCTTCGATCCCAGTTGCAACGGTTGGCCGAACGCCTCCTCCCCGCCATGAGCGCGAAGCCGGAACGATCCTCGCCCGCAACTCGAAACTAGGTCGTCTGTCCTCCGCCCTCCTCGGGGCGGACGTACTCGGGATCTGATTCGTCCCGAATGGACAGCCGCCACTTGCAACAGACCTCGTCTTTGCTCACACGGGGCGGGATTGCCAAGATCTCGACCTTCATATTCGGGTTGTACATCTTGGCGGTTTCGATGATGGCAGCGGGGCAGGACGTATGGGACGCCTTCTCGGCAATGTCTGGCCGGCCCATCGCTTCCCATTGGTCGACCGAGACGCACTTGTTGAACGTGAAGATCCCGACTTCCTTCTCGGGCATCTCGAAGGTCATCTCGAAGGCCTTGCCGGGGAAGGAGGTCGCGTCTACCTGAATGTCCTTCATGAAGGCCTCGACCGTGTCCCCGGAGATACCCATCCAGCGCGACTTGATGTCCTTCGCCGCAGGCAGCAGCTCCTCGCTCCATAGTGTCCACTGGAAGGCGAACATCTCATCGAGGCCATCCCTCATCACAATCGCGAGGGCCCACGACTCGATAGCAGCAAGCAAGTATTCATGGCTCCCCAGCGCCAGCTTCACAAGGCGCTCCTTGGAGTACTGCGCCCAGTCCGGCCTGGGCTTGTAGGGGTTGACAAGGACCACACCGCCCGCCGCGAACTGGGCCTCCACCTCCTCTTGCGTCTCGGCGATGAGGGCCTCAGCCTCATGGTCGGTGAGTTCCATCCAATTGTCGATCATCCCCCGCAGTTGGGGAAGAATCGTGTCTTGCCACGCCTCCGCTTGGATGCGTTGCATGTCGTCACGTCCATACCGCTCCGCGACAGAGTCTGCCCAGCCCTCGATGCACACCCTGTAGTACTCGTCGCTCAACTCCAGCAGGTTGACGAGCGCGTCCTTCGAGAAATCCGAGAACCTGAGGTTCCCATTGAACGGACCGCTGTAGTCCGGCAGTTCGAGACTGTCGTCCGCACTGATGTCGGACCGCGTATCGTGGCCCATCTTCTTGTACGTGCCCGGTGGATCGACGACTGGAAACTTCTTGAAGTGCACCAGATCGACTGGTATGTCGAGCCCAGCCTCTTGCTGGTGCTCCTCGTAGTTGGCGCCGACCTTCCGCACTTCGGACAACGTTTCCTTCACGTGGTCGTCG
>JARLGQ010000107.1 GCA_031292675.1 Acidimicrobiales bacterium
CTACGCGGCGATGGAGGAGGTCCTGACCCGGCGCCTGGCGGCGCTGCTCGAGGCCCGCGCCGCGACCAGGGGCGAGGACGCCACGACCGGGAGCGCCCGGGCCCGCCGCTTCGCCTATCCACCCCAGCTCCTGCTCCTCGACGGGGGCAAGGGCCAGCTCGGCGTGGGGGTGCGGGTCCTGGAGCGCCTGGGGCTGTCCGAGGACATCCCTGTGGCCGCCCTGGCCAAGACCTTCGAGGAGGTGTTCGTGCCGGGACGGCCCGACCCGGTGCCCATCCCGCGGGGGTCCGACGCCCTCTTCCTGCTGCAGCGGGTGCGCGACGAGGCACACCGCTTCGCCGTGTCCTACCACCGTGACCTGCGGGGACGGCGCATGACCCGCAGCGCCCTCGAAGGGGTGCCCGGCCTCGGCCCCGCCCGCCGTACCCGTCTCCTGCGGGAGTCCGGGAGCCTCCGGGCCTTGCGGGCCGCGTCGCTCGAGGACCTCCGGGCCCTGCCCTGGCTTCCCGACACCGTGGCCCTGGCGGTGCACGCGCACCTCCACTCCCTTCCGCCGCGCCCGCCGGTACCCGGGTCGGTCACCCGGTTGGGCCCCGCCCCGCGTCAGGATGGGAGCCGGTCCCGGCCCGACGCCGGGGACGACGGCACCGGCGACGCCGGCGGGCCCGGGACGAGGACGGACGGCACGTGAGCGACTACCTGGTGATCACCGGCATGTCGGGCGCGGGGAGGTCCACGGCCGCCGCCGCCCTCGAGGACTCGGGGTGGTACGTCATCGACAACATGCCCCCGTCGTTGCTGGGCGAGGTGGCCGAGGTCGTGAGCCGGCCCGGATCCACACAAGAGCGGGTGGCCCTCGTCCTGGGCCGGGGCGGGGGCGCACGCGTGGAGGAGGCGCTCCCCGCCATCGACGCCCTGCGCGCCAAGGGCCATCGCGTCCTGCTCGTCTACCTCGACGCCCCCCAGGACGTGCTGGTGCGACGGTTCGAGGGAACCCGGAGGCGCCATCCCATCCAGCAGCGCCAGGTGGCCGAGGCCATCACCGACGAGCGTCGCCTGCTCGAGCCGGTGCGGGCGCGCGCCGACGTGGTGGTGGACACGGCCGAGCTCAACGTCAACCAACTGCGCCAGCGGGTCACCGACCTCTTCGGCGACGACTCGGAGCTGGCCATGCGGATGTCGGTGGTGTCGTTCGGCTACAAGCACGGCCTGCCCCTCGACGCCGACCTCGTCCTCGACTGCCGCTTCCTGCCCAACCCCCACTGGGTCGAGCCGCTACGCCCGCTGTCGGGCCTCGACGCGCCCGTGCGCGACTTCGTCATGGCACAAGAGGCCACCCAGCCGTTCCTGGACCACGTGGACGAGCTGGTCGGGATGCTGCTCCCCGCCTTCGTCGACGAGGGCAAGTCGTATCTCACCATCGCCCTCGGGTGCACCGGTGGCCGCCACCGCTCCGTCGCCCTGGCCGAGGAGCTCGGGACGCGGCTGCGGGCCCGCGGGGCCAAGCCCATCGTGATCCACCGGGACATCGACCGGTGAGGAGCCGGCGAGGCCCCAACGTGGTGGCCGTGGGCGGGGGCCACGGGCTGGCCGCCACCTTGCGGGCGGCCCGGCGCTATGCCGGGGAGCTGACCGCGGTGGTGTCGGTGGCCGACGACGGCGGGTCGTCGGGGCGGCTGCGCCGCCAGCTCGACATCATGCCCCCCGGGGACCTGCGCAAGTGCCTGGTCGCCCTGTCCGAGGAGGGCTCGGCGCTGGCGGCCGCCTTCGAGCAACGCTTCGAGGCCGAGGAGCTCGTCGGGCACGCCCTGGGCAACCTGGTCATCGCCGGGCTCATGGGAGCCTGCGGCGACGCCCAGAAGGGCCTCGACGAGGCGGCCCGGCTCCTCGGGGCGGTGGGCCGGGTGGTCCCGGCGGCCACCGAGCCCGTGGTCCTCAAGGCCGAGGCGGCCGGCGGGGAGATCCACGGGCAGACCGAGGTCATGCGCAGCTCCCACATCCGACGGGTCTCGCTGGTGCCCACCGACCCCGCCGCGTCCCCGGTGGCGCTGGCTGCGCTGGCGCACGCCGACCAGGTCGTGGTGGGACCGGGCTCGTTGTTCACGAGCGTGCTCGCCGCGGTGGCCGTCCCCGCCCTGGCGGAGGGCATCCGGAGATCTCCGGGGCGCCGTGTCTACGTGGCCAACCTCGGCCCCGAGGGGAGCGAGACCGCCGGCCTGGACGTGGCCGGCCACGTGGCCGCCCTGGCTGCGCACGGGGTCGAGGTCGACGTGGTGCTGGCCGATCCCGCCGGCATCTCCATCGGGAAGCTCGGCGTGCCCGTGGTGGAGGCGACCCTGGCCAAGGCGAACGGCCGGGCCCATGATCCGGAAAGACTGGCGGTAGCCCTCGGCCGTCTGGTCGGATAGACCTGATGACCGTACGGGTGGGGATCAACGGCTTCGGGCGCATCGGCCGGAATTTCCTGCGGGCGGCGCGGGCCCAGGGCGCCGACATCGAGGTCGTGGCGCTCAACGACCTCACCGACGCCGCCACCAACGCCCACCTCCTCGCCTACGACACCACCCACGGACGCTTCGGCGCCGAGGTGCGGGCCGACGGTGACGACATCGTGGTGGCCGGACGCAGGATCCGGGTGCTGGCCGAACGCGAGCCCAAGGCCCTCCCGTGGCAGGAGCTCGGCGTCGAGGTGGTGGTGGAGTCGACCGGGCGCTTCACGGGGCGCAGCGACGCCGCCGCGCACCTCGAAGGCGGCGCCCGGCGCGTCGTGATCTCGGGGCCGTCGAAGGACGCCGATGCCACCTTCGTGATCGGCGTCAACGACGACGCCTTCGACCCCGCCCACCACGTCGTGGTGTCGAACGCGTCGTGCACCACCACCTGCCTCGTGCCCATGGTGAAGGTCCTCGACGACGCCTTCGGAGTGCGCAACGGGCTCATGACCACGGTGCACGCCTACACCAACGACCAGAACCTGCTGGACCTGCCCCACAAAGACCTGCGCCGGGCCCGGGCGGCCGCCCAGAACATCGTCCCGGCGTCGTCCGGCGCGGCGAGCGCCACGGGGCTCGTGCTCGGCTCCATGCAGGGCCGCCTCGACGGCGCCGCCCTCCGGGTGCCGGTGGGGGACGGGTCCATCACCGACTTCACCGCCCTCCTGGCCCGAGCCGTCACGGTCGACGAGGTCAACGCCGCCTTTCGTCTCGCCGCGTCCGACGGTCCGCTCGCAGCGGTGCTCGAGTACACCGAGGACCCCATCGTGTCGTCGGACATCGTGGGCAGTGCCGCTTCGTGCACCTTCGACGCCGGGCTCACCATGGTGATGCCGGTGGACGACGACACCGCGCTCGTCAAGGTGCAGGGCTGGTACGACAACGAGTGGGGATACGCCAACAGGCTCGTCGACCTGGTCGTGCTGCTCGGCTCGGCCGGGCCGCCACCGTCCTGAGCTCGACGGGGCCGGCGCGACCAGACCATGCCTGACACGTCGCGGCCCGCAAAGGGACCCCTCGTCGGCCTCCCCCTCCTCGAGGACCTTCCCGAGCTGGACGGCCGGTGCGTGCTCGTGCGGGTCGACTTCAACGTGCCCCTGGGCCCGGACCCCCGGGGCGGCGGCGGCACGGTGGTGACCGACGACTTCCGGATCCGGTCGGCCCTTCCGACCTTGTCGTGGCTGAAGGACCACGGCGCCAAGGTCACCGCCTGCACCCACCGGGGCCGGCCCAAGGGCGTGGTCGACCCGCACTTCGACGTGGCACCTGTCGGGTCCCTCCTGTCCGAGCTCGCCCCGTGTGTTGAGCTTCTCTAGAAACTCCGCTTGGACCGGGGTTAGGATGACGACGACCCGGGCTTCGTCGACCGGCTCGTC
>JARLGQ010000108.1 GCA_031292675.1 Acidimicrobiales bacterium
CAGCCTCGTGCCCGGAGTGCTCGGCCGGTCCGGCGCGGCCGCGGCCGGGGCGGGGTCGGGGCTCACGACTCGTCCCGGACAGGATCGGGCTCTCGCGGCGCGCCCTGCGCGCCGCCCAGGGACCGTGTGCTCACGTGCTCTCCCTCCTGCCAGCGCGCCATCGTCCACAGCAGGTCCGAGAGCCGGTTGAGGTAGGGGCCGACGTGCGAGTCCGGCGCGAAGGACGCCGCGGTGAACCCCCGCTCGGCCCGGCGCACCACCGTGCGGGCCACGTCCAGCGCGGCCGAGACACGGTTCTGCCCCGGCATCACGAACTCGGTCGGCATCTCGAATCGCTCGTCGAGCGCGTCGATGCGGTCCTCGAGCGCGCCCACCATCTCGGGGGTCACGAGCGACGAACCCGCCGCGAGCTTGTGGCGGTTGTCGGGTGCGGTGGCCAGCTCGGCCATGAGCACCCACAGGTCCCGCTCCAGGACGAGAAGGATCTCGTCGAGCTCCGATCCCGGCTCCGCCTCGGCGCGGGCCAGACCGAGCATCGCCTGGGCCTCGTCGACCGCGCCGTTGACCTCTATCGCCGCCGAGCTCTTGGCGACCCGACCCCCGTAGAGCAGGCCGGTCGTGCCGTCGTCGCCCTTGCGCGTGTAGATCTTCACCACGGCGCCGCATGCTAATGGCCGCCCCGGGGCCGGCCGAAGCCCACCCCGACCCCGTGAGCAGCTGGGAGAGCCCCGGCACCGGCCGTAGACTGGACTGATCGTGGCCCCGACCGTGGACCCCCATCCCGCACCTCCCCCCGTACTGGCGCACGGCGCCATGCCGATGGACGAACGCGGCGCCGCCTATCTCGACGCCGCCCGGCAACGGGTGGTCATCTTCGACGGCGCCATGGGCACGAGCCTCCAGCTCGCCGACCTGAGCGCGGACGACTACGGAGGCCCCGCCCTCGAGGGGTGCAGCGAGGCCGTCGTCCTGACCCGGCCCGACGTCGTGTCGGGGATCCACCGCTCGTTCCTCGACGCCGGTGTGGACGTGGTCGAGACCAACGCCTTCGGGGCCTTCAGCGTCGTGCTGGCCGAGTACGACCTGCAGGACCGCGTCGAGGAGATCAACCTGACCGCGGCCCGCCTGGCCCGGGAAGCCGCCGACGAGGCCGCCGCCGCCGACGTCCTCGGCAGGCCGCGCTGGGTGGCGGGGAACCTCGGGCCCGGCACCCGCTTCCCCACCCTCGGCCAGATCCCCTACCTCGAGCTGCGTGACGCCTACGAGGAGCAGGCCACCGCCCTCGTGAAGGGGGGCGTGGACCTGCTCATGGTCGAGACGGTCTACGACCTCCTGCAGGCCAAGGCCGCCATCAACGCGGCCAAGCGCGCCATGGTGGCCGCCGGCCGGCGCGTGCCGATCCAGGTCCAGGTGACCATCGAGCTCACGGGCCGCATGCTCCCGGGCACCGAGATCGGCGCTGCGCTGTGCGCCCTCGACCCCATGCGACCCGACGTGATCGGGCTCAACTGCGCCACGGGCCCGGCCGAGATGGGCGAGGCCGTCCGCTACCTCTCCCAGCACTCCCGGTTGCCGATCTCCACCCAGCCCAACGCCGGCCTGCCCTCGGTGGTGGACGGCAAGATGCACTACGACCTGACCCCGGACCAGCTGGCCGACCATCTCGAGCGCTTCATCAGCGAGCTCGGGGTGAGCATCGTGGGAGGCTGCTGCGGCACGACCCCCGACCACCTCCGCGCCGTCGTCGAGCGCTGCCGTGACCTCGTGCCCGCCCCCCGCACCGTGGAGCACGAGCCGGGGGCGGCCTCGATCTACAGCAACGTGGGGTTCCACCAGGACACGTCGTTCCTAGTGGTGGGCGAGCGCACCAACGCCAACGGGTCGAAGAGATTCCGCGAGGCCATGCTCGAGTCCGACTGGGACACCACCGTGGCCATGGCCCGCGACCAGGTGAAGGAGGGCGCGCACGTCCTCGACGTGTGCGTGGACTACACCGGCGCCGACGGGGTGTCGGACATGACCGAGGTGGCCAGCCGCCTCGCCACCCAGGCCAGCGTGCCCCTCATGGTGGACTCCACCGAGGCGCCCGTGGTCGAGGCCGCTCTCATGTGGATCGGCGGCCGGCCCGTCCTCAACTCCGTCAACCTCGAGGAGGGCGACGACCCCGGCACGCGGCTCGACAAGTTCCTCACCCTGGCCCGTGAGTACGGCGCGGCCGTGGTGTGCACGTGCATCGACACCGAGGGCCAGGCCCGCACCGCCGACTGGAAGGTGCGCGCCGCCACCGCCATCCATGACGTCGCCGTGGGCCGCTACGGCCTCGAGGCCTCGGACCTGATCTTCGACCCCCTGGTGCTCCCCTTGTCCACGGGCATGGAGGAGAGCCGGGGCGACGGGATCGAGACCCTGGAGGGGACCAGGCGGATCAAGGCCGAGCTCCCCGGCGTGTTCACCATCGTGGGGCTGTCCAACGTGTCGTTCGGGCTCAATGCCGCGGCCCGGCACGTCCTGAACTCCATGTTCCTCCACGAGCTGGTCGAGGCCGGGCTCGACGCGGCCATCGTCCACGCGGCGCGCATCATCCCGCTGTCCAAGATCGACGAGCGCGCCCGGGGGGTGTGCCTGGACCTCATCTACGACCGCCGGCGCGACGGGTACGACCCCCTCCAGGAGCTCCTGGCCATCTTCGAGGGAGTGTCGGCCACCGCCACGGTCACCGAGGACCGTTCGGGATGGCCCGTCGAGCGTCGTCTCGAGCAGCGCATCATCGACGGCGACCGCAACGGGCTCGAGGACGACCTGGCCGAGGCCCTGGGCGCCGGGCACGAGGCGCTCACCATCGTCAACGACTTCCTCCTGGCCGGGATGAAGACGGTGGGCGAGCTGTTCGCCTCGGGCGAGATGCAACTGCCCTTCGTGCTCCAGTCGGCGGAGACCATGAAGGCGGCCGTGTCCTATCTCGAGCCCCACATGGAGAAGGCCGACCAGGGCGGCAAGGGGACCGTGGTGCTCGCCACGGTCAAGGGCGACGTGCACGACATCGGCAAGAACCTCGTCGACATCATCCTCACCAACAACGGCTACGAGATCGTCAACCTCGGCATCAAGGTGAACATC
>JARLGQ010000109.1 GCA_031292675.1 Acidimicrobiales bacterium
CACCCTGGAGCGCAGTTGCAGAACTCGTACCCCTTGCCGCGAAGCCGCCACTTGGTGGTCTGCTGGGTAGGTGTCACGGGTCGTCTCCCTTCACGTCAGCTGGCTCAAAGAGCCAGGATGGATCACGAGCATGAGGCCAAGGACAACGAACACAACTGCCGCCACGCGGGCGAAGCGCTCGCCCATCGGCGCCACTTTCTCGATGAAGATCACAGCGGCCAAGATGATCATCCATGCCAGTTGCATGGTGCCGAGGGCGACCAAAATGGCCATGAGCGCCCAACAGCACCCCAGGCACAGCAGTCCGTGGGTGGCGCCGGCTGTCACGGCGCCGATCGGACGCTGGAGGTTGCGGCGCTGGTGCAAGAAGAAGGACATCGGAGAGCGGCAGTGCTTGAGGCACACCGACTTCAGCGGAGACACTTGGTAGACGGCCGCGACGAGGAAGACGATTCCGGCCAGCCGGCCTGCCCACGGCGTGGCGCTGTTGATCGAGTTCTGTGTTGCTCGCCAGGCGAAATAGGCGGGGACGCCAATCGCCGACCAGATGAAGAGGTAGCCCGCTACGAAGATCGGTGTCGGTGCGGCTCGGCCCAGGCCAGCGGCCCGGCGATAGATGTTGATCACCGGCACGATCGCCGGGAACATCATCGCCCCCATCATCGCCACCCAGGCACCGACAAAGGCCACAAGTGACATCGAGGCCGGACCCATAGATGATCCCATGGCCATTCCCGGCACCATTTCGTGGGCCATCCGGGCCGACCACCACCAACCGAGGGCGGCCAGCCCGAGGAGCAAGCCGGGCACAAGTAGGCTCTCTCGCGATACGCGCCACGGTGTAGCCGTCGCCTGCGCCATGAGACTTCCTCTCGCCGGGCAAGAGTGTGCTTCGTCCTAGAGATCTTTGCAACCGGTTTTGGTTGCCGGATGCCGGGCTGCTCAGAAGGGCGCCAAGGCGATCACTCCGGACCGACCGGGATCACCGGTCCAGAGTGGGCGACGCTCCGTCTGCCCATGCCGAGTGAGTCCGAAAGGTGACGGACTCACTCCCGACCTGACCCACGCGCAAATGTTCAGCGCGGTGATACCGAGCGGGTCGCCGCCAGCCCGTGCCTCACCGTTTGCCTCGTGGGGCCTTGCCCGCGTGGATACATAGGGGTCTCGGGATCCCCGAGTACTGGGCTCCCCGCCGTCGTCGTCGTCCAACCCAGATCCTGGGCGGCACCCGGTCAGGCTGCCCCCGGCGTGTGCCGCCTCGGGTCAGACTCCGCTCCCACCCCAATGACGAAGAGTCCGCTCTAATGTTCGATCAGTGGATACGCGCTTCACCCACCTGGTCGGCTGCCGGCTTCCCTTCCAGCTCGCGGTGCTCGGCGGCGTCGGGACGACCGAACTCGCCGCCGCGGTGTCCACCAAAGGCGGCCTCGGCATGGTTCCCTACGGCGTCGAGCCACCCGCAACCGAGCTCGGCCCCTCGGGGATCGGCTTCCTGATCCCGTATCTGCCCTCGCTCGACGTCATTGCGGAGGCGGCCGGCCGGGTGAGGGTCGTCGAATTCTTCGAAGGCGATCCTGACGAGAGCCTTGTCAGGGCTGGCCATAGCGGCGACGCTCTCGTTTCGTGGCAGGTTGGCTCGGCCGACGAGGGCCGGGCCGCAGAAGCAGCGGGATGCGACCTCGTTGTCGCTCAGGGCGTGGAGGCGGGTGGCCATGTGCGCGGGAAGGTGTCCCTCGACGAACTGCTACCCGCCACGCTCGCGGCCGTTGGCGTGCCGGTGGTCGCGACGGGCGGGGTCGGGACTGCGGAGCGGGTGGGCGCGCTCATAGCCGCCGGTGCTGACGCTGTTCGGGTGGGCACTCGGTTCCTCGCATGCCCTGAATGCAACACGCACCCTGTATATGTCGAAGCCTTGCTGGCAGCAGGGGCCTCCGACACCGTCCTCTCCGACGATTTCGACGACGACGGCCACTGGCCAGCCGCCGTGAGGGTGCTAGCCAGCTCGCTTGCCCGGGCCCGCCGGACCGGGAACCGCAGCACGATGCCGCCTACGCGAGAGGTTGAAGATCCGCTTGCGATGGCCTGCTACGCCGGCACATCGGTAACCGACCTCACTCGGATCCAGCCAGCGGCCGCGGTCCTACGCGACCTCGCCAACCGGCTGTAGCAAGACGGGGACAGACAACCCCGGTTTGCCGGTCCCGTGCGCCCTTAAGGCGGCGGCCCGACGAACCTCAGACCGATCGAGGTCACCCGCTCCCGGTCACCTCATCCGTTGGCCGTGATCGTTCGCATACGCCGATAGGAGTACGAGTAGGGGAGTGTGTCCAGGACCCCACAGCCATCCGGTATCACCAATCGAGGTCGTTCAAGGCTCCATGGTTCGTGGTCGCCCGGGCCTGCGCATTGCCATGCCGGCCTTCAACAAGGCCTGGCGGATCGTCTCGGGATTGACCTGGAGCTCCTTGCCGATCGAGGTACACGAGCGTCCCGTCGAGTACAGAGAGACGGCTCGTTCAACGTGATCAGGGGTCAGCACCCGCCCTCGTCTGGACACCCTGTGACGCTCGAGGAGGGCCAACACTGGTCCGGTGAATCGAGTGCCTTCCGGCCAAGGCGAGTGCCGTCGCTCCGGCCAGGTAGCCACCGACGAGCTCCTCGATTTCCTCGGGTGGGAGCCGGCGCTGGACCTGTCTCGAGCTGTCTGATGGAACACGACCGAACCTGATAGTTGCGCTGTCTCGGGTCGCACCGAAGACATGGTCGTAGAGCTCGCCGATGGCTGTTCGGACCCGCGAATTGATCAAATCAGGCCATGTGACACCGCTCTGATTCGCAGTCTCCCCTGGTGAAGAGGGGTTTGAATAGTGTCCTCTAGGGTCCACTCGTTGTCGAAAACACAACGTTTCCTCTGGTCAGAGGCCACTTTTCGTGTCCCGTCGCTCAGGTAGGTTCGTTTCCTTATTCAAACCCTCCAGCCGCTGTTTAGGTCCGGCATCAAACCAGGCGATTCTTCTTGGATCCAGTCGGAACAGCCGTCGCGAATATCGTACGGTTTCCGTCGCAAGGGCGTCTTGCAGACCCCTACGCGCAAGCGCAGGCACTTCTCGCCCGGTTCATTTCGCTACCCCGCGCCGTGCTTACCGGTCGGTTCAGCCCTTGACAGAAAACAGCTTCCAGGTCCCGGGGACGCCTTTTAGCTCATGCTCTCCCTGGTCCTCGAAACGAAGATCCGATCCGGCAACCAAGTCCACGACGGTTCGGGATACGAGGATGTCACCTGGCTCTGCTCGACCCTGTACGCGCTGAGCCAGATGTACAGCTATGCCGGACACGTCCTCACCCCGTCGCTCAATTTCACCCGCATGGAGGCCTGCTCGGATCTGTAGGCCTAGCTGTTGTACAGCTTCTCGGATTGCACCAGCGCATTGCACAGCTCGGGCGGGTCCGTCGAATATGGCCAGCACGCCGTCACCAGTCTTCTTTACAAGATGTCCTCCATAACGCCGGAGCTGGCGCTCGACTGCTCTATCGTGGTTCTCGAGGAGATCCTTCCAAGATCGGTCCCCGAGGCTGCTGACTTGCTCTGTAGAACCGACGATGTCTGTGAACAGCACTGTGGCGAGCATCCGACTTGAAGGTGCGAGGGTGCGCGTTCCCGTCAGGAATTCCTCGATCTCGCCTGCCACATCAGCGTCACTCGCCCACGGCACGTGGTCGGCAGTATCGAGTTCAACGAACTGTGCGCCTGGGATGTGCTCGGCCAGGAAACGCCCGTGCCCCACAGGGCAAAAGGTATTTCTCGCGCTGTGGACGACCAGCGTGGGCATGGTTATCAAAGGGAGGACAGATCGCAGATCGGTGCCCGTCGCCACTCGCCAGACGGCTCGCGACGCCGCTGGGCTTGCTCCCCTGTGGCTCGATCGGTCCCACCATGAGGCGAAGGCGGCGTCGGAGGCCAAGCTCGGGGCCATGAAGGGGAGGTCGTCGGTCTCATTCGCTCCCGGCTCGGTCAAGTCCTCGACGAAGTGCTCGACAACGTGAGAAGGAAAGCCCACCGGGTAATCGTGGTCCTGCAGGATGCGAGCGTACGCGTTGACAAGCACTAATGCTTGGACTCGTTCTGGATGGCTAGCGGCCAGGAGCAAGGCGAGCAATCCGTTCATGGAACACCCGAGAATGGCCGCTTGGTTGACACCCACGGTGTCCATGACCGCTAACGCATCGCCTGCCCAGTGTTCGACTGTCGGGGGGTCTGACGAACCCAGGGGGTCGGATAGCCCCACTCCTCGAAGGTCGAACCGGATGAACCGGGAGAATGAGGCCAAACGGTCGACCCATTGCTGCCAAAGGGGTTGTTCACCTGTGGCATCTATCGAGAAGAACGTTCCGTCGCCGGCTTCGAGCAAGTCCAGCGAACCAGACCCTTCGACTTGGTAGGCAATGTGCAAGCCGTCGTCGGTGGTCGCGTAGCGGATCTCGGGCACCTCTTCCACGGTGTCTCATTCTTGTCCATTATCCACAGGGGCGCTCGGAAACGCTCAGAACGTGCGCGGCAGAGCCCGGGACGGGACCACTCGCATCCCTGCCGGTGATGCGCTGGGTGTCAGGGGCCGGTTGCCGACCGAGACCTGAGCGATAACGCACTCGGCCGCGAATACTGCGCCGTCGCATCTCAGTGCTGGGTCACCGGTACTTAGATGCGCTGTGGAATACCTCCATGGCTATTGGATGGCTCAGGCCGTAGTCCGGTCCTGAAATGTGTGTCGATAGGCCTGGGGGCTTGTGTGGACAAGCCGGCTGAAATGCTTGCGAAGGTTGCCAGCTGTGCAAAACCCGCTCTTCTCTGCCACCGATTCGATTGACAGATCACTGACTTCGAGGAGCCGTTGGGCGAGCTGGACGCGCTGGCGCACGAGCCACTGGTAGGGAGTGGTTCCTGTGGCAACCAGGAATCGACGGGCGAAGGTTCGAGGACTCATGGCCGATCGAACCGCAAGATCTTCCACGGTCATGGGCTCGTCGAGATGCTCCTGAGCCCACGCAACCGTGTCTGCAAACAAGTCGGTGTCGTCCAGTACCGGCAACGGTCTTTCGATGTACTGGGCTTGGCCCCCATCGCGTTGCGGCGGAACAACCAGTTGGCGGGCGAGTTGGGTGGCGACCTCGCTCCCGTAGTCCTGGCGGACAATATGCAGACAAAGATCGATACTGGCGGCACTGCCAGCCCCGGTCAGGATGTCGCCCTCATCGACGAAGAGCACTCCCGAGTCCACCGACAAGCCTGGATAGCGGCGGGCTAGTTCGTCGCACTCCGCCCAGTGCGTGGCGGCGCGGCGTCCATCAAGCAGTCCCGCCTCGGCCAGGACGAAGGCTCCCCCGCACAGCGAAAGGATGCGGCAGCCCCGGGCATGCGCTCGCCGCAGGGCCTCGAACACCTGCTTCGATACCTCTTCGGGTCGGTAGGTCGGTGCCACGA
>JARLGQ010000110.1 GCA_031292675.1 Acidimicrobiales bacterium
GCTGAGGCGCTCGACCTCGGCGAACAATTCGACCAGCTCGGCGGCCTGTGCCGCGGTGACGCGCTCGGGCTCGGCGGTGGCGAGGTGACGGCTGATCTCCCGGCGGGCGGTCTTCAGGACGGCGATCATCGTCGGTCATGTTGACATGGGGGTGTATCGGTACCAGCAGGATGACATGAGATGTAGGAGTGGTCAGGGGGCCAAAGGCTCCGGAAGGTCCTACAGTGACCGGCCATGCTCTTCCTGCACGAGACACATCGGGTCAAGGGGGCTGCCGAGGAGGAGTTCGAATCGGCGTTCCGCGACGAGTGGATGCCGACGCTGGCCAAAGGCGGCGACGCCCGGCTGCTGTGGTTCTGCCATCACGCGCACGGGAGCGGTCCCGCCTACAACGTCGTGACCATCACCGCGCTGCGCGACGGCGCGGCCTGGGAGGACCTGGCGCGGCGCATCCAGCGCGGGGACCTGAAGGAGTGGGCCCGCAAGGTGGACGAGCTGCGCCACGGCGTGCGGGGCAAGATGCTCTTCCCCGTCCACTGGGCGCCGATGGGGGAGCTCGACCTCGCCGCTGTCCCCACCGACGGTGCCACCCACGACCTCTCGCTCTACATGGAGGACACCGGCTGGCCTCACGCTCCCATCGACGACTACATCGAGTTCTGGGGGACGGGGTACTACGAGCCGATGAAGGAACGGGCGGCAAACCTTCTCGACATCCAGGCGGTATTCCAGGTGGCGTTCGGAACCGGCCTACGCAAGGAAGCGATCCTGATGCAGAAGATCGTGAACAACCAGGTCCTCCTGCACCTGCTCACCCACGACACCGATCCTGCGCATCGCCAGCCCGGCCAGTTCATGCACGACGCGCTGGCGTTCCGGGACACCTGGGAGAGCAAGCTGCTGCGCACGAGCAACTGGTCACCGCTGTACTGACCAGTTTTTCTCCCCGGCGATCCCGGATGGGTTCGGGTACGCTCGACCCGTGACCACGAAGCGCACGTGGCGGTGGCCCCAGAGCCTGTTGATCCCGGGTGCACTGGCCGTGGCGCTCAGCGTATTCGGCACCACCACGGCCGCGAGCGCCCAGGGCACCACCGTCAAGGCGTTCATGACCCTGTACGGGTACGCCGACAACTCGCCGCCCGGGACCGCAATCGCCCATCCCTGCCTGCACCAGGCGGCCGGCGGGGTGGGGACGTACGCCAACCCGGTCACCTTCGCCACCGACGTCAACGAGCTCGGTTGGTGCCAGATCATCTACGTCCCGTACATGAAGCGCTACTTCATCCACGAGGACGAGTGCTCGGAGTGCGACGCCAACTGGAACGCCTCGCACCTCTACCGGTTCGACATGTGGGCCGGGGGAGATGCCGGGTCGCGTCGCCAGCCGGAACGGGGTGCCCTGCGGGCCTGTGAGAGCACATGGACGCGCGCCGACTCGGTGGCCGATCCGAACAATCCGACGATCACGATCGATCCCCCCAGCAACCTCCCGGTGACCACCGCACCGATCTTCTCGGGGCCGACCACGTGCTGGACGCCGATCGCGGTGACCAACCCGGGCAAGCAGGCCTCCGCTCTCGGGAGCGCCGTCGGTCTGCACGTCCATGCCGTCGACACCTCGCCTAGCGAGACCCTGGCGTACCACGAGGTCGGCCTGCCCTCGGGCCTGTCGATCAACACGGCCTCGGGAGTCATCTCGGGCGTCCCCACCGCACGGGGGCGGTCGCACGTGACGGTGACGGTCACGGACTCGGTGGACAGCGCGGCGGTGACCTTCGTCTGGACCGTGAGGCGCCACTGAGCGGACGCGGTGGAGGCGCCGCTCCCGTAGCATGGGGTCATGGCACGTGAAGAGGTCACAGACGAACTGTGCTCGTTGGTCGTCGTGGCCGAGGACATCCGCGACGGCCGGCGTCAGGAGCCGTTCTCGCACGACGAGATCTACCGTCTCTGCAACGAGCTGCGGCGTGCCATAGCGATTCTCTCGTCCAACGAAGGCGAGATCCTCGAGGAAGACGGGATCGACCTCTAGGTCACGAGCCCTCAGCGCGGCGCAGGTCAGGGGCCGGCGCCGCCGGTGGCTGTGCACGAACGTGGGTCCCACGACTGAAGCGCCTGGGTCGCCCCCGACGGGGCCGACAGGTCGGGGTTGTTCGCCAGGGGCCCGGGGACGGTGGTCGTCGTTGTCGTTCCGCCGCCCCGACCCGATGCCACGCCGGTGGTCGTCGTGGACGAGCCCGGGGCAGACGTCGAAGGCGAAGGGGCGGCCGGGGCGTTGACCGAGAAGTTGGAGCCGGTGACCACGACGACGTCGGCGGCGTCCGACGCCGACAGGGCCGAGCCGACGTCGATGGTGCTGGTGGTGCTGCTGGCGCCCGACCCGCCCCTGGTCGCTTCCGGCGCGCTCGTGGTGATCAGCCCCGGGGCATAGCCGACGATGGCGATTCCCGACAGCGCCGACTGGACCCGCAGGGCATCGTCGAGTTGGCCAGGGCTGGAGTAGAGAACCGTCGTCTCGGTGGTGTTGGCGCCAACTGGAGTGTCGGTCACCGACGTCACGTCGTAGCCGAGCTTCCTGAGGGCCGTCGCCGTGGACTCGCCTCGGTCGTAGACGCCGCTGCCGTTCTCGACGGCAACGGTGAACGAGCTCGGTGACGGCAGCGCCCGGCCCGAGGTGTCCTGGGTCGACGTGTTGCCCAGGAACCGCGCCACGACGTCCTGATCCTGGGGCTGGATGGGGAGAACCACGTCGCCGTAGTCGCCGCCTTTGTAGAAGTACTCCTGTCCGTCCTCCACGACAGGAAGCGTGTATTGCGGAACGGTGTTGGGATCGATGCTGTGGAACCCGAGGACGAGATGGGCCATGGTGGCCGCCGAGAACCCATTGTCGACCTCGAGGTTGCCCGACAGTGAGTCGATCAACCTCAGGTCGGTCACCAGGTTCCCGAGGCCCCGCTTGGCCACCGCCGAGGCCATCACGCGAAGGAACTCATGGTCACGGCGGATCCGGCTCAGGTCGCTCTGCGGGTCATAGGGCCAGCTGTAGCGGGAGACACCGTCGTCGGACGTCGGCTGGTACTGGAGGTGCCGGGCCCGCACGACGGCGAGCGCCTGGAATCCGTTGAGCGTCTGGCAGCCGGTCTTCGGGACGTACAGCGACGACTCTTGGTCGTAGACGGGCATGGGAAAGTACATCTTCACCCCGCCGAGGGCGTCGACGACGCCCTGGAAGCTGTCGAAGTTCAGCTCGACGTAATGCTGGATGGGGATACCGAAGTCCTCGGTGATGGCGGCGATGAGCTGACCAGGTCCCTCCGGCGTCCCCAAGGCGGCATCGATCTTGTTGACCCCTCCGGGGCGGGCGTTGGGGACGAAGGTGTCGCGCGGGATCGAAAGGATCGCCGCCCGGTGGTGATCAGGATCGAGGTGCAGGATCATGACCACGTCACTATTTACCCCCGTGACCCCTTGATCGCAGATGCCGAAGGCTGAATTCTGCTGCTTCAGGCCGCACCGCGTCGTGGAGCCGATGAGCAGGATGTTCTCCACGTCCTTCTGCGCGCCACGGGCTTGCACGGTGGCGAGGTGCTTGACGTCCACGCGGTGGATGCGGTTGTTCTCGTACCAGAGGAACGCGATCCCGGCGGCGACGATGAGGCCCGCGAGGCCGACAAGGCTGCCGAGGGTGATGAGGATCAATCGCTTTCGTCGTCGGGAGCCCGGGACTCCTTTCCCACCCTCTTGTTCGGTTCGTGCCGGGAGATCGTGGGCCTGGGTGGGTTCGTCCGATGCGTCCGGGGCGGTCGATGCGTCCGGGGCAGCCGATGCGTCCGGGGCGGTCGATGCGTCCGGGACAGCCGTCACCGGGATCTGAGCCGGCAGCCTGTCTGCAATGTCGGGGCTGGTGTCCTCAGGCGGTCCCTCGGGCATGGCGGAGAATCTACTGTCCGACTCTGAGCCGCCACCCGTCGGGATCGGGTCCACCGACCGGGTCGCGACGGCTCGTTGTCAAAGGAGGCCCGTTCCGATGGTCACCCCGACCAGGATGAGCACGACACCGCCGACGAGCTCGCTCCGTCGCCCTAGGCGCTCGCCCAGGTGGCTCCCGATCTCCAGGCCCAGCAGCGAAAGTGCCACGCTGACCGCGGCGATGGTGAGAGCCGCCACCACGACACCGACGTGGTACGCGCCGAGGGCAAACCCGATGACGAGGTTGTCGATGCTCAGCGCGGCACCGATCAGGACCAGTCGCTTGACGTTCTTTTCACGGCCTCCGGTCGAGTCCTTGCCGAGAAGACCGGAAAGGACCGTGTACGTGCCAACCAGGCCGAGAAGGGCTCCTCCGATCGGCTTGGCGCCGGTTCCCAGATGCCGGGCCAACGAGTGCCCGAGCTCGAGGCCGAGAACGGGCATGGCGGCTTCGAATGCCCCGAAGATGAGGGTGACTCGGAGACGCAAGCTCCGGTCGACACCGGACATGCCGATCGCGGTCGAAGCCCCTAAGTTGTCGAGACCCACCGAAATCGCCACCAAGAGCAGCGCGACCACCCGCGAACGTTATCGACTCACTTTTCCGCATCGGGTCGAACACGCTGACGTCGTCTTGTTTCAGCTCTTCCCTTGGGCCACCGCAGCTAGGATCTTCTCTATCGCGGCGTCCTGAGCCGCCAGGTGCTCTTGAATTTGCTTGGCCTCTTCGAGGACGGCGGCTGCGTCGTTATAGGTGGCTTGGGCCCGAGCGTCGGCGGCAGTGGCTTGGATGTTCTGCCCCACGATGATGATGGGTAGCAGCACCAGTTGGAGGAACTCGGACGACAGCCACAGCACGAGCACGGTCGCACTGTGGGCCTTGATCGTCGACGGCAGGCTCACGAACGCAAGTACCGCAAACAGATAGGCGGCCCACATCGTGCCGACGATGACGGTGATTCTCAGACCGACCTTGGCGTTGATCCGTCCGAACACCCCGGGACCATGGACTTTGAGAACAGCGGCTGCCACTTTCGGAGGACCGGATGCCTTGCGCTCTTCGATGTGAGGATGCGGGACGTAATCAAAGATCGTGGACATCGAAGAAGCTTTGCACGGGAACGTCGCGGAGGCGGTGACCGGTGCGGCGGCGGGCACCGATGCGGCGGCGAGGCACCGGTGGGGCTCGAATCCGCCCGTACGGGTCGGGGACGAGCGCGGATCGACGGGCGGGCTCAGGACGGTACGGATCGGCTCGCGGTAACGTTCAGTCCGATGGCCGAGCCCGCAGCGGGGCGACTACGACGACTGGCCGAGGAGCTCGAGGAGAGCGGGCTGCACCTGGGAGGAAGCGACGCCGTCCGAGAGCTGGTGATGGAGGAGATCGACCAGGCTCTGCGTCCACCTGTCCACGAGCGCAGGGTCGCGAGTACCGGCACCGTCCTCGAGCCGACGTCGGAACCAGCCACTTGGGCCTCGGGGACGCAGCTGGACATCACCCGCGCGCCGCTCGGTCCACAACCTCTCCCCGCGGCCCGCCGCTTTGCCGACGGGCTGTCGAGCTGGCTCCTGCGCCGTGTCGAGGGGACGAACGAGTTGATCGTGTTCGACCGACCGGCAGGCTCCGAACGCGACCTCGGTGTGCTGGCGCGCACGCTCGGCGCCACGATCGTCCAGCGTCACCCGGCCGGGCCGGTCCGGGTGGTCGGACCGTTCGGCGTTCTTCGCTGGAAGGGCTTCCGGTGGCACTACGAGCCGCCGGTGAGCACATGGACCTCCGCCCTGACGGCCGACCCCGCCTACGGCGATGCCTCGGTACTCGAGGAGATCCTGCGGTTCGCCGTCCACGACCTCGGGTCCCTGGGCATCGGCGCCTTGCTCATCTACCGACCCGATGTCGAGCCCGGCCCCCCGGTCGAGGAGCGACTCCCGACTCCGCCGCCCCCTCTTCGGATCCGGCAGGCTTCCCACCTGGCCCCCCTTCGCCATGCCCTCGGCCAGGTCGACGGTGCCGCGATCTTCGACGCCGAGGGGGTGCTGCGCCAGCTCGGCGTTCGGCTGGTGCCGAGCAGTACCTCCGAGGAAACCGTCGCTGCGCTCGGGGGCACCCGCCACACGTCGGGTCGTCGCTACAGCTACGACGACCCGTTCGCCACCGTGATCGCCGTCAGCGAGGACGGACCGGTGTCGGTGCTTCGAAACGGTGCGGTGCTGGGGCGCTCGCCCGACGACGAATGACCTGAGCCAGGGTCGAGGACGATCTTCGCCCGACGCGTGAGGCAGAGGCCCAGCGGTCGGCGGTTGCGACTAGGCCCCTCGCTCGGGAGGTCCAACGCGCTTGTTGCCCCGCACCCGAGGTGCCAGCTCCACCTTGTGCAGCGAGCAGTAGTCGCTCTCGTTGTAGACGGATAGGCGCGTGGCACAGCCGGGCTCGGCGCACTGACGTCCCGACGCAAACCTCCGTGGGGCTCGGTCGTGGCTGTTGTGCGCCTCGCCTCTGACGGCCTCTGTACGTACCTGCAACTCCCTCACCTTCTTCCCTCGCGAGGCGGATGCGCTCAAGTCCAAAGGACCACGCGGATCGACGCGCATCGACGCGGAGCGAGGAGTTCGAGGCCAACGAGAGGTCGGAGGACACCGTCCTGATCGCTACTTGCCTCACGGACTATCCGCCCCCGAAAGGGCGTTACCCCCTGCCGCCCCATCGGGGGCTGGATACCTTCAACTTTGGCAGGATGTTGTCGGGACAAATAGAGGACTACGGCACGAAGCAGCGAATCAGGGTGCTCTCTGCACTCAAAGTGGCGTCTGTGCTACGATGAGAGAGCTGAAGGGTCCAAGACCCAGCCTCTTTCGCACCTGGCCGATGGCCGGGCCACGAGATGGAGGCACATGACATGGGTTTGACAGGAATGGTCTTCAGCACAATCGCCATCGCGGCAGGCGCCGTCATGTACTGGGCGGTGACCTACCAAGGTCACGGGTTCCGGCTCTCCACGGTGGGGGTCATCCTCATGATCGTCGGAGCTGTCGGGTTCGTCGCCTCGGCGATCATCTTCGCCACGTCCCGCCGCCCCGCCGCCAGCCCCAATCGCACCTACGACCGGCAGGTGACCGACCCGCAGGGACGCACCGCGGCGGTTCACGAAGAAGTGCACTAAAAGGCCCCTGCTACGAGGCTTGTCGAGCGCAGGGTCTCGGGCGCCGCCTTGGCGGCCGTCCTGTCTGTTGCCCCGCTCTTCGGCCTTGTCGGTTTTGCTCTGCACACCCTTTGGGTCGTCACCATCGTCGTCCTGGCTCTGGGGCTCGGGTACGTGCTGGCCAATGCCCGTCAGGACCGCCGGGAAATCATCGAGCAGCGAGAAGAGGACGCAGAACGGACCCCGTGATTCCCCTTGCGTATCCTGGTGTTCTCGCGCGTACCGAGATGGGAGAGGCGGAATGACCGATGAAGAGGGCCAAGCCAAATGGAATGTCGCCGAGTGGCACGGCAAGATGCTCGTGGACCGCAACGGTGAACACATCGGCAAGCTGCAAGACGTCTATGTCGACGTCGAGACCGACGAGCCACAATTCGCCACGGTCAAGGAAGGTTTCATCGGTCGGCATCTGACGTTCGTACCGTTGGCGGGGATCCAGATCGGTCCCGATGACCTCCAGGTCACCACGACAAAGGAACAGGTCCGGTCGGCACCGGAGATCGAGATGCACGGCGAGGGGCTGTCCCAGGCGGACGAATCGACCCTCTACCACCACTTCGAGATGAACTACACGCCGATCGACACCGAGAGCGGACGCCGACTCGCCCGCAGGTGACCGGGCCCGAAGGACACGAGGCAAGGGAAACGCAGGGCGTCGGCGTTCGATCGGGACTCTGAACGCGCCGGATCCCAGGGACCGGGGCGGGTCACGTAGAGGCCCACCGCGATGCCCGCGCCAGGCGCCTGGAGGGATGGTCGGAGCCTGAGCCCGGCTCCACTCGTGTCGGAGATCACCTGCAGAGATGCCGGCCCGTGGCGCTCAAGTGGACCCAAGCGGATGACGATGTGACAGCGGTGACTGTCACCGAGACTGGACTGACGCGCCCCAAGGTCGACGGCGACCTGCGTCGTGCCGTCGAGCGCCTGTGTGATCCGGGAGTCATCACCGCTGTCGTCCAGCCCATCGTCCGCCCCGCCGACATGGTCGTGGTCGGCTACGAGGCGCTCGCCCGGATGCCCGGCCCGCCCCAGAACCCCCCCAACTGGTGGCTCGACGTGGCGTCGGAGCTCGACCTGCGCCGCCGGCTCGAGCTCGCCTGCCTCGTCGCCGCGGCCGAGATCGGCCCCCCACCCGAAGGGCGGATGCTGTTCGTCAACGCCAGCGCCTCGATCATCGCCGACCCGGCGTTCCTGGACCTGCGGAAGGAGCTCCCGGACCGCCTGGTCATCGAGCTCACCGAGCAGGAAGCGGTGGAGGATTACGAACGACTCCGGGGTCATCTGGCTTCCTGGCTGGAACGGGGCGTCCGAGTCGCGGTCGACGACGCCGGGGCTGGATACTCGAGTCTCCGCCACGTGGTGGAGCTGTCGCCCGACTATCTGAAGCTCGACCGCGAGCTCGTCCGGGGCATCGACGACGATCCCAATCGTCGGGCGCTGATGCGCGCCGTGGTGGCCTTTGCCCGGGAGGTCGGCACGAGTGTGATCGCGGAAGGTGTGGAGACGCGCGCTGAGCTCGAAGTCCTCCGGGACGCCGAGGTGCACCTGGTCCAGGGCTTCCTGTTGGCACGTCCGGGCCCGCCGTGGGGGATGATCGACCGAACCGGGCCCTCGAGTTTCCCGTTCTCGGAATTGATCGACACCAGTGCCCCGCCCTGGGAGGACGGTGAAGACGAGATGCGCCAGGCGTTGGCGCGAGTCGACAACGTGCTGGAAGCGTGTGAGATCGTCGTCGAAACCGTCTTCCGCCAGGGTGGCCTCATGTCCAGCCTCTATCTCGAACGGAACGGCGAGTTGCGTTGCGTCGCCCAGCGAGGACTCTGGCAGGTCCTCGACGGGATGCCGGCCACGGCGGGGATCACGGGACGGGCATGGGCCACGGGCCACGCGGTCATCGTGGACGACGTTTCGTTGCACCCCGAATACCGGGAAGCGGTTCCGGGCGTGGTGTCGGAGATCTGCGTCCCCATCCTCGTCAACGGCGACTCTGTCGGTTCGCTCAACGTGGAGTCGCTCAGCCCGCTCAGCCCTGACACGGCGACGTTGACGCAATCGGCCGCCCGTCTTCTCGCCGATCGGCTCGGAGTCATCGGCGTGAGCCTGGGAAACACCCGCTGGCAGCGAGCGGCTCATGCTTCTGTGGCCATCTCGGGGCTCGTCGCCGGCAGGCGCCTGCCGCAGCAGGTGCTCCACCGCCTGCTCGACGCGGCCGAGATGGACTCGGCGTGCCTGGTGACCGAGGAGCAGGTTGGTCCCCGGATCATCGCCGCGGTCGGCCCCCTCGCCGGCAGCCTGCTTGCGTTGGCGGCCGACGAATTGTCCTCGTTGTCGTCCCTGGTGGGAGACATCCGGTCGTGTTACACCGCCGGTGACGCCTCAGGTCGGGGCTTCGTGGGCACGGAATCCCTGCGGACAGCCGGAGCTCGGGCCGTGGTGGTCCTGCCCCTGTGGGCGCAGCGGGAGCGGTTCGGGACGGTCCTGTTGGCCCATTCCAAGCCCTTGCGATTGACCGGTGACCGCGTGGAGCCCCTCGAGCTGCTGGCCGATCACGCCGCCGCGGTCCTGGGAGCCACGCCTTCTGCCTACCGTCCGTCGCCGCCCGCCGCGCACTGAGGTGGCCGTTTCAGTGCACGAGCACCGGCGTTGGAGCGTGCGTCCCGGCTGATTGCGTGGTTGAGCTGCCGAGCTCGAGGTGCGGCGCCACCCACACGGCTGACTACGGGCTCTGAGCCGCCAAGAACTTCTCCGCGGCCGCCTGTCCGCTGTCGAAGAGCTTCTGCTGGGTCTGCTTGTCGATGGAGAAGTCCGTGGCGTTGACGCCGAAGGTGTCGACGAAGATCGTCCGTTTGATCACCGCCGGGTCGTTCAGGTGCATCTGGTCGTACCAGCTCTGCATGGTTCCGAGCATGCCCAAGGCCAGGCTGAGGTCCCCCTTCACCTCGTGTTCCACCTGATTCGGAACCTGCTGTGCCGACAGCTTGATCCCGATTGTGGGCCAGCGCGGAGGCTTCCCGTCGGTGCGGTCGAAGGTGTCGACCGGGAAGTTCGAAAGCATGCCACCGTCGACGAGCACCGAGGGTGCCGCCTTGGGGACGGCCAGGGTCACGGGCCTGAAGAAGAACGGGATGGACATCGACGCCCGCACGGCGTCCGCCACCATCTGCTTGCCGGGATCGATGTCGTCGACCGTGTAGTCCCAAGGTAAGCGAAGGAGCCGGCCCCGACTCACGTCGGATGCCATCACCACCAGCTTGTACTGCTCGGCGGCGGGCAGGCTGCTGCCGGGGTCAGGCCGGTAGAGGTCGGCGAAGCTGTGCACTCCGAGCCCGGCGAGCTGGTCGCGGACCCACCCGTGGAAGTAGTCGCCGGCATAGAGACCGTGGTCCATCCACAGTGACAGCCCCTTGCCCACCACCGGGACGTGATCGAGGCGGGTGTCGTCGCGGAACCGTGTGTAGTCGAGGGATGCCATGAGGGTTTGAAGCTGGGCGGCTCCCATTCCGGCGGCCACCAGTGATCCCACGATGGCGCCGGCCGACGCTCCCGCCACCCGGGCGAAGGTCATGCCGTGCTCCTCGAGCACCGAGATGGCGCCAACCAGGCCTATGCCCTTGACCCCTCCGCCTTCGAGGACGAGATCGACGGTCTGCGCCATGGGGCCCCCTTCTCACGAAGCGTCGGTGGAGCCGCACGAGGCGCTCCCAAGGCGCAGGCCACGGGGAACGTCGCGCTGACGGCCGGAGGTCAATCCTTGCGCCGGATCCGTCGCGAAGGAGGACAGTCCTTGCACAGGGCGACGGTCGTTCCACCGGGCCAGCCTGGTATCGCGCCAGCCGGCGGCAGGTGCAAGCGCCATGCCGGGACGAGCCGAGCGGCGCCAATGCCGGACGAGGCTGTCTGGCCGCGTTGGGAGTATCTTTCGCCCATCGACCCGTGGTCGATCCCGAACTGGAGTCACCCATGACCTCTGATCTGGTGCGCACGGTCCGAGACTGTGGTCGACTTTCCGAGCGCGTCTAATTGTGGACGACCCAGAGGGGCAATCCCAACCATCGCTGGCCGAGGAACAACGAGACCTCACGAGGTCTCGCATCAGGCGTGCCGCCATGGAGGTCGTCGCCCAACACGGTTTCGACGCCACCGTCGACGAGATCGCCCAGGTGTCCGGGGTCAGCCCGCGCACGATCTTTCGCCACTATGCGAGTCACGACGAGTTGATTGCCGCCACGGTGAAGGACATGTTCGAGGCCTGCGGCCTTCCGCAGTCCCCGGAGGACCTCGACGGCTGGATCGCAGGCCTCCCACGGCAGTTCGACGACCTCGACGCCTTGATCGATGGCATGGCTGTGACGTTCCACCTCAGAAGCGCCTCGATCTTCGGGGCGGCCTTTTGGGACATTTGCGCCCCCCGCCCCCACGCGTCCGCGGTGCTTTCCGAGGTCGACGCCCTCCGGCGTGACTACCGGCTCCGGGGGATGAACTACTGCGCCAGCCTCGCCTGGAAGGCGGCCGGTGGCGTGGGAGAGCCCCCGAGGGACTTGGTATTGGGCTTCGCGCTCAACCTCTCGGTGTTCACCACCCAGGCACTCATCGTCGACTTCGACCAGACGCCGGACCAGATAGGGGCGCTGACCGGCGAAATCTTGAAGATGCTGCTCCGTCGCGCCGTAGAGGCGCAACGCGGGGGCCACGACGCCGACGGCGTCGAGAACTGATCGTCGTCGAACGGTTCCATGCGCCTGGTTCAGATCTGCTTGGTATCGTCGCATCAGCCCCGCACGGGGTTCACGAGGTGGAGGTCCTAGTGCCGGTCGGAGTGCGGATCGATCTCCCGGGTGCCACCCTCGAGTGGTACGACGAGGCCATCGCCACGACGGGCTACCTTCCGGGCGGACCGATCGCCAGCAGGGCGTTGTCCCATTGGGTCACGAAGACCGACGATGGCATCTGCATCATCGAAGTGTGGGAATCGAAGGAAGCGTTCAAGAACAGCGCTCACCAGAAGAGCGACGGAATCGTGAAGGAGATCGGCATCCCCGGCCGCGTCTCGATCGCGTTCTTCGACGTGCACAATTACCTTCCCGGTAGGTCGACGAGGATCTGATCCCCGGGCGGGTCCGATTCCGTCGGATGCTGGAAACCCGGTGATCGCGGGAACGCTGGAGAGGCGCGCCGCGAACCCGAGCCCCGAAATCCCGTGACCGGACCGTGACCCGCCGGTCAACACAGGGCACCAAGTGAAATGCTCGCCACGACCTGCGCGGCGAGCATTTCACGGCCACCTGGGGCTCCGGGTCGCCCCGGAGTGTTTCGTGCAGCCGGTGGGGCTATGCGGGCACCATGCCGACGATGTTGGAAACCTTGATGTGCAGTCCCGGCAAGGAGCCGTAGTAGGTGGCATCGCCGAAGCTGAAGAGCCCGCCATCGGATCCAACCAGCCAGTAGCCGTTTCCGTCCGGCGTAGCCGCCATGGCGACGACGTTCGACACCTTGACCTTCAGACCCGGCAGGGAGCCGAAGTACTTGGCGTCCCCGAAGCCGAAGAGCCCGCCGTCGGATCCAACCAGCCAGTAGCCGTTTCCGTCGGAGGTCGGGGCGATGCCGACGATGTTCGACACCTTGACCTTCATGCCCGGAAGCGAGCCGAAGTAGGTGGCGTCGCCGAAGCTGAAGATCCCACCGTCCTTGGCCACCATCCAGTAGCCGCCCCCGTCGGGGGTGGCGGCAATGCCGACGACGTTGGACACGCTGACCTTCATACCCGGCAGGGAGCCGTAGTACTTGGCGTCCCCGAAGCCGAACACCCCACCGTCCTTGGCCACCATCCAGTAGCCGCCGCCGTCGGGGGTCGACGCCACGCCGACGATGTCCGACACCGAGACGTGCAGGCCCGGCAGGGAGCCGTAGTAGTTGGCGTCACCGAAGTTGAACAGCCCGCCGTCCCTGGCCACGAGCCAGTACCCGCCGCCGTCGGGCGTGGCCGCCATGCCCACGACCGGTTGGGCGAGCTTCAGACCGCCGGTCGAGCCCTCATACGGGGAGGCCCCGAACGAGAAGACGCCGCCGTCGGAGCCCAGTTCCCAGTACCCACTGCCCGGGGCCGGTGAGATGAAGACCGCCACCTTGGCGCCCGTGATGACGTTGGCCGTCAGGGTCGTGCTGGCGCCGAGGGCCGACATCCAGATGCCGTAGTAGTTGCCCGAGATGGTGTTGCTGGCGATGACGGTGCCCGTCACCGGAGTCGCCTTGGCGATCACCATGATGCCCGAGGTCTGGGTGGCGTGGATGGTGTGCTGCCCAGGGGAGTTCCCTCCCGGGCCGTCCATGAGGGAGTTCGCGCCGACGGTGTTGCCTGTGATCGAGTTTCCGTTGAGGTCGGCCCCGGGGAACGTGGAGTCGACCTCGATCCCGGGCTCGCCGTTGCCGGCGGCCGTGTTGCCCGAGATGGTGTTGTTGTAGGCGAAGTTGAACAGCCCGATACCCGTGGCTCCGTTGTCGCTCGACGTGTTGCCCTCCACGGTGTTGCTGTAGACGCCGCCTGCAGCCGGGTTGGGCTGGCCGGCGTTGGGCCCGCTCGTGAACACGGCGGCCATGTTGTGGCCGGCCAGGGTGATGCCGCACCCCAGGAAGTTGTCCTCGACGATGTTGCTCTCGATCGTGTTGCCGTGGTTCGGGCCGAGCTCGTCGCTGATGAGCATGCCGCCGCCCAGGCCGCCTTCGAGGTTGTTGCCCTGGATGGTGGACCCGGTGGCGCTCATGATCCACATCGACTCGCCGTAGTCACCTGCGCCGATGGCGGCGGTGCAGGCAGGAGTCGAAGGAGTGTTCTCGCACTGGTCGGCGTTGTTGATCACGTTGTTCATGACCGTGTCGCCCGACACCGTGGCGGGCGGGGACGCCGATTGCGGCGGGGACACCATGATGCCCGCCGCCCCGAAGCTGTCGAAGGTGAGGCCCTCCACGGTCACGTTGCTGGCGTTGACCACCAGGCCGTAGGTGGCGCCGGTGGAGACGAAAGCGGTCGCACCGGCACCGCTGGCCGACTGGATGATCGTGGGGCTGCCTACCGAGCCCGACAGCGTGGCAGGCACGGTGGTGGTCGAGGCGACGTCGTAGGTGCCGGCGGCGACGGAGATGGTGTCGCCGGGTGCGTCCTGTGTCAGCGCGTACGCCAGCGTGAGGCACGGGGTGACCTGACAGTTGCCGGTGTCGGTGCCGGTGGGTGAGATGGTGAGAGTCGGTGCCGCGCTGGCGGGTTGCGCCAGCAGGGCGGTGCCGCCGATGCTGCCCACAGCGGCGACGCTTCCCATCACCAGGCGCCGGACGCGCGTGGCGCGGCGCGACGACCCGTTGCCGGAGGGTTCTGTTCGGTGCGATCGAATCGCGGTCGGAACGAGCATGAGGTGCAGTCTCCTTCGGGCGGTGGTGTTCGCACCCTATTCCCTCTGAAAGACCCCTGCATCTCCCCCGAAGGAGCACGCACCTTCCCCGAATGGAACGAGCAGACGGCCGCGGTGAGAAGCCTGCAACGGCTCCACAGGGCGACTTGCCCTCGGTGCGGTCCCGTCGACGTATCCGGGCCGTCACGCCGTGTTCACAAGCGCCACGACGTGCCCCACAAGAGCGGCACTTCCGAAATGGACTACACCTTTGCCACGTAGTGCTTACATATGAGCACACCATGTGGGCGCCGGCGATGGCCCCGTAAGGGCAGGCTGGGGCGAACGTGCTCCCGAAAGGTCCTATGACGATCGGTCCGAAAGCAAGGAGGGCTGACTCCGTGCCGGACGAGGAGGTCCTTCGGGGCGGGGTGGCCAATGCCGGAGCCGTGCGGCGTGTCGGTGACGTCGTGTTGCGCCCGGCCAACGAGAATTCCGCCACGATCCACGCTCTGCTTCGACATGTCCGGAGCACCGGCTTCGCCGGAGTGCCCGAGCCGCTCGCGTTCGACCCCTTCGGCGAGGAACGACTGGCGTTCATCCCGGGAAAGGTTCCCTTCCCGCCGTTCCCGAGATGGTCGCAGACCGACGACGCTCTTGCCTCGACGGTGAAGCTGTTGAGGCGTTTCCACGACGCCACCGCGGGGTTCGTGGCGCCCGAAGGTGCATCTTGGAGCGGGGAGATGGCCGACCCTGGCGGGGGAGACGTCATCTGCCACAACGACGTGTGCCCGGAGAACGTGGTGTTCCAAGATGGGATCGCCGTGGCAATGCTCGACTTCGACTTCGCTGCTCCCGGCGACAGGCTGTGGGACCTGGCGCGACTGGCGCTCATGACTGTGCCCATCGATGCTCCTGAGGACGCCGCCCGAACCGGTCGGATCGGGCTCGATCCTTTCGTTCGGCTCCGCGTCGTGGCGGACGCCTACGGGTTGGCACCGAACCGGGCCCCACTCCTCGACGCCGTCGAACGTAACGTCGCCGACGGCGGTGCGTTCCTGCAGCGCCGGATCGACAGAGGAGAGGAGGCCTTCATCGCCATGACCGAACAAATGGGCGGAATGGGGCGGTACGACCGGCGACGGGTGTGGTTCGCGGCGAATCGGAGTCAGCTCGCGGATTCGATCGGCTGACTGGACCGGCTGACTCGAACCGGAGACCGGGAGGCTGACCGGGAGGGTGATCGGGACCAGCCTCGGTGGCACCCTGAACGTGCGCGGGCGGTGCGGTGAGCGAGAATGGAGGCCGTGACAGCAGACGTCGACCCCGACCAGGGCACGGGCAAGCACCTGGCACCGCGGGCGAGGCGGCGACGCCTCACGAAGCGGTCGGTCGTGGGGTGGGTGGTGTTCGTCGTGATCGTCGTGCTCGTCTCGACCGGCGCCCGTGCCTATGCGTTCGAGTCGTACTTCGTGCCCACCCCGTCGATGACGCCGACGTTGATGCCCGGAGACCGCATCATGGTGGACAAGCTCGCCTCCACCATCCATCGGGGAGACATCGTGGTCTTCCACAACGTCCCGGCCGACATAGGAGGGCCCCCCACTCTCGTCAAGCGGGTCATCGGCCTTCCCGGCGAGACGATCTCGTCGGTGGGGGGCACCGTGCTCATCGACGGGAAGCCTCTGTCGGAGCCGTGGCTGCCGACGCTGACCGGCTTCTGCATCGAGCAGAGCGAGCACATCAAGTCGACCCGGATCGGCCCTGATCACTACTTCATGATGGGTGACTGCCGGGGCGACTCCGAAGACAGTCGGTTCTTCGGCACGGTTCCGCTTTCTCACATCGTGGGCAAGGTCGACCTGATCATCTGGAGGAGCGGGCACCCCTGGATCCACTGGTTCTGATCCGCGATCGGGCGATCCTTTGTGCTGTCGCGGCCCGGCTCGAAACCGCTTGTTCGGTTTGGCGGAGAGCCGGCCCGGCCATGGGGAGGTTCGATGGACCTGACATTGCGCCCGGCCGGGCCTGACGACGCCCGGTTTCTCGCTGAGATGCTGGCCGAAGCCATGGCCTGGCGCCCTGGGGCGCCTCGCCCTTCAGTCTCGGACGTTCGCCGTTCCCGCTACGTGGTCGGGTGGCCCCGAGATGGGGATCGCGGAGTGGTGGCGGAGGTTCGCCAACCCGACGTTGCGGGTGACGTCCGCAATGCAGCCCGAACGGGCGAACAGCTGGGGGCAGCCTGGTACCGGGTGATGACCGCTGACGATCCCGGCTACGGCTTCATCGACACGGAGATACCTGAGATCACCATCGGAGTGGTCCCTCCGTGGAGAGGCAGAGGGGTGGGGCGGCGGCTCTTGTCGGCGCTGCTCGATGCGGCGCGTGCCGAGGGCCACGATGCCCTGAGCCTCAGTGTGGAGGAGGACAATTTTGCCCTGCACCTGTATGAGTCCGTCGGTTTCCGAACTGTCGAGAAGGTCGGCAATGCTTGGACGATGATGGCCCCACTGCTTTGACGGCCCAGGGCGAAAGCTCCCGCCTACGGCGTCGGACTCGTCGTAGGCGGGCCCACGCGGGATCCCGTCGAACCCGTCGAGCCCGACACCGTCGATCCCGTGGACCCCGAGCTGCTCCCGAATCCGAGCCCCGTCCCCGCCGCCGTCGTCGCCGTGGAACCCGTCGAACCGGAACCCGTCGAGCCCGTGGCTCCGGTGGCCGAAGGGGGAGCGGTGGTGGCGGTGGTTGTCGAGGTGGATGTCGCCGTGTCCGGAGAGACACATCCGGCGGGGGGAGACGCGGCGCCCTGTTGGCCGGGCATGAGCACTTTGCCCGCGCAGCCGAAATCCGAGA
>JARLGQ010000111.1 GCA_031292675.1 Acidimicrobiales bacterium
ACTCGTACAACCCGATGGGCGGCTTCGGCCCGCTGACCGGCATGATGCTGGGTGAGGTCACCCCTGGGGGCACGGGAAGCGGGCTGTACACGATCCTCATCTACGCCATCATCGCCGTGTTCATCGGCGGCCTCATGATCGGGCGAACGCCCGAGTACCTGGGCAAGAAGATCCAGGCCAAGGAGGTGAAGCTCGCCGGCCTCGGAGCGTTGGTCATGCCCATCATCGTGCTCGTCCTCACCGCCATCGCGGTGTCGATCCATGCCGGGCGGGCCGGCCCGCTCAACTCGGGGCCCCACCGGTTAACCGAGATCCACTACCCCCTCACCTCGCCGGGCAACAACAACGGCTCGGCCATGGCGGGCCTCACGGGCAACACCGCCTTCTACAACGTCATCGGTGCCATCGACATGCTGATCGGCCGTTTCGGCATCATGATCCCGGCTCTGGCCCTGGCGGGCTCGCTGGCGGCCAAGAACGTGGTCCCGGCGTCGCTCGGCACGTTCCGGACCGACAACGGCATGTTCGTCGGCCTGGTCGTCGGCGTGATCGTGATCATCGGTGGCCTCACCTTCTTCCCCGCCGTCGCTCTCGGCCCCATCGTCGAGCAGCTCAGCCACGGAAAGTTCTTCTGATGACGACCTTGACCACACAACCGCAACCACAGCCACAGCCCGGGAGCGGGCCCCACGGCGTGGCCGAAGCGAGGGGCCTCTTCGACCGCGAGATCCTCGGCCGGGCTCTCGTCGACGCGTTCAAGAAGCTCGACCCCCGGGTGCAGATCAGGAACCCGGTCATGTTCGTGGTGCTGGTGGGAACGGTGGTGACCTTCATCGAGGCCATCGCCCATCCCGGCATCTTCGACTGGTCCATCACCATCTGGCTCTTCCTGACGGTCATCTTCGCCAACTTCGCCGAGGCCATGGCCGAGGGACGGGGGAAGGCCCAGGCCGACACCCTGCGCAAGATGCGGTCCGAGACCGAGGCTCGCCGCCTCCGTCCCGACGGCACCGAAGAGCGGGTGGCGGCCTCGGCGCTGGCCAAGGAAGACCTCGTGGTGTGCGAGGCCGGCGATCTCATCCCCTCCGACGGAGAGATCGTCGAGGGCATCGCGTCGGTCGACGAATCCGCCATCACCGGGGAGTCCGCACCGGTGATCCGCGAGTCGGGAGGAGACCGTTCCGCCGTGACGGGGGGGACCAAGGTCCTCTCCGACCGCATCGTGGTGCGCATCACCGCGGAACGCGGCCACACCTTCCTCGATCGCATGATCACCCTGGTGGAGGGCGCCAACCGGCAGAAGACCCCCAACGAGATCGCCCTCACCATCCTCCTGGCCGTGCTCACAATCGTGTTCCTGCCCGTGGTCGTGTCCCTTCAGCCCTTCGCACACTTCTCGGGAACCACGGTGTCGGTGGTGATCCTGGTCTCGCTGCTGGTGTGCCTGATCCCGACCACCATCGGGGCCCTGCTGTCGGCCATCGGCATCGCCGGCATGGACCGTCTCGTGCAGCGCAACGTGCTCGCCATGAGCGGCCGGGCCGTGGAGGCGGCCGGCGACGTGCAGACGCTGCTGCTCGACAAGACCGGCACCATCACCCTCGGGAACCGCATGGCCTCCGCGTTCTACCCCGCCGGCGGCCACAGCGAGGAGGAGCTCGCCGACGCCGCCCAGCTGGCGTCGCTGGCCGACGAGACTCCCGAAGGCCGCTCCATAGTCGTGCTGGCCAAGGAGCGTTTCGCCATCCGCGAGCGTGATCTGGGCGAGGACCACAGCTTCGTGCCCTTCTCGGCCACGACCCGCATGTCGGGCCTCGACATGGACGGCCGCCACATCCGCAAGGGTGCGGCGGACTCGGTGCGGCGCTGGGTCGAGGAGCAGGGTGGCACGAGCCCCGAGGGGCTCAACGAGATCGTCGAGCGCCTCTCCCGGGCGGGATCCACTCCTTTGGTTGTGGCCGACGGCACGCGCATCCTCGGCGTCATCGAGCTCAAGGACGTGGTGAAGCAGGGCATCCGGGACAAGTTCGACGAGATGCGCCAGATGGGTATCCGCACCGTGATGATCACCGGTGACAACCCGCTCACGGCCGCTGCCATCGCCCAGGAGGCCGGCGTCGACGACTACCTGGCCGAGGCGACCCCCGAGGCCAAGATGGCGCTCATCCGGACCGAGCAGGAGGGCGGGAAGCTCGTCGCCATGACCGGCGACGGCACCAACGACGCCCCCGCCCTGGCCCAGGCCGACGTGGGCGTGGCCATGAACACCGGGACCACGGCGGCCAAAGAGGCCGGGAACATGGTCGACCTCGACTCCAACCCGACGAAGCTCATCGACGTGGTCGAGATCGGCAAGCAACTGCTCATCACGCGGGGCTCGCTCACCACCTTCTCCATCGCCAACGACATCGCCAAGTACTTCGCCATCATCCCCGCCCTGTTCGCCACCCTCTATGAACCGCGACCAGGCGTCCCCGGGCCTCTCAACGCCCTCAACATCATGAAGCTGCACAGTCCCCAGAGCGCTGTGCTCTCGGCGGTGATCTTCAACGCCCTGGTGATCGTGGCGCTCATCCCCTTGGCGCTGCGCGGCGTGAGATTCCGGGCCGCTTCGTCAGCCGCCATCCTGCGACGCAACGTGTGGATCTACGGAGTCGGGGGCATCGTCGTCCCCTTCATCTTCATCAAGCTCATCGACCTGATCCTGGTCGCCCTCCACGCCTACTGATCGCGAGCCTCACATGATTGCCCATCTCCGCCGTTCAATCATCTCGATCGTGGTGTTCACGGCCTTCTTCGGGTTCGTCTACGCCCTGGCCGGCACCGGCGTCGCCCAGCTCTTCTTCCGGCACCAGGCCGACGGGTCGATCACGGCCAACGGATCGACCCTGATCGGACAGAACTGGTCGAGCACGAAGTGCCCGGGAAACCCACCGGGCAGCTGCGTCTTCCAGGGTCGACCCGACGATCTTGGCCCCTACAGCGGGGACAACCCGCTGGTGGCCAACGGCAAGAGCGGCGAGTCGGCCGCCACCAACCTGGGCCCGAGGTCCAAGGTCCTGGTGGCGAACACGCAGGCGCTGGTGGCCTACTGGCACAAGCGTGGCGTCGACCCCACCCCGGACCTCGTGACCACCTCGGGCAGCGGCCTGGATCCCGACATTGCTCCACAGGACGCGATCGCCCAGATCCCCATGGTCTCCAAAGCCACCGGAATCGCTCCGTCGGCGTTGCGGGCACTCATCTCCCGGGAGACCAACGGCGCAGTACTGGGCTTCATGGGCAGCAGCTACATCGACGTCCTGCAGCTCAACGAGGCCCTCGCCCAGCTTCGGTGAACGCCTGGGAGCCGACCTCCGGCGACAGCTGGGGTGGCCGGCCCGTCGCCCGCCGCATCGCCGAGGTCAGGGTGCGGCGCCGGGTGGTGGTGACCGCCACGGTGCTCGAGGCGCGACTCTGCATCTGGCGCGGGTGGGGAGCCCAGGCCTTCGAGCTCGACGACGGCACCGGTCGGCTGACCATCATGTTCGGCGGTCTGCGGTCCGTGCCGGGCATGGTCCCGGGGGTGCGTTGCACCGTCGAGGGAACGGCACTGACCGACGAACGGGGGGTCGTATTGTGGAACCCCTTCTACCGCTTCGAGCCGGGCGAGGCCCCCGTCACCGGCGTCGGCCAAGCTGAGCAGGTCGCTTCCCCGGGCTGAACCAGCCCCTAGGTGGTGAGCCCGAGAGCGGTTTCGAGCTCGTCTCGGTGGCCGTCGGCGTGCCGGGCGGCGATCTGCGCCAAACGGGCCACGCGCCCGTCCCCGGCCGAGAGCTGGTCCGGGCTCAGGGATCCGACGAGCGCCACGATGGCGTCA
This sequence comes from Acidimicrobiales bacterium, assembly GCA_031292675.1. GTDB lineage: Bacteria > Actinomycetota > Acidimicrobiia > Acidimicrobiales > UBA8190 > Chersky-840. Next base: position 3,860 of record JARLGQ010000111.1, read on the forward strand.
CCGCTGTGCAGCAGGTGCCCGACCACCGATGGGCGCGTCGGTGCGGCGACCTGGGCCGCGTGCCGTGCGTTGAGCTCGTCCACGAGGGCGGGAGTCACCTCGACCGCCGCGCCCTGTGCGAGCTCGTCCACCCACGCCCCGATGTACTCGTAGGCGTCGGCCACGTGGTCGACGATCACCCCGACCGTCCGGGGGTCGTCGTCGCCCAGGGGAACGGACCGCCACCGGTCGTCGGGGCACCGGCGCACGAACTCGATCAACCGGTCGCGCGCCGCCGACACCTCACGAGCCAGCTCGACCGCTTCGCTCACGACGGAGTCTCGCCGGCGCGTACCATGGCGATCGCCTTGGACACCCGCCTGGTCCGGGTCTCGGCCCGTTTGGCCCCGGTCACCCACTCCACGTACTCGCGGCGGTGCGTGTAGGCCAGCGACGCGAAGCGATCGTGCAGCCCGGCGGCACGCAACGCCGAGGAGAGATCCTCGGGCACCTCGACCACCCGCACCTCCTCGTCGCGCTCGACCTCGACGTGCACCACGTCACCGGTCTCGACACCCGCCGCCGTCCGTATGGCGTTGGTGAGCCCCAACCCGAACCTGCCGCCACCCATGGGCATGAGCGACCCGCGGTACTCGATGCCGTTGAACGCGGCGCGCACCGGCACCCTGGCCCGCGTGCCGAAGATCGTCGCCGATTCGTCGGGCAGCACCACGAGGGCCCCCGACCCGCGCGGAGGGCTCACGATCGTGGCGTCGAATGCGATCCCCGCCATGTCCCAGACACTATGCCGAGCCTCGCCCGTGGCCCCGTGGCCCCGTGGCCCCGTGGCCCCGTGGCTGTCGCCGAATGCCGATGTTCGGCTCTCAGGCCACTGGCGCCGCGGCGTGCGGGCGGCGGCCGCCGGCACGTTCCACGTCGTCGAGCGTCACGATCCCCGCCAGGCGGTCGGTGGGGTCGAGCACCACCGCGGCGCGCCCGCCCGCCGCGTCCATGCGGCCGAGAAGGATCGACATGGCCTCTTCGGGCCGCCCCACCGGGGCCGCCTCGATCCGCTCGGCGATGTCGCCGAGCCGCGTGGTCGCCTGCTCGGGCGCAGGGACGTGCCGGATGTGCTCGAGGGTCACGACACCCTCCAGCCACCCCGTCGGGCCCACCACGGCGGCGACCTGTTGGCCGTTCCACCAGTACACCCGCCCTGCCAGCACCTCGGCAACGCTGGTGGCGGACGGCACCACCGGAGGATGGGGGGTCATGACCGCGCCCACGGGCAGCCCCTCGACTCCCGCTTGTCGTCGCGCCACATCACCCTCGGCCCGCGCCGCCATGAAGACGAACCACCCCAAGAAGGCGGGCCACAGCCCCAGCGGGCTCCGCACGAACAACTCGAAGAGGCCGAGCCCGATCAGGACCACGCCGAACCCCATCCCGGCGCGCGCCGCCGACACCGCGGCGCGGGTCCGGTTCCCGGTGCTCCGCCACAGCCCGGCCCGCAGGATGCGGCCGCCGTCGAGCGGTGCCGCGGGGATGAGGTTGAACCCCGCCAGGAGCAGGTTGATCTGCCACAGCCATGAGCAGACCACCACGACCAGACCCGTTGCCCCGGCGTGCTCGAGCAGCAGCTGGGCGCCCCCGAACACGCCCGCCAGGAAGATGCTGGTGGACGGGCCGACCGCGGCGATGGCGAAATCGGCTCCCGGGCTGTGGGCCTCGCCTTCGAGCTGGGCCACGCCTCCCAAGAGCCACAACGTGATCGAGCGCACCCCCACCCCGTGACGTCGGGCGACGATGGCGTGGGAACCCTCGTGGGCGAGCAGCGATGCCAAGAACAGGATGGCGGCCACCACCGCGGCGACCAGGTACGCCGGTCGAGCCCCGCCGCCGTAGGTGCCGGGCAGCACGATGGTGGCGAGCTCCCAGGTCACCAGGCCGAAGATGACCGCCACGCTCCAGTGCACGCCGACGGGCACGCCCCCGATGCGCCCGAGTCGGATGCTCTGCTTCACGTCTCCATATTGGTGTGGTCGAAGGGCGCGAAGTGGTCACCCTGGTCGTACTTCGCCCCGCCGTGGCCCCGAGATCGCCGGGTGTCTGGCGCGGATGCAGAACTCCGTGCGGCCGGGTGTGGTAGGGAAGGGACGTGTCGCGAGGTGTCGGGCGACCGGCCCAGAGCGCTAGCTGGCCCCCGAAGCTGACGTCCGACGTCCTGGCGTCCCTCGAGGCACACGTGCCCGGCGACGAGCGTGAGGCGCGGGCCCGGGCGCGTCTCGTCGCGGAGCTGCGCCACCTGCCGAGTCCCTTCGACGAACAGGCCGGTCCCGTGCACGTCACCGGGTCGGCGGTGGTGACGGGGCGCCGCGGAATCGTGCTCCATATGCACAAACGCCTGCACCGGTGGTTGCAGCCCGGGGGCCACCTCGAACCGGGGGAGGGGCCGTGGGACGCGGCCCTGCGGGAGTCCCAGGAGGAGACCGGACTCGTCCTCGCCCATCCCGTCGGGGGCCCGCGCCTGCTCCACGTCGACGTCCACGACGCCGCCCAGGGGCACACCCACCTCGACCTGCGGTATTTGCTGGTGGCGCCCGACCGGGACCCCACACCCCCGCCCGGTGAGAGTCCCGAGGCGCGGTGGTTCGGATGGGGCGAGGCCGGCGCCGTGGCCGACGAGGCCCTGCTCGGCGCCCTGCGCGCCGCCCGGCTCCAGCCCGAGGCTCGGTCCGCCTCGGACTCCTCTCTCTCGGACCCCGTAACGCCCTGCCCGTCCGGCGCGACCGGCAAGGGTCCCCGGTCCCGGCACAATGGAGCTGACCGGACGTGACGACAGGCGGCGAACATGACAGGCGGCAAGACATGACGGGCGGGAGATGACCTCGGGAGAAGGTGCCCCCGAAACGGGCTCGGGAGTCCCCGATGCGGCAGTCGGTCCCCTGGCCCGGCTGCTCGACGTGCAGGATCACGACACCGTCGTGGACCAGCTCCGGCACCGCCGTGCCACGCTGCCCGAACGCGCCGAGCTGGCGGACGTCGACAGGCGGCTGGGAGCGCTCGAGGCCCGCACCAAGGAGGTGCGGGTCGAGCGAGACGAGTTCGGTGACCGCCAGGCCGCGCTCGAGCAGCAGATCGGGGCGTCACGCGGCCGGCGCGACACGCTCGAGAAGCGGATGTACGGAGGCCAGGTCGTGGCGGCCCGAGAGCTGCAAGCCATGAACGAGGAAGTGAAGCACCTCGCCCGTCACATCGACGAGCTCGAAGATCGGGAGATCGAGGTGATGGAGTCGCTCGAGCCTCTCGACGGGGAGCTGCAAGCGGGGGAGGTCACGCGAGACGCACTCGACAAGGATGCGCAGCGCCTGCGGGCGGCGATCGACACCGCCGAGCGAGCCCTCGATGCCGAGATCGCCGAACAGACCCGGGCGCGCGCCGCGGCCGCGTCGGGAGTGCGGAGCGAGCTCCTCGCCCGCTACGAGCAGCTGCGTTCCAAGCTCGGTGGCACCGGGGCGGCCCGCCTGGCGGGTGCCTCGTGCAGTGGGTGCCACCTGACCCTGTCCTCCATGGAGCTCGACCGGGTCCGCAAGGCACCTCCCGACGCGGTGATCACCTGCGAGCAGTGCGGCCGGATCCTGGTGCACTGAGGGCGCCGTGCTCGTTCTGGTGCGGCACGGCGAGACCGAGGGGAACGCCGCCCGTCAGCTTCTGGGCCGACGCGAGTCGCCCCTGACGGCCCGGGGCCGCTCCGAGGCGACCGCCCTGGCCGCGGTCCTCGGCCCCGTGAGCAGGCTCGTCTCCAGCCCGTTGCGACGGGCGCGCGACACCGCCGGAGCCCTGGGACTGGACGTGCCGCTCGAAATCGACGAGCGGTGGATCGAAGTGGACTACGGCGAGCTCGAGGGCCGGCCCCTCGGGGACGTCCCCGCCGACCTGTGGAGACGATGGAGGGCCGACCCGGCGTTCCGGCCCCCCGGCGGCGAGTCCCTCGCCGAGGTGGGCGTGCGCGTGCGCGCCGCGTGCGACGAGCTGTTCGCGCGCCGAGGCGCGGGGGCGCGTGACGAGGCCGACGTGGTGGTGGTGAGCCACGTCTCGCCGATCAAGGCCGCGGTGGCGTGGGCGCTCGGCACCGGGGACGAGGTCGTGTGGCGGCTCCAGCTCGCCACGGCATCGATCACCCGGATCGGGTGGGGGGCCGACGGGCCCGTCCTGCACGGCTACAACGCCACGGTCCCCCCCGGGCCCGTGTCGTGAGCGCGGGCCACACCCGCGTCAGACCGGGGCTTCTACGGCCAGTTTCGTCTCGCGCTCGGGGGGCAGGTTGTCGTACAGGTCGGTGACGAGCTCGTCACGCCGGGCCCGGTAGTCGGGGTCCTCCCACAGGTTGCGCCACTGCAGGGGGTCCTCGGCGAGGTCGTAGAGCTCGCCCTCGGTCCCCTCGTAGAGCGGGCCCGGCTCGTAGGCGGTGCACAGCCACCCCTCGCGGTAGATCGAGCGCAGGTGCATGCCGATGTGGGGGAACTGACTGTCCCACTCGGTGATGGCCCATTGGCGGTCCGAGCCCGGGGCCGTGGGCAGGCTCCGGCCCTGGGCCCACTCGGGGACGGCCGCGCCGGCGATCTCGCAGAAGGTCGGGACGAGGTCGACGTGGCCGACCGGCTCGGGGACCTCGGCGGGGGTGACGCCCGCACTGGGCGCCGGGCGCCACACGAGCGGCACGCGCATCAACGCGTCCACGTGGTACGGGCCCTTGAACAGCAGTCCGAAGTCGCCCTGGAGCTCGCCGTGGTCCGTGGTGAACACGACATCGGTGTCGGCGCTCCAGCCGAGCTCTCCGATACGCGCCATGACCCGGCCGAGCGCCTCGTCGATGAGCTCGTTCTCCACGTGGATGAGCGCGTTCACCTCCCGCACCTGGTCAGCAGGCATGTTCCCCGGCACGAACTTCATGGGGCCGCCCTCCATGTTCTGGAAACGCCCCTCGTACCAGTCGAGCCAGTGGTGGGGCTTCTGGGCCAGGATCTCGACGGCCTTGTCGGTCGATCCCGGGTACCCCGGGGGCAGGTCGAGCTGGCGCCAGTCGATCCGGCTCCGCACTTCGTCGACGGGGGGGTCCCAGGGGTGGTGCGGGTCGGGGAAGCTCATCCAGCAGAACCAGTCGTCGTCGGGGTCGAGCGAGTCCAGCCAGGCGATGGTGCGATCGGCGACCCAGTCCGTGTGGTACATCCCGCGCGGCATGGGATTGTGCTTCACCTCGGGGGCGTCGGTGTCGCCCCCGCCCTCGTCGTTGAGCCCCATGCTGGCGAAATTGATGAGGGGGTAGAAGGCGTCGAGCCACTGCGGGCCGTTGGCTTCGAGCCAGGTGTCGTAGTGCCACCGCCGCAGGTATCCGTGCATGGCCAATTCGACATGGTCGAAACCCCGGTACGGGCCCGTCGACCCCTCCTTGGCCAGGCAGTTCTCGATCCACTTGCCGTCGGGGTCGAAGGCGGGCTGGAAGTGCGCCTTGCCGACGAGGGCGGTGCGGTAGCCCACGGTGTCGTGGAGGTGCTCGGCAACCGAGGGCGCGTCGAGGGGGAGCGGCACGCCGTTGGCGACGACGCCGTGGGTGCGCACGTACTGCCCGGTGATCATGGTGGAGCGGGCCGGTGTGCACACGGTGTTCTGGTTGTGGGCGCGGCGGTACACGATGCCGTCGGCGGCGAGGCCGTCGACGACGGGCGTGCGGGCGATGGTGTTGCCCGTGCACCCCAGCGCGTCGTAGCGCTGCTGGTCGGTGGTCACGAAGAGGATCTTGCGGCCCATGAGGTTCCGATCGGTCGGCGGGACAGGGATGCCATCCGGCGTGACGTCACGTGGTGGTGACGGTCCGGGGCGCGGTTAAGGGGCGGTGTTGAAGTGGACGAAGTCGATCACGGCGGAGGCGAGGTCCTCCCCCTTGTCCTCCTGGAGGAAGTGCCCGGCGCCGGTGATGGTGGTGTGGTTCTGGCCCAGGGCGCCGGGCACCACGTCGAGAAAGAGCTGGTCCGCTCCGTGGGTGATGGGGTCGCGGTCGCTGAACGCGCACAGGAACGGCTTGTCGAACTCCCGCAGGACGTCCCACGCCCGCCGGTTGGCGTCGGCGGCGGGGTCGTCGGGACGGCAGGGCACGAGCATGGGGAACTGGCGCGCACCCTCCTTGTAGGACTCGTCGGGGAACGGGGCGTCATAGGCCGCGATCACCTGGGGCGGGACCTCGGACACACAACCGCCGCCCACGATGCGCCCGACGGGGAGCGTCGGCACCTCCTGGGAGAATTTCTGCCAAGCCAGGAACGCGTCGCCCATGTCCATGTCGCCGGTGGGCAGGCCGGTGTTGGCGGCCACCACCCGGCGGAAGCGATCGGGGTGTTCCGCCACGAGGCGCAGACCGACGAGACCTCCCCAGTCCTGGCCGACGAGGGTCAGGCCCGACAGCCCGAGCTCGTCGAGCAGTGCGGCCCGCATCCACTCCACGTGGCGGGCGTAGGTGTAGTCGCTGCGGCGGTCGGGCTTGTCCGAGCGACCGAAGCCCACCAGGTCGGGAGCGATGACCCGGAAGCCGGCGCTCGTGAGCGGCACGACCATCTTCCGGTACAGGTAGCTCCATGACGGCTCGCCGTGCATGAGGAGGATCTTCTCGGCCCCCGACGCGGGGCCCTCGTCGATGTAGTGCACCCGGATGGTTCCATTCCCGTCTCCGCTCGGGACCTCGACGTAATGGGGGGCGAACCCGAAGTCGGCCAAGCTCTCGAAGCGTTCGTCGGGTGTTCGGAGCACGTTCATGGCCTACCTCCGTCGAGTGGTCCGGACAGCACGGCAGTGGCGAGGGTCTCCATGGTCCGCCGACACGAAGCGGGGCTGCGGCCGAGCCGCTCGAGTTGGTCCCACGTGCTCCATGACGTGGCCACCTCGAGGGCGTCGAGCAGCAGCCGGGCCTGGGCCGGGCGTCGATCCTCGAGCTCGGGGGCGAAGGTGGTCCGGAGCTGGGCCCGGAGCCACTCGCCGGCGCGCCCGAGCTCCGCCGCCACCGTGGGCGAGGTGTGCCTGAGCAGCTCGGCCGACCTCCGCACCGGCGCCACGGCCCGGAACACCACGGCACGCTGGTGCACGACCCGTGCCACGCGCTCGTGGACCGGGAGCGTCGGCGCCGCGGGCCGGATGTTCCGCCAGTGCCGCTCCTCCTGGATCCCCACCGCGGCGCGCAGGATCGACTCCAGGTCGTCGAAGTGGTGGAACACCAGCCGCAGCGACACCCCGGCGCGCTCGGCGACGCGCCGGGCGGTGGGAAGGGGGTCGCCCTCCTCGATGAGGACGATCATCGCCTCGGCGAGGGCCTGGCGGGTGCGTTCCCCCCGGGCCACGCGCCCGTCGACGGCTTGGGGCGCAACAATCGAGGACATGGCGCCATCCTAAAAAGCTTGCACTGACGATGCAAGAAGTCTTCCGGATGCCGGCGTGGGGCGCCCGCCCGCGGTTCCCGGACCGTGGTGGCGGTGTCCTAGTGTCGGAGTCCGTGCGTGTGGTGGTGTGCAACGAGCTGGGCTCGCTCGACGACGTCGTCGTCGAGGAGCGCGACACGCCGGTACCCGGACGGGGACAGGTGGTGGTGGACGTGCGGGCCGCCGGAGTCAACTACGTCGACGGGTTGATCTGCCAGGGTCGCTACCAGATGAAGCCCACCGTCCCCTACGTGCCCGGCGGGGAGATCGCCGGTGTGGTGAGTGCGGTGGGTGAGGGGGTCACCGGGGTGAAGGTCGGTGACCGGGTCATGGCCATGACCGGCTTCGGCGCCTTTGCGGAACAGGTGGCCGTGAACGCGTCGTCGGTCGACCCGGTGCCCGATGCGCTCGCCTTCACCCACGCCGCCGCCTTCATCCAGAGCTACTGCACGGCGTGGTTCGCCCTGGCGCGCCGCATCACCGTGAGCGAGGGCGAATGGGTGCTCGTCCTGGGGGCGGGGGGTGGCATCGGATTGGCGGCCGTGGACGTCGCCGTCGCGCTCGGGGCCCAGGTCGTGGCGGCCGCGTCGAGTGCGGAGAAGCTCGACGCTGCTCGCGGTATGGGGGCGCTCGCCACGGTCGAGTACGAGCGCGAGGACCTCAAGGCGCGCGTGCGCGCGCTCACCGGCGGTGGGGTGGACGTCGTCGTCGACCCCGTGGGAGGGCGGCACAGCGAGCCCGCGTTGCGCGCCACCAGGACGTTCGGGAGGTTCTGCGTCATCGGGTTCGCGTCGGGCCCGATCGCCTCGATCCCCCTCAACCAGGTGCTGCTCAACAACCGCACCCTGGTGGGTGTGGACTGGGGGGCCTGGGCCATGCGCGATCCCGAGGGCCACCGCTCCATGCTCGGAGAGCTCATCGAGATGGTCCAGAGCGGTCGCCTGCACCCTGTCGAACCCTCCCAGCGTCCCCTCGACGAGGCCGCCGCAGTGATGGCGTCCCTCCTCGACCGGACGGTCACGGGCAAGGTGGTCCTCGTCCCCTGAGCGCCGGGTCGGTCAGAAGGTCGTCGTCTGGCCGGCGGCCCGGATGGAGCGCACCTCTCCACTCGAGTAGCGGAGATGCTCTTCGTAGATGCGCTCGTACCCGGTGTGCGAGATCTTCCACCTTCCCCCGACCTTGACGTACCGGTCGTCGTACAGTGCCGTGCCGTGCAGCTCGAAGTCGTGGGCGGGGACGATCACCCGGTCCTCGAGGTACCACCTGCCGGTGGCGCTGTCCGAGCCGGTGAGCTCGATCTCGGGATGGTGCCCGTTGTGCATCGTGACGATCCCGGGGTCCCCGAGCGACTCCTGCAGGAACGCCACCACGGCGTCCCGGCCGTCGTGGTGCAGCTCGCCGGACTGGTAGGCGGTGGTGGCGTCCTCTGTGAGCAGCTCTCCGAGCTCGGCGAAGCGCTTCATGTCGAGCAGGCGGAAATAGGCGTACTTGACCTGACAGATGGACAGGATCTCGGCGGGGTCCACGGGCCTCCTCACACGCGTCCGACAGATGGCTCGACAGCGCTCGGGCCGCCGTCGACGGGCGCCAGTGTAGTGAGGCCCGCCGGACGGGCCTCGGCGAATCGCCCGCTGCCTGAGGCCTGCCGAGGGCTAGCGCAGAGACAGGTGCGTCGTGGCCTCGCCGAGCACGACGCGCAGCGTCGCCTCGATCTCGTCGAGCTCGTCGTCACCGCACACCAGGACGGGCGAGAGCTGCACCACCGGGTCGACGCGGTCGTCGGCCCTGCACACCAGGCCCTCCTCGAACAGCCGCGGCGCCACCACGCCCCGCACCAACGCGGAGCGTTCCTCGGGGGTGAAGCGCACTTCGGGGTGGTCGGGGTCCTTCACCAGCTCGATCGCCCAGAAGAAGCCGTCCCCCCTGATGTCGCCCACGATCGGGATGTCGCGCAAGGACTCGAGGCGGGCCCCCAGGGACGGCCCCATGGCCGCCACGTGGTCGATGATGCCCTCGCCCTCGAGCACCTCCAGGTTGGCGAGCGCCACCGCGCACGACACGGGGTGGCCTCCGAAGGTGATGCCGTGGCTGAAACTGGCGCCGGGCTCCAGGAAGGGCTCGGCCAGGAAGTCGCGGCACAACACCCCGGCCAGCGGCGCGTAGCCCGACGTCACCCCCTTGGCGAAGGTGAGCATGTCGGGCTGGTATCCGTAGCGGTCGGCGCCGAACCAGGTGCCGAGGCGGCCGAAGGCGCAGATCACCTCGTCGGAGACGAGCAGGACGCCGTGGCGGTCGCAGATGTCGCGCACCCGGGCGAAGTAGCCCGGGGGTGGAACGAAGCACCCTCCGGTGTTCTGCAGGGGCTCGAGGAACACCGCCGCCACCGTCTCGGGCCCTTCGGCCAGGATGGCGCTCTCGATGGCGCCCGCGCACGCTTGCGCCAACCGGTCGTCGTCGGCCGCCACCTCGGGGCCGAACGGGGACCGGAAGCGGTTGGTGTTGGCGACGTGCACGGCGCCGGGCATGACCGGCTCGAACTGCTCGCGCAGCGCGGGCAGACCCGTCAGGGCGAGGGCGCCCATGGTCGTGCCGTGGTAGGCGAGGTGGCGGGCGATGGCCTTGGTCCGTTGCGGTTGACCGATCGCCTTGAAGTAGGCGCGGGCGAGCTTCCATGCCGACTCGACGGCTTCGGACCCGCCACTGGTGAAGAACACCCGGTTGAGATCACCCGGAGCGAGCTCCGCCAGCCGGGTGGCCAGCTCGATGGCCGTCGGGTGCGCCGCCGACCAGATGGGGTAGTAGGCGAGCTCCTGGGCCTGGCGCCGCCCCGCCTCGGCGAGGTCGGCCCGGCCGTGACCGGCCTGCACGACGAACAGGCTGGCCAGGCCGTCGAGGAACGAGCGGCCGTGGACGTCGTAGAGGCGGGTTCCCGATCCTGTGGTGAAGATGGGGATGTCGCTGTCCTCGTAGCCTCCCAGGCGGGTGAAGTGCATCCACAGGTGACGTCGGGCCGCGGCCTGGAGCCGGTCGGCCTCCTCGCTCACGGTGCGCCCCATGCATAGGTCTCCTTGTGGATGCGGAGGTACAGGAACGTCTCGGTGTCGCGCACACCGTCGATGGCGCGGATCTTGTCGTTGAGCAGCTCGAGGAGGTGCTCGTCGTCTTCGACCACGACCTCCACGAGCACGTCGAGAGATCCCGCCGTCAGGACCACGTAGACGACTTCGGCCAGAGCCGCCACGGCGTCGGCGACCTTTCTCGTGTCTCCCTCGACCGTCAACCCGATCATGGCCTGGCGGCCGAAGCCGATCATCTTGGGGTCGGTGACGCCCACGATCTGCATGACGCCGGAGTCGACGAGGCGCTGCACGCGTTGGCGGACGGCGGCCTCCGACAGGCCCACCGCCGGCGCGATCTGGGTGTAGGGGCGCCGTCCGTCCTGCTGGAGCTGCTCGATGATCCGCTTGTCGAGATCGTCGAGCACGACCCTGCCCTCGGGTCTCACAGCCGCAGTCCGTCGTTGTCCGGTGCGCGGTTGTCCGGTGCGCGGTTGTCCGGTGCGCTGGGGGGTGCGAGCCTTGCCCCGTGGTCCAGGTCGCCCCCGTGACGCCGGAGTACGAGGCGGTGCCGTACTGGTGGGACGGTGTCGAGCTCCCCCGGCCCGCACCGTCGCCCCTGCCGGAGGCGGTCGACGTGGCGGTCGTGGGAGGCGGGTACACGGGGTTGGCCGCCGCCCTCGAGATCTCCCGGGGTGGTCGCCATGTCGTGGTCCTGGATCGTGACGACATCGTGTCGGGGGCGAGCAGTCGCAACGGTGGCATGGCCCACCCCGGCGGCAAGCACCCGGTGTCGGACTTCCTGCGCATGCCCGACGGGCGACATCTCTGGGACGAGACGGTGGAGGCCTTCGAGGGGGTGGACGCCCTCGCCCCCGAGCTCGGCATCGATTTCGACTGGCAACGTTGCGGTCACATCGAGCTGGCCCACCATCCTCGAGTCGCCGCCGCCCAGCGCGCCGTGGCCGACGCCTACACCTCGATCGGCGAGGGGGCCCGGGTCCTCACCGTCGCCGACCTGCGTTCGGAGATCGGCTCGGGCCGGTTCTTCGGGGGCCTCCTCGTCGAGCGGAGCGCCGGTCTCCATCCCGCCAAGTTGGCGGCCGGCCTGGCTCGGGCCGCGGCCGGCGCCGGCGCCGCGCTCCATGGGGCGACCACCGTCCTGGGGCTGCAGCGGCGCGGTCAGGGATTCGAGCTCGAGACCTCCCGGGGTGCGCTGCGCAGCGACGAGGTCGTGGTGGCGACCAACGGCACGACCGACGGCAGGCTCCTGCGGTGGTTGGGGCGACGCATCCTCCCCGTCGGGAGCTACATGATCGCCACCGAGACCCTCGAGCCCGACGTGGCGGCATCGGTCAACCCCCATGCCCGGATGTTCTTCGACACGAGGAACTTCCTGCATTACTGGCGCCTGTCGCCCGACCGCAGCCGGGTCCTCTTCGGGGGTAGGACCTCGCTGGCGCCCACGACGGTCGAGAGGTCGCGCGACCTGCTCCACTCGGCCATGGTGGCGATCCATCCGCAGCTCGCCGGTGTGCGTGTCGATCGTGCCTGGGGAGGACAGGTCGCGCTCACCGCCGACCGTTTTCCGCATGTGGGCCGTCATCCCGGTTCGGGCGTGGTGTACGCCATGGGGTACTGCGGCAGCGGTGTGGCGCTCTCCATCCACTTCGGCCGGGCCGTGGGACGGTGGCTTTGCGGCTCGGGCAGCCTGCCCGCGTTCGCCGGACGACCCTGGCCAGCCCTGCCGTGGCCCGCGCAGGTCCCGTCGCTGCTGGCGGTGGCGGGCGTGGGATTCCGGATACGCGACGCCCTAGGACGCTGAGCGGCCTTGAGCGCCACGTTGCCTTCTCCTCATCCTGCGACGGCGGCGCAGAACTCGCCGAAGACGTCGATGAACCGGTCGATGTGGCGCGCCTCGTGCTGCACCGACAGTGTCCACTGCTCCTCGTTTCCCGGTGTCATGAAGACGCCCCGGTTCACGAGCCACGCCCACGAGGCGTTGAAGAGGTCCTCGTCGGTGTCGAGGAAGCTCCGGTAGTCGACCAGGGGTTGGCGCCGGTACGAGACGCACCCCTTGCAGCCCAGGTCGATGACGTGGGCCGGGATGTCGTGGGCGGCGATGGCCTGGGCACACCCTTCGGCCAGGCGGCTTCCCATCTGCTTGAAGTGCTCGTAGGCCTCCGGGGTGAGCACCTCGGTCAGCGACGCCAATCCGGCCGCGGCCGCCAGCGGGTTTCCGTTGAACGTCCCCTGTTGGGCGATTCCCTTGCCGATCTCCTCCATGAGGTCGGCCCGGCCCCCGAAGGCCCCCGCGGCGACACCTCCCGTGATCGACTTGGCGAAGCACGCCAGGTCGGGCTGGACCCCGAAGCGCTCGATCGCTCCGCCCGCCGCGATGGTGGCGCCGCACTTGACCTCGTCGAAGATGAGCACGACCCCATGGCGGGTGCACAGCTCGCGTACGCCCTCGAGGTAGCCGGGCCGGGGCAGCACGATGCCGATGTTCATCATCACGGGCTCGAGGATGAAACAGGCGATCTCCTCGGCGCGCTCGGCGAAGATGCGCTCGAGGGCCCCCAGGTCGTTGTAGGGGACGACGAGGGTCCACTTGCGCATCTCCACCGGGATGCCCTTCGATGCCGGCGGGTTGAGGCCCGTGTGCTCGGTGGCCTCGATGAGGTTGAGGCTGGGAGCGACCGAGAACATGACGGTGTCGTGATGGCCGTGGTATGCGCCCTCGATCTTGCAGATGGCGTCTCGGCCCGTCACCCCCCGCGCCAGCCGGATGGCGTCCATGGTCGCCTCGGTCCCGGAGTTGGTGAACCGGACGCGCTCGAGCCGGAAGCGTCGGCACAGCTCCTCTGCCAACGTGACCGCCGCCTCGGTCGTCACCGCGAATTGCGTGCCCGACCGCGCCGCCCCTTCGATGGCCGCCACCACGCGCGGATGGGCGTGGCCTGCCGCGGTCGACCCGAAGCCGTTGTGGAAGTCGACGTATCCCCGACCGTCGACGTCCCAGACTTCGGCCCCCAGGCCGCGCGCCAGGTAGATGGGGTAGGGGTCGGCCGCCTGGAACGAGGAGGCCACCCCGAGGGGCAGTGTCTTGCGGGCCCGCTCGTACAGACGGCGCGATCCCGGGGTCGCCTCCACGAGGACCGCCAACTCCTCGGCGAACAGCTCCCGAGCCCGGGCGCTGAGCCGCTCGTCGTCGGCGCCCGCCTGTGGCGTGTCGTGGTCCTTGGCGTCGGTCGTTGCCCTCGAGTCCCTCCCACCGCGCTCCGGCCGGTACCCCGTTCGGACATCCGGAATCTGCCTGCGAATCCGCAGCCGTTGTGCCCATTATGCAACGAGATTGCTTGTCAGCGGGCATTTTCTCTGCGAATATGCTCGCAGCACAGCGGGGGAGGGGTCAATTGACGACGACGACCGCAGACTCCGGGGAGCTCGGCGCCAGACCTACCGGCGAACAATCGGGGGGCAAGGGGCTCAAGTCCGGCGCCCTCGGCATGGTCTCGAGTCTCGTCATCGGGGTGGCCTCGACCGCCCCCGCCTACAGCATCGCCGCTTCGCTCGGCTTCGTGACCGCCGCGGTCACCATCTTCGCCCCCTCGGTCATGTTGCTGGCGTTCGTGCCCATGCTGTTCATCGCCGCCGCCTACTACTACATGAACCGGGCCGACCCCGACTGCGGCACCACCTTCACGTGGGTGACCCGGTCCATGGGCCCGAAGACGGGGTGGATGGCGGGCTGGGGAATCCTCGTGACCGACCTCGTGGTCATGCCCAGCTTGAGCTCGATCGCCGGCCAGTACACCTTCTCACTGTTCGGTGCCCACGGGATCGCCAACAACCCGGGAGGGTTCTGGGTCACCTTCGTAGGGGTCATCTGGATCGTCGTGATGACCGCCATCTGCTACATCGGGATCGAGCTTTCGGCCCGGACGCAGGTGGCCCTGCTGGGCGCGGAGCTCGTCATCCTCGTCATCTTCTCGATCGTGGCGCTCGCCAAGGTGTACGGGGGTGGCGTCGCGCACAGCATCCGCCCGTCGTTCAACTGGCTCGATCCCTTCAAGATCTCGTCGGTGGGAGCACTGTCGGCGGGGATGCTCGTCGCCGTCTTCCTCTATTGGGGGTGGGACACCGCCGTCACCGTCAACGAGGAGGCCAAGGACGCCAGGCGCACACCGGGGCGTGCCGCACTGCTCTCGACTCTCATCCTCCTTGCCATCTACGTGATCGTCGCCATCGCCGCCCAGTCGTTCCACGGCGCAAACTTCCTCACCAACAATTCGAACGACATCCTCGGCGCACTGTCGAAGGACGTGCTCGGCTCGCCGTGGGACAAGCTTCTCATCATCGCCGTGCTCACCTCGGCGTCGGCGTCGACCCAGACCACCATCCTGCCTGCGGCGCGATCCTCGTTGTCGATGGCCGTGCACCGGGCATTCCCCCGGCGCTTCGCCGACATCCACCCCAGATACCTCTCGCCCAGCTTTTCGACGCTGATCTTCGGGGCGATCTCCATCGTGTGGTACGTGACGCTGACCATCGTGAGCCCCAACGACGTCCTGGGCAACTCCATTTCGGCCCTGGGGTTCGGCATCGCCTTCTACTACGGGATGACGGGGTTCGCCTGCGTCTTCTACTACCGGCGCCATCTCTTCAAGAGCGTGAAGAACTTCGTGTTCATCGGCTTGGCTCCGCTGCTCGGCGCCGTCATCCTGACCGGCATCTTCTTCGTCGCCATCTTCTACTACTCGAACCCGGAGAACTCGTTCATCACCGGCCAGGCGTGGCTCCCGTTCATCCACTTCAGCTTCCACATCTTCCACTGGCACCTCTATGTGAAGAAGGGCCTCGGACCGCCCGTCGTCCTTGGCATCGGTCTCTTGCTGATCGGAGTTCCACTCATGCTCTTCTGGAGGGTCCGGCACCCCGAGTTCTTCCAACGCGACCGTGAGACCGCCGCTGGGGTCGACAGTCCCGCGCCGCCTCTCACCCCTGGCGTCGTCCCGGTGACCGACTGATGGCCGGCGACGTCGTCCTCGGCTACGACGGCTCGGAGGGGTCCAAGGCGGCCCTGCGGGTGGCGGTCACCGTCGCCGGAGCCTTCGACGCGCCGCTCACCATCGTGTTCGGGTACGAGCCGAACCCGATGGGCGGGGAGACCGCCGACTACAAGAACCAGCTGGAGAAGATCGGGAGCGACCATCTCGCCGAGGCGGTCAAGGAGGCGAAGGCCCTCGACCCGTCCGTGGCGGCGGAGCCCATCGTGGCTGCGCTACGCCCCGTGGAATCGTTGCTGGAGGCCTCGCTCGAACGCCGTGCCCGGGTCATCGTGGTGGGCGGGAGCGGTGAGCGCCCCATCATGGGCGCCATCCTGGGCTCGGTACCCCACAAGCTCCTGCACCGCTCGACGGTGCCGGTCCTCGTGGTGCCCACTCCCGAGGACTGACTCCGCCGCTCGAGTCGAAGTCGGCCGATTCGAAGTACGCTTGGTCTTGATGGGGGTGGGGGGGTGACCACGGCCCTGGCGTTCGCGCTGGGCGCGGAGGTGTTGCTGTTGGGCTGCGCCGCGGCCGCAGGGATCCTGCACTGGCGCCGCCGCCGCCGCCGGCTCGAAGACCAGTTCGCCGATGCCCAGGCCCAGGCCCGCCGCCTGGCGCTCAACACCCGGATCCTCGACGCCAGTGCGGCCGAGCTGTCCGAGCTCGTCCTCGAGCACTCCCTTCGGGAGCTGGACCTCGGGGAGCCGCCCATGGGGTCGCCGCCGCCGTGGCCCGACGAGCCGGCTCGACCCTGACGGTCGCCGCCGCCGCCACGGACTGACCTTCAGGGGGCGGACACCGCCGCCTCCAGGATCCCCAGGCCTTCGTCGAGGAGGTCGTCGGGGATCACCAGCGGGGGAAGTAGCCGCACGACATTGCCGTAGGTGCCCGCGCTCAGCACGAGCAGGCCTTGGGCGTGGCAGGCGGCCGCCACCCGGGCCGCGGCCCCCTTGTCGGGCGTGGTCCCGTCGGGCCCGACGAGCTCGATGGCGACCATGGCGCCGCGGCCGCGGGCCTCGGCGACGGCGGGGTTCGAGGCCGCCATCGCCCCGAGCCGGTCGAGCATCACCGTCCCGATCCGGCGGGCCCGCTCGAGCAGGCTTTCGGTCTCCATGGTGTCGAACGCCGCCAGTGCCGCCGCACAGGCCAGGGGATTGCCGCCGAAGGTGCCGCCGAGGCCCCCGGGGTGGACCTTGTCCATGAGATCGGCCCGTCCCGTCACCGCAGAAATGGGCAGCCCGCCGCCGAGGCTCTTGGCGGTGGTGACGATGTCGGGTACGACACCCTCGTGCTCGCAGGCGAACCATGTACCTGTCCGGCCGAACCCCGACTGGATCTCGTCGGCCACGAGGACGACGCCGTGGGCAGCGCACCACTGCGCCAGTCCGGGGAGCCAGCCCGGCTCGGGTACCACGAACCCGCCCTCACCGGCGATGGGCTCGACCACCACGCACGCGATCGAGGCTGCGCCCACCATGGTCTCGAGGGTGTCGATGGTCTGGGCCAGCTTCCCCGTCCCCCGCAAGGGATCGGAGTACGGCGCCCGGTACACCTCGGGGGCAAAGGGACCGAAGCCCTGTTTGTAGGGCATGGCCTTGCCCGTGAGGCTCATCCCCATCAGCGTCCGTCCGTGGAAGCCGTGGTCGAAGGCGACGACAGCGCTGCGCCCCGTGGCGTAGCGAGCCACCTTCACGGCGTTCTCGACGGCCTCGGCACCCGAGTTCATCAGGAAGGTGCGCTTCTCGTGGGCGCCGGGCGCCAGTTGGTTGAGTCGTTCGCATACCTCGACGTAGCCGAGGTAGGGCGTCACCTGGAAGCACGTGTGCGTGAAGAGCTCGACCTGTTCCGTCACCGCCGCCACCACACGCGGGGCGCTGTTGCCGACGTTGGTCACCGAGATACCCGAGGCGAAGTCGATGAGGCGGTTGCCGTCCACGTCCTCGATGATCCCGCCGCCGGCCCGGGCCACGAACACGCCCAGGGTCGTGCCGACTCCCGCCGGGATCGCCGTGTTGCGGCGGGCCATCAGCTCACGAGAGCGGGGACCGGGGATCTCGGTCCGCACCAGCCGGTTCTGCGGGACTCGATCGGTCGTGGTCTTCATGGGTGCCTCTCGCGCTCGGGTCTGTCGCCATCGAGCTTACGGGCGCATCCCGGCAACCGCCGCCAGGGAGAGGAACCGTCGTGACCGACGGAAGGGGTCAGGCGTGCACCTCGTAGGCGCACACGTGGGCGCCGTCCATCAGGTGAGCCACACGCTCGACCTGCGCACCGGGCAGGGCGTCTCGGATGAAGGCGATCTCGCTCGAGCACGCCTGGCGGAAGCCCGTGGCGACCGACAGGATGGCGCAGTTGTGCTCGGTGATCCTCCAACCTCCGTCGTCGAGGCGTTCGACGTCGGCCAGGTATCCGTCTTCGTCGAGGATGCGCGTGAGCTCGGCCACCTGGTCGTCGAGGGTCATCTCCACCAAGCGGGATCGGGCCTCGGCGAGGCGCCGTTGCCGTCGGTGCTCGAAGAGCTCGGTCACCTCCTGGCTGTCGGGGCCGCCGAGATAGCCGAGCAGCTCGGTGGTGAGGTCGCCGTAGCGTTTGGGGAACAACATCTCCGCCGCCGGGGTGAGCTGGTGGG
Source organism: Acidimicrobiales bacterium (assembly GCA_031292675.1). Classification (GTDB taxonomy): domain Bacteria; phylum Actinomycetota; class Acidimicrobiia; order Acidimicrobiales; family UBA8190; genus Chersky-840. Next base: position 22,038 of record JARLGQ010000111.1, read on the forward strand.
AGTGCGACGGCCGGCCCCGGCCATCGGGGTCGCGCCGATGTGTCACCAGCCCGTCCTGGCTGAGTCGCAGGAGTTGCTGCCGGACCGCGGCCACGGTGATCCCGAGGTGTTGCGCCAGATCATGGGCGTGCATCGAACCGTTGCGCTTGAGTGCCAGCAGGATGGCGCGCCGCGTCGTGGGCATGGCGGCGAGCGGAGGCTCGACGGCAGTGGGCCGGTCCGTCACGGCAGGATCAGATGGACGTCGCCGAATTCGTGCCACAGATACCCCTCGGAAAGAGCCGCCGCATACGACCGCTCGAGCACGTCCCTCCCGGCGATCGCCTCCAGCATGGCGAGGTGGGACGCCTCGGGCTCGTGCCAGCCGGTGAGCAGGCCGTCGACCGACGATACCGGGTGCTCGGGTGTCACGACGGTGTCGGTCCACCCACTCCCGGCGTGCACCTCGCGCCTCGGGTCCACCACCGTCTCGAGGGCACGGACGACGGTCGTGCCGATGGCGATCACCCGACCGCCCTCGCGCCGTGTGTCGTTGACGCGGTGGGCCGTGGCCCGCGTCACCCGGTAGTACTCGGGATAGGGCGGTTCGGAGGCCTCGGGTGACGCCACCCCGGTGTGGAGCACGATCGGTGCCACCCCCACGCCGCGCGCCACGAGTCGGGTCAGGACCTCCGGGGTGAAAGGCCGCCCCGCGCTCGGCATCTCGGCGGAGCCGGGCTCGGTGGCGTACACGTTCTGGTACGTCGAGATCGGCCAGCTCCCCCGCACGTACCGGTAGCGGATGGGATGTCCGTGCACGGCCAGGTAGGTGTGCAACGGCCCTGGGGTCCGGGCCAGCGCGATCCACAGGCGGACCCCCCGGGGGTGCGCGGCGAACGGCGCCAGGAGCTCGACCCGTGCGCCTCCGACGAGGTCGACCACCTCTCCGGGCTGGGCTTCGAACCACGGTTCGTCGCCACGACGGAGCTCGACGGTCCACAGGCCGGCGGGGAGCTGCGTGGAGAAATGCACCTCGAGCGAGCGGCCGATCGAGTCGACGCCGGGCACGGCCGCGGCGAGGGTGCTCGAGGTGTTGACGACGATCAGGTCGCCTTCGTCGAGGAAGCGCGGCAGCTCCGAGAAATGGGAGTGCACGAGCGTCCCGTCGCGGCGCGGCGCCACGAGCATCCTGACGGCGTCCCTCGTCATGCCCCGCGCTTCGGGAGGGGAGCCCGCCTCGAGCTCGGCCGGGAGCTCGAAGGCGGGGAGGCCCCCGATGGCACGGCCCTCGGTCGGGACGAGCGTCGTCACGTCCGCACCCCCTCTTGGGCCGGCGTCGGGGCTGTTGCCAGCTCGGACAACCTGTACCTTCCGCTCGGGAGGCCGCCCTCGACGAGCCCCACGAGACGGGGAACGACGTCGACCGGGGCCGGGCGGTCGGAGATGTCCTCCCCCGGGAACGCGTCCTGGTGCATCTGGGTCCGCATGTCACCGGGATCGACAGCCCATACGAGGACGGACGGCTCCTCGACGGCCATGACCGCGCTCAGCTGGTCGAGGGCTGCCTTGGAGGAGCCGTACCCTCCCCATCCCTCGTAGGCTCCGACCGAGGCATCCGACGTGATGTTCAGCACTGCGGGCCGCGCCGACAGGCGCAACAGCGGCAGGGCATCCTGCACCAACGCCAGGGGGGCAACGACGTTGACCTCGAAGACCCGTGCCAGCTCTTCGAGGGGATAGGCCGCCAGATTCGGCAGCGGAGTGGCGCCGAGGGTGCTCGCGTTGTTGACCACGAGGTCGAGGCCGCCCCGTCGCGCCGCGGCGGCCACGAGGGCCCTGCGGTGCTCGCCGTCGGTGACGTCACCGGCGATCGCCACCACGGATGCGCCCGGTGCCGTGCGGTCTCGGACCGCTTGTTCGGCCTCGCCGAGCTCGTGGCCGTCCCGGGCGTCGAGCACGATCGTCCAGCCCCGTTCGGCCAGGGCCTCGGCCAGCGCCAGACCCAGCCCTCTCGATCCGCCCGTCACAAGTGCGATGGCCATGGTGCACAACCTCCTCCGAGCCGGCTGACCCAGCCCCATCTACTTAAAGATAGTGTTATCTATCTTTATTCCGGCCGCAAGCCCTTCCCCGGGACTCCGGGGCCAGCCCGGCCCGGACGGGCTCCCGACACGCGCCGCCGCCGCGGCGTTCCCGGGTCCCGGAAGGGCGCGGGCGGCCCCATTGGGCCGGGCCCGGCCCCGCGGCGCGGTCGAACCCGCCTGCACCGCTGGATCGGGGCCACCCTCGAGAGCAAATAGCATGCACGCAGGGGGGTAGGGCACGGGAAGGGCAATGGCTCGGAAAGTCGGCTCATTGTGAAGGCGGTGATCCTGGCGCTGGCCGCGAGCTTCTGCACGGCCACCTCGTCGGTCTGCCAGCGGCTGGGAGCGGCAACCGCTCCCGGTGGCGAGCGCCTGAGCCCGCGTCTGCTCCTCTACCTCGTCCGGCAGCCGATCTGGTTGGCGGGGATCGCCAGCATGATCCTCGGGTTCGTGTTCCAGGTGGCCGCGCTCCATTTCGGTGATCTCGCCCTCGTGCAGCCGATCCTCGCCTCGGAACTCCTCTTCGTGTTCGCGTACATGGCCCTCATGGGAGCACGTCGGGTGGCGCGCTACGACTGGTTGGCCGCCGTCGCCATGGCGATCGGACTCGGGGTATTTCTCTTCACCGCCAGCCCGTCCGGAGGACACCTGCACGCGCCGGCGGCCTCGTGGTGGTTCGCGGGGATCTCCGCGCTGGGGCTGGCGCTCGTCGCCACAATCGTTGCGTTCACCCCGATGCGGCGCGGCGCGGCGCCGTCACCGGCCCGCAAGGCAGCGACCCTCGGAGTGGCGACCGGGATCTCGTGGGGATTCGTGGCGGCGGTGATCAAGGAGCTCAGCTCCCACACCGGTGGGGGCTTCAGCATCTTCCTCACCTGGTCGCCCTATGTCCTGCTGGCGGTAGGGGCGGCCTCCATGCTGCTGTCGACCCATGCCTTCCAAGCCGGGCCCCTGGCTGCCTCGCAGCCGGGCTTCACCATCGTCGACCCGCTCGTCGCCAGCCTTCTCGGGGTGTTCATCTTCGCCGAACACCTGCAACTCTCGCCCTTGGCCGTCCTCGTCGAGGCTGCCGCGCTGGGCGCCTTGGTGGCCGGAGTCGTGGCCATCAGCAGGAGCCAGCTCGTCCAGGGTCAGACCCACGAGGACGAGGCGGGCTTGCGCCCGGTGACCACGACCCTCGACGTGCGCGACGCCTCGGGCTGAACGCATTCGGGCCCCTTCTCACCGGTCGGTCACAGGGTCCGAGGCGTCAGTGGCGCTGGCTCGACCCGGCGCCGTAGCGATCGGTGAGGCGAAGTCCCAAGCGGGCCAGATGGGCGCGGACCGCGTCGGGTGCGGTGACCTCGAGGTGGTCGGCCCACCCGGCGAGCTCGGCGGCGACGATCTCGGCTGAATGGCCCCGAACCTCGACCGCCGTCCGGCCGTCGACGGCAGCCTCACCGAGCGACAGTCGGGTCCCGAACGCGCCGCGCAGGACCCCCACGATGCTCGCGTCGGCAACGGCAGTCACCCGACAGGGGGTGCGACGCTCGTCGAGCTCGGCAAGCACCTTCTGCCAGACGGTGGGCAGGTCGAAGTCGGGAGGTCGTCGCACCGGTTGACCGGTGAGCACCACGGCTCGTACCCGGCTCACGCGGAACGTTCGCATCCCCGCGTCGGTTCCGGCGATCAGGTACCACACCTGGCGCTTGGCCACGAGGCCCAGGGGGTGGACCATGCGGTCGCCCGGGTCGCGGTCACGGCCTGCGTAGTGGATCCGGACCTGGACCCCTTCCACGACCGCCTGCTGCAAGGCGGCGAGATGAGGAGGAGGGTCGATCGGAGGGCGGTCCCAGTCCGAGGCATCGATGATCACCGCCCCTCCTGCTGCCTCGGCGCTGGCCCGGAAGGTCTCGGGGAGTGCCCGCACGAGCTTGCGAAGGGCGGCTTTCACCTCGGGAGTGGCCGCGCCGGGGCCGGCCACCAGGAACAGGGCGCGAGCCTCGGCGGCGGTCAGCCCGCTGAGGTCGGTCCGGGCCCCTCCCACGAGGGACCAGCCTCCGCCCCGTCCGGCCTGCGAGTACACCGGCACACCCGCCACGGCCAGGGCTTCCAGGTCCCGACGTGCGGTGCGGGGGGAAACCTCGAGCTCGGCGGCGACCTCCGCCACCGTGGCCCGGCCCCGGGACTGGAGGAAGAGGAGAGTGGCAACGAGGCGATCGGCCCGCACCGCCACAGCATCGCGCCGAACATGGTCATCTTGTGGCCAGGTTGGGTTGGCGGATGCCCCGGCCGGCCGGCGGTGCTACGCATGCCGGCACCGCCATCGGGAGAGGGGATCGGGTGTCCGCACCACCGCTTGACGTCATCACGAGCTTCTGTGGTGCCTGGTCGAGGCTCGACATCGGCGAGTTGATGGGCTTCTTCCACGAGGACGCCGTGTACCACAACATCCCCGTGGACCCGGTGGTGGGGCGCGACGACATTCGCGCCACGATCGTCGGCTTCACCGCCGGATGGGACCGGGTGGACTTCGAAATTCGGCATGCCGTGGCGCAAGGCGAGGTGGTGCTGACCGAGCGGGTGGACCATTTCGTCTCGGCGCAACGCACCGTGAGCCTCCCCGTCATGGGCACGTTCGAATTGAGCGGTGGCCTCATCAAGGCGTGGCGGGACTACTTCGACCTCAACCAGTTCATGGGCCAGCTCTCGGACTGATCGCCCTCTGGACGTGCCGGGCGGACCGGTCCTCTCAGCCGAAGTCTTGGGCGAACGCGGCCTGGGATTGGGGGAACTGGGTGATGTCCGAGTCGACCGTCCCGTCGTAGGAGAAGTACGAGCTGTAGCCGACGTCGTTGCTCGGATTCTCGATGAAGCCGTGCATGAGGTTGATGAAGGTCGGGTCGTCGGCCCCGTTGAGGCCCCACTCGGGAACACTCACGAATTTGTCGTGGGCCTTGGCGAAATCGACCGTGTACGACAGGCCCCCGACCGTGTTGAGCGTGTCCGCCCAGCTCGATCCCGGGTTGTCGTACTGGTCCGTGCCGATGTAGTCGACGTACTGGTCGCCGGGGTACGACGCCGCGTAAGAGCCGTTGGTGGGAACCTCGTCGGCGGCCGCGCACCAGTCGAAGAAGAAATGCTGTCCCGGGACGCTGCGCATGGTCGTCACGATGTCGTCGAAGGCCGTCACGTACTGGGCGGGCGTCGTGTTCTGGACCCCCCACGAGTAGTACGTCGTCGACCACTCCCATCCGACCCGGAGGATGGCGTAGGCCTGCCCTGCGTTGACCAGGCTCTTCGCCAGCTGCACGTAGACACCGAGGTTGGCGGGAGTCTGTGCCGGGCTGCTGTCCTGAGGCGACATGCTCACGCCGAGATAGAGGCGCAGGGACGTCGAGGGTGGCTGATAGGCGCCGATCGCGGTCCACGAGGACTGACTGGTGTAGCCCGAGATGCCCTCCACCTCGACGCCGAGGTGGGTGGCCAGGGCGTCCACGTCTCCGGGGCTCTGCGACGGGACGAAGAAGCCCAACGCGTTCGATGCCACATGCGCGAGCCCGCACCCCGCCACCGTGGACAGGGCGAGCACCATCAGCGCGGCTCCGATTGCCCCCCTGCGCATTGCAGCGCCTCCCCAGGACCAGCGCCCCCCGAAAAGATGGCCCTGAGCAACGATACCGCCTGCCTCCCGGTTTGTGGTTCCCGCAGGACCGGCCCGGGTGCGGTCGCGGAGCCCGGCACCGACGTCGTCTTGGGTGACCCCGGGCTCCGGGGTGGCGCGGGGATTGCGAGAATATGGGCGTGCTGAACGTGCGCGACGCCAGGCCGGAGGATGCCGCCGGGGTGGCGGGTGTGCACGTGCGCGCATGGCAGGCGGGATATCGCGGCTTGCTCCCCGACCAGTATCTCGACGGCCTGCGCCCCGAGGACCGCATGGCCCGCTACACCTTCGGTTCGGGGGACCCGAGCCTGCCATCGACGATCGTCGCCGTGGAGGACGGTGCCGTCCGTGGTTTCGCCACGTCGGGACCGTCCCGAGACGCGGATGCCTCGGACGGGGGAGAGGTCCTCGCCCTCTATGTCGATCCGGGTGCATGGGGACGCGGCGTGGGGCGCCTGCTGATCGCGGAGGCTCGCACATGCCTCGTGGGACGCGGCATCACCGAGGCCGTCCTGTGGGTCCTCGTCGGCAACGAGCGGGCCCAGCGGTTCTACCGTGCCGACGGATGGGAGCCCGACGACACCCGGCGCAGGGTGGAAGTCTGGGGCATAGCCGTAGACGAGATCCGGTACCGGCGTCGCCTCCCCTGATCATTGCTTTGTCGAGGAGAGAGATCGAACGGCTGGGGCGGGCGACACGTCTGACCGACGACGGGTAGGAAACGCTGAATGGAAGAATCGGCCGCCCGTGAGCTCCTGGGCGCACAACGACAGGCGACGCTGACCCGCATCTCGGCATTGACCGACGATTTCGAGGGAATCGTCGCCACTTCGTCCGGTTCGAATCTCGATGACGAGCATGATCCCGAGGGTGCGACGGTGGCCTTCGAGCGGGCTCAGGTCACCGCTCTTCTCGATGGTGCCCGCGCCCATCTCGACGACCTGGACCGGGCCCTGGCGAGGCTGGCTGCCGGCGCCTATTGGGTGTGCGAACGGTGCAGTGCGCCCATCACGTCGGAACGTCTGAGGGCGAGGCCGGCCATCCGGACCTGCATTCGGTGCGCGGCGGCTCGGTCACCTCGACTGAGAAAGCAACCGAACCGACCACCGGCGTCCGAGAACGAGTGACGACGGCCGGCAGTCGACCCGAGTCGTCCATATCCGGAGGTCAACCCGTGTTTCTGACTCGGGTGGCGGTCGGTCGGCTTGTGATCCCTTGCTTGAATGGCTAGCTTCAATTCACTGTGTCTCGCGCCCGGTTCACACCGACGGCGGGGTTCACCCCAAGAGCGCAAGGCCGACGCAGCGTCTTTGCCGCTCTGTTGTCGACTCTCGTCGTCACGGCTTCCTTGACGGTGGTCTTCGTCCCCCCACCCGCGGCGGCAGATCAGATCTCGGATCTGAAGGCGCAGGCGACGGCGATCTCCCAAAGCCTCGTTCAGGAGCAGCTTCAGGCGGGCGCCTACCAACTGCAGTACTCGGTGGCAACACAGAAGGTCGCAGTCGACGCCCACGCCATGACCGAGGTCGACCTGCTGATCAGCCAGAACGAGCAACAGATCGACAAGGACACGCTCGCGATCCGGCAGCTCGCGATCGTGTCGTACATGAACGGTGGGTCGGTGCTGTCGGACTCCGACAACCTGCTGTTCGGTGGGAACGAGCAGTCGGGTCAGGTGGCCGAAGAGTACGCCGTCATTGCCGCCGGGAACATTGAAGGAGCGTTGGACCGACTCCACGCCGCCCAACACACCTTGCAGTTCCACCAGGTGACACTGCAGCAAGAGCAGACCCAGGATCAGTCGGATCAGACGCAACAGGCTTCCGATCTCGCCCGGGCCGAGAGCACCCAACACCAGATGGAGTTCGTGCACAGCCAGATAACCGGACAGCTAGCCGCGGCTATCGCCCAGCAGGCCGCGGCGCAGGCGGCAACGGCTGCGGCGGCGGTGGCCGCCGCCCAGAAGGCTGCGCTGGCCGCCGCCCAGAAGGCTGCGCTGGCCGCTGCCCAGAACGCGGCAGCCACCGGATCGACGTCCGGGGTGGCACCATCGAATGTGGTGGCCGACCCCACTCTCAATCCGTATCTCCAGTGCGTCGTGCAGACGGAGTCGCGTGGGGACTATGGCGCCGTGTCCGCCGACGGGATGTACATGGGAGCGTTTCAGTTCAGCCAGGCGACGTGGAACCTGGCTGCCGGGGTCGCCGGGCTCTCGGTCTTGGTGGGTGTGCCCCCCAATCGTGCGTCCAAAGCCGAGCAGGACGCCGTGGCCGTCGCTCTTTACGCCCTCGACGGCAACCGACCATGGCTCGGAGACCGTTGTTAGGAGACGCATCCCGGACCTGATGGGTGCCGGCGCTCACGCTCCGCTACGTTCCCGGCGCATCGATCGCCGTCAACTCCATCGACTGCTCAGGGGCTCTGGTCGATCTCGAGGGTGTAGGGGCGGCGGCGATCACCCGCTGGGCTCGAGGGGCTGCCCCCGACATCGCGATCGCGGTGAGCATTCCCGATGTGGTGTCGGGTGGCTCCGCTGAAGTGGTCGGAGCAGACTGTGGCATGGCCGAGCTCATCGTCCCCACCGTTCTCCAAGCCGCGGGCACGCCGCCCAAGACGATCTCCGAGTTCGTCGGGAGGCTCGCGACCGGGAGAGCGGATGTCTCGGTGGCGGTCATGCACAGTCCCTCCGGGTGGTCGGAGCCGGGCCAGTGTCCCGAGTTCGACGAGTTCACGGTGGTGATCGAGGGAGAAGTGGTCGTCGACAGCGAGAACGGGTCGATCACCGTGCCGGCCGGACAAGCGTCATGGGCACCAGCGGGGCAGTGGGTGCGGTACTCGACGCCCAAGGGGGGTGGCGCGCGTTACGTCGCAGTGTGTGTCCCCGCCTTCTCGCCCGCAGCGGTCCACCGCGACGACGAGGTGGACGGCTTCGGGAGCTGACCGGGGCTCGGGGCTGGACGGCTGGGACGGCTCGCTCCGGGGCCGGGTGGCCGGCCTATTGGCGCGGGGTGAGGTCCAAGTCCGGCGGCGGCGAATCAGGGATCTTCCATCGCAGGAAGGCCTTGTCATAGAGCTCGTGGTAGGCGTTGGCGGCGTCGACCATGGCCGTGAACGCCGATTCGAATCCCTCCCAATCCTCCGCCTCGATGCACTTGCTGAGGGCTCCGACTTCGTCAGTGACGAACTTGTCCATGTTCTCGGCGTACTTGGGGCGCAAGAACGCGCCCTTTTCCATGAGATTGACCGCTTCCTTCAGTTGAAATCGTGCCAAGGCCCGGTTGCCCGCCTTGCCGGCGTAGTAGCACTTCCAGATGCGCGCTCCGACGAGCGGCATGATCTCGGCCATCCCCGGCATGAGCGATCCGAGCTCGCTCAATGCAAAGGTGCCCTTCCCGGTGTCGATCTCGTGATCGTGGTCGGCGGTGTCTGACATGCCGGGAAATAGTAGTGCCCGCCTTTGGGTGCCACCAGAATGCGGCGGCCTTCGCGGGGTCTCCATGACCATCAACCGGGGCACGATGCGGGGGAGGTGTTGTGGCCCCCGAGACCGGTCCTCCGGAGCGGGTCAGAGCGCGGGTGGGGGTTCCATCCCTGGTGCACGGGTGCGGAACCTGCGACCATGGATCGAGAAGGAAGCGTCGAGCCCATGGTTGGAGATCGCCCCGAAGTTCACGTCACTCGCTCGGAGGGATTCGTCGAGCTCGTCAACGCCAGGCACGAGCCCATCGGTGGCCGTCAGAAATGCGAATTCGAGTGGGAGATCAGTCCCGGCAGGGCCACGGTCCAGCTCCTCACCGACCACGATTTTGCCTTTGCGGCGGCCGAGGGTGCGGTGTCCTATATCTGCATTCGCAACAAAGACGGCGCACTCCTGTTCATGCTCCGGGTCCCTGATCGAGTGGTGGGCACGGGGATCTTCGGGATCGGGCCTCACCGCTCAGGTCTTGTCCAGTACAGGAGAAACCTGCCCTAGCCCGTAGGTGTCCGCCCTGCTCCGCAAGAGTCCCTGATCGCCGTCGTCGTGGTGTCCCGAGCCGAACAGGGCCCTTCGGAGGACGGGGTGACCGGTAATGTTGTGACGACCACGAATCTGGGTGACACCTAGCGTAGGGGGCGAAACGTGGCCGACCTGTTCGAGCAGTTGGCTGGACCCGTACACCCACGCGTCAAAGCGCTTCGTCCGGCGCGCCCTTCGGAAGGCCCGGTATTTCCCCCTTGGACGGGTCCCGCCCTACGTGTTCTGGGGTTCTACGCCATCGTCCGGGCGGCATTGCTCCTCGCCGACTCACTTTCGGCGCGCCTCCAATACCACGGCGAGCTCAGTGGTCCGCTTCTGTCTTGGGATTCCCATCACTACCTTCAGGCCGCGGCCAACGGGTACCCCGCCGTTGCTCCTATCCTGGGCGGGCATCTCACGTACAGCAATGCCAACTTCCTGCCGGTGTTCCCACTGCTGATCCGCTTCATGGAATTGCTCGGCCTCTCGTCGGTCGGAGCAGCGACATTTGTGTCACTCGTGAGCGGTGCGGTCGCAGTCGTGCTCGTATGGCGACTCGGGACGGAGCTTTTCGACGAGCAGGTGGGGCGCAATGCCGCCATTCTGTTCACGGTGTTCCCGGGTATGGCAATCGCCTGGGGCCTGTTCTATTCCGAGTGTGTCGGGCTCGCGCTGGTAGCCGGCTGTCTTCTCCTCATGGTCCGTGAGCGATGGGTCTGGGCCGGTGTCGTTGGCGCCTTGGCCACCGCGACCAACCCGGCGGCCTTGCCCCTCGTGCTGGCGGCCCTCGTACCCACCGTCCAGGCGCTGCGTCGGCGCGAGGTGCCGCGGTCGTTGCCCACTCTCGTGCTCGTACCCACGGGATTCCTGGCCTACGTCGTGTATCTGGGGGTCAAGTACCACGACGCGCTGTACTGGTGGCACCTGAACCACCAGGCGTGGGACACCTCTGTCGACTTCGGAAAATCGCTCCTCACCCTTCTGCCCCACTTCTGGAAGCTGGGTCTCCCGGGACCGGCTTGGCTCGAGTGGATGGGGCTGTTCGCCGTGGTGGGGGCGGTCATCGCCTTGGTCCGGGCCAAGGCCCCGGGACTGATCAACGCCTATTGCATCGGTGTCCTCGTTCTGCTCTTCGTGAGCGACACGTCCGGATTCAGGCCTCGACTGCTCACATGGGCGTTTCCCGCCCTGATCGCGGTGGCCGCCGTCACGCGCCGAAGGGGTTGGCAGCCGATTGCAGTGGCCTTCGCCTGCCTGCTTCCCATCACGTTCATCGTCTACACGACGCTGGGGAACACGATAGGGGCCCCCTGACTGCAGTGGCGCGCCACGGTGTGCTGAGCCCGTGACCCGTACGGAACCTGCGCAGTACGGTGACGCCACGATGAGCTCAGATAGTGGGTTCGAAACAGGGCGCGCGCTCGGTCGGCGGCGGTTCCTCGCTGGTGCTCTGGCTGGTGCTGCCGGGCTCGGGCTGGGGGCGTGCAGCGCCACATCCCCGGAACACAAGGCGGCTCCCTCCGGAGTGCTCGCTGCCGGTTCGCGCCCCTTTCCGTCGTTGCCAATCGGAAAGGACATGCTCCCGGAGATCGAGCACATCGTGGTGCTCATGCTCGAGAATCACTCGTTCGACAACGTCCTGGGCATGCTCGGCCGAGGTGACGGATACGACCTCGACACCCTGGGCAACCCGACGGCGACCAACCCCTACCACGGCCAGGTGCTCCACGCCTTCCACATGCCCACTCCGTGTCAGCTCGCCAACGCGCCCTCGAACAGCTGGAACGCCGGCCATCTCGCCTATGACGGCGGGACCTGCCTGGGATTCGCCGACAGCTCGAGCGGTCCCGTGTCGATGGGCTACTACGACGCCACCGACCTGCCTTTCACCTACGGGCTGGCCGGGACCTTCCCCATCAACGACCGGTACTTCTGTTCGGTCATGGCTCAGACGTTCCCGAACCGACGCTTCCTCATCTCGGGTACCGCCTTGGGCATCGTCGAAGACACGCTTCCGACCGCTCTGCCGCGGCGCGGTGTCATCTTCCAGGAGCTGTCCAAGCACGGGATCTCCTGGCGGGACTACCACGCCACGCTGCCGACCCTCTCCATGTACCTCCCGCTTGCCCAGGACCCTTCGCTTCGATCGAACCTGGCGGGCGTCGACCAATTCTTCACCGACGCCCGCAAGGGCACGCTTCCTGCCCTCTCGTTGATCGATCCCAACTTCGACCAGGACTCCGAAGAGAACCCGCAGGACATCCAGTACGGAGACGTCTTCCTGGCGCAAGTCGTGAACGCCCTCATGGCATCTCCGCTGTGGGAAAAGGTCTTGTTCATCTGGACCTACGACGAGCACGGAGGGTACTTCGATCACGTCCCGCCTCCCGTAGCGGTCACCCCCGACGGGATTCGGCCCGACATCACCGTCCCCCCCGACCAGCCTGGTGGATATGACCGCTTCGGCTTTAGGGTGCCGATGGGTGTCGTCAGCCCCTTCGCCAAACGGGACTACGTGTCACACGTCGTGTCGGACCACACGTCCATCTTGAAATTGGTGGAGACGAAGTGGAACCTGCCCGCCCTCACCAGGCGGGATGCAAACGCCTCCAATCTTCTCGACATGATCGACCTCAAAGGACCCCCAGCCTTTCTCGACCCCCCTGCGTTGCCGGCGCCGGCCGACCCTTCGTTGCGCGCCCAATGCCTCGCGACGGGAGCGGGAACCATTCCGCCCCCCTCTGCGCTTACGGCCTGAGCAGCTGCCCCCCGGGCAACGCCCGTCGGCCCATAATGCATCGGACAACCCAGGGGATGGAGGCGGAAGGTCAACATGGTCACGGTCGAGGAATTAGCAGCCGAGGTGGATGCGCTCCGACAGCGTGTCACCGTCAGCGAGAACGTGCTTGCCATCCAGGCCCTCAAGGCACGCTACGGCGAACTCGTCGACGAGCGCTTCTCGAAAGGCACCGTTGTCGACGTCAAGACCCTGGAGCGGTTGGCGGACGCCATTGCGGCCCTCTTCACCGCCGACGGCGTGTGGGACGGAGGTCCGGGCCTGGGGACGGCCACTGGTCGCCGAGCCATCGCGGCGCGACTTCGTGAGACCACTTTGACCTTTTCACGCCACTTCTTCATGAATCCACGAATTGATGTGGAGGGCGATCGGGCGACGGCAAGATGGGATCTGCTCAGCCCCTGCCGTCGAGCCGATGGTACCTCGTATTGGATGTGTGGGTACGAAGACGACGACTATGCGTGTGTCGACGGAGTCTGGCTGAATCGGTCCATGCGACTCACGACGGTGTTCATGGCACCGGTCGGCGAGGGGTGGGACAAGGTCTTCGGGTGACCCACTGGCCCCGCCATCGGGTGCGGGCTGCGATCCGTGGCAGGATGAGGAAATGGCGAGTGAGCGGCTGGAGGTCCAGAGGAAGATTGCCGCTGATCCCGCGGCAATTTTCCGGGTGTTGTGCGACCCCCGCGGTCACGTGGCGATCGACAGCTCAGGGATGCTCATGGCGGCCACGGGTGATCCTGTCTCCGCCCCCGGCGACAGCTTCGTCGTCCATATGGACCGCGAGGCTCTGAACGACTACCCGATGGGCGAGTACGACGTCACCGTCACGATCACAACGCTTGTTCCCGAGCATGAGATCGCATGGACCATCGTCGGTCAGATCCGCCCGCCGCTCGGCCACGTCTACGGCTACAGGCTCGAGCCCATGGAGGACGGCACGCTGGTCACGTCGTACTACGACTGGTCGTCGATCGATCCGGCGTGGAAAGAAGGGGGAATCTTTCCCGTCATTTCCGAGGGTGCGCTTCGTGCCACGCTCGGGATCCTGGCGCGGACCGTCGCCCGAGGGGGTCTCGACGCGCCAGGCTGAGTGACCCGCTCGAGGCGATCGTCCTGGGCATCGGCGCCCCTCGAGGGGTCAGCGCCGACGACGGGGAAGCACGAGGGGAAGTCGTCTCAGCGCTCTGTGAGGCACGTCGACAAGGACGAGCAGGGCCAGCCCGATCACGGTGAGCGCCGAGCCGACCAGCGTCATCGTGTTGAGGCCGGGACCCGAACCGGTGAACGCAAGGGAGCCGGACGATGCGGTGACCACGTGTTCCGTCGTCGAAGAGGAAGAGGAACCCGCGTTCGCCGTCGAAGCGGGTGGCCTCGAAGTGGTGGTGGGACCGCTCGTGCTGCTGGTGGTCGCCGGCGGCATCGAAGTCGTGGTGGTGGTCGAACCGGTGGTGCTCGTCGTGGTGGGAACGACCGTCGTGGTCGTGGTGGAGCCGACGGTCGTGGTCGGGCTGACTGTCGTGGTCGTGGTGGAGCCGACGGTCGTGGTCGTGGTCGGGCTGACTGTCGTGGTCGTCGTGGTGGGGCTGATCGTGGTCCCGATGGTCTGCTCGAACGCGTGAGCAATGACGGTGGCCCCGGCCGGCACAGGGTCGTCGCCAAAGCCCTCCGGTTGGCCAACGGTGCAGGTGATGTCGAGCAGGGTGCAGGCCTTGTCGACGGCGACGGGGACGGTGCCCCAGGGAGAAGAGACCATGTCGGTCAGGTCGGTGATCTGGAACGCGGTGGCGACATCGGCGACCGGAACATCCTCGTCGGCGAAGGCCTGGTCGAGCACTTGGTTGAACAAGGTGAGCTCGGCGACCGATCCGACCGCAAAGCTCTGCTCCGAACCACCCGCGAGCCAATCACCGAGAAACGGGTTGAAATAGTTCATCCCGAAGATCGGAACGGTGGGCCCGGCGGCCTGCATGAGACCGGTCAGGATCGTGTGCAGGTTCGTCTGCATCGTCGTGAGGCCCTGCAGTACACAGGACACGTCGATGGTGCCTCCGGATACGCAGTTGACGACGTCATTGCCACCGATGTCGAGGGTGATGAAGGCGACCGAGCCCTGGTGGGCCTGCAGGAAGGCTGTCGCCTCCTGCATCTGAGAACGAGCCGGTGCCGGCGCACACAACGAATTCGCGAGCATCGAGTTCGTCGTCTCTCCGGAGCACGCCATGTCCACGACCTGGAGACCGGGAAGCTGACCTGTGTAATAGGAGGCGATCTGATACGGGTAGGAGCTCGAGCCGTTCCACACGGGGACCGAGTCCCCGAGAGCGAGGTAATAAGGCCCCGACCCGCTCGTCGTCGAGGTGGCCGAACCCGTCGTTGTGGTTGTTCCACCTCCGTTGGAGCCGGCGATCTCCGGTGCGATGGGGGAGCCCCCAGGGGGAGACGATGAGATTCCCGACGTCGGAAGGGTGTCGTTTGCATATGCCGTGCACGTCACGGTGACCGGCGTACCGGAGTTCTGCAGCGTCAGCGTCGTTGACTCGACATTGAGATCGACATTGCTGGGAGGAGGTACCTGTCCCGGTGGGATGGTCTCCGGGGTGGAGAAGAAGCCGTTGACGTTCATAGGCGAAGGAGGGATGTCGAGTCCGAGCCCTGAGGAGGGAACAGACCCCGGGATCGGGAGGTCAAATGCCATGGGGCCGACGGTGACAGACAGCGGTTCCACGTTCCCGGTGGGATTCACGACTTCCGTCAAGGATCCCGCGATGGAGGTGTCCCCTAAGGCTCGGAAGGCGGAGACGACGGAGGCGGGCATCGTGAGTTGGGTCTGGAAACCCGACAGCGAAAAGGGCTCAGCACTTGGGCTAGGAGGCGACAGGGTCCCGATCGTGGTGACGTCGTTGATCACCACGTTGCCGACAGGAGTACCCGGGCAATACAGCTCGTAGGGCGAGGTGTCGGCGAAGGCGGGCGTTATGGAGCCCTCAATGAGGACCGCCACGAGCATGGCGATTCCCAATGTCAGAGTGACGGTCCCTGTGAGTGCCAGTCGGGCAACGATGGCAGGTGAGCGTCGCACCGTGACCCCCCTGTCGCAGCCTCACGCTCGGGTCCATGGTCCATGGCGAACGAAGGTCATTGCGATCCTAGAACCCCGACCGAGCCGTTGTCTCGTGGCTGTGCGATGGCCACTGTGGCGAACCGTGTCAAAGCCGTCGATCGAGTCTCCGCTACATCGTGAGCAGGGCTCAAGGAGTCCCCTCGTCCTCCAGCAGCCGGCGCAATCCGCTGCGCAACGCCCCGAGCCGACGTCCCACCTCCTGGAGCTCGGCGAGAAGAGCCATCGCTTCTTCTCGGTCCAAGGCGGCCGCACGCGGATTGAGCATGGCGATGCTGCGCCGCATCGATTCGAGCTCCGATGAGCGGTCCATGTCGGGGAACATACGTTCGATTACGGGGGCCCGCAAGTCGCCTCTGGGCCACCGGGGTGGCGCAGGGACGACCCTTGATCTGCCCCGTGTCCGGTATGGCCTGCAGGTGGGTGCAGCCGACTCGGCGTTGACCCGATGGTGCCGGGCAGCGCCGTGCCGGGGTTCGCCCGCCATCGGCACCGCCGAGGCGCGCGGTGCGAGACGGGGGTCAGCAGGGCTGAAGGCCATGGTTCGGAAGGCTCCTCCCCATGGCGACGCCAGGGCAGGTGGGCCCGGTTGCATCTACCACATCCGCATCAAGGCCATCATTGGAAAGGGCAAGACCAGGATCATCGTGTGCCAGACCTTCACCTTGACGGTGGGTGATCCGCACCGCTCGGGAACACGACGCCCACCGACGTGCACCGAGCTGTGCACGTCGGCGACAGTCGGGCATGCCCCCCTGATTCGAGGAGGCTGGGACGGGCCACCGCGCCGCGGTGACACCCGAGAGATCGTGCACGGTGTGCGCATACAATCGGTCGGTGCCTCCGTCCGACCGCAAGCGGTGTCCTGAGTGCGGTTTCTCCTGGACCACCGGCATCGACGACGCGATCGCCATGGTCGCCGAATCCCCACTCCTGTTCTTCCAGGCCCTCAGCGTGGTCGACCCGACCACACCCGTCCGCGCCGACGCCTGGTCGCCAAATGAGTATCTGTGGCACATGGTGGACGTGCTGCGTATCGGCACCGAGCGCCTTTGGGCCCTGCGCGTCGACCCCGAAGGCGGTATTCCCTCTTGGGACGAGAACGAACTCGCAAAAGTGAGGCGCTACGACGAGCTCTCCTCGAAAGTCGCAATGATGGCCTACGGAAGAGCGGCCGAAGATTGGGTCGCGGCGGCGGAGGCCGCTCCACCGGAGGCTCGCACCACTCATTCCGACCTCGGGACGATCTCCACCGGGGAGGTGATCCGGCGCAACGCACACGAGGCCCAGCACCATCTGCTCGACATCGAGCAGGCCTCTCTGGGTCGTTCTGATCGAGTGTTCATCGCTCACCCGGTGACGATGCCCGATGCCGGACCGTCTCGAGCCGACGACCTGTCTCGTCTCTTCGACGACTACGTCATGGTCGATTGGAGCGCCAGCTCCCACCCCCGGACAGGCAAGGACAGCATCTGGATCGCTTCCGGCGCCTGGTACGGGGAGACGCTCAAAGTGAGCGAACCCGCGAATCCCTCGACGCGTCACGCCGCCATGGTGGAGATCGACCACTTGGTCCAGCAAAGCCTTGACGACGGTCGGCGCATCGTGATCGGGTTCGACTTCCCGTTCTCCTACCCGGCGGGTACGTCTTCGTTGGCTCCGGCCGTGTTCGGCCGGGGCCCTGCATGGCGGGCGATCTGGCGCACCTTGACCGAACGCGTTCGCGACGAACCGGACAACACGAACAACCGATGGGAGGTGGCCGAGTCGCTGAATCGTGACACGGGGTGTCGACTGTTCTGGGGCTGCCCTGCCAACCAGGCCAACGAATACCTCGGCGTCAGGGACAAGGAGATTCCAGGGTTGAACGAGAGAGGGCCGCGCCCTGACCGGCTACGTCTCACCGAGCAACGTGCCCGGGGTGTCGGTGGAGCCATCCAGACCGTCTGGAAGCTCGCCTACGCGGGCAGCGTGGGGAGCCAGGCCCTCCTTGGAATACCGCATCTGGAGCGCATGCGGGCTCGATACGGCAGTGACCTCAGCGTATGGCCCTTTGAAACCGGTATCACTCCGGAGAGTCTCGCCGAGAGCACTCCTGTGACCCTGGTCGAGATCTGGCCCACCATCTTCGCCACCGATTTCGCTCGGCATCCCGTGCGCGATGCCGCCCAGGTCCTCCAGGTCGTCGAGTCGTGCGCACAAGCTGATACCGAGGGCACGCTCGTCGAATGGCTTTCGCCGGGCGTCGGCGCTGACATGCGCGCCCAGGTTGCCGACGAGGGCTGGATCCTCGGCGTGACCTGACAAAAGCTCCCGAGCTCGGGAGAAACGAGAGGGCGCGCCGTGCTCGGTCGGTCGTTATCCTTCAGCGGCGTGGCCGTATGGGACACCCTCAAGACCGAGATCGAGCGAGTCTTGGGCGAATGCCCAGGTGCCCTCCAATGCTATCCGGACCCCCGGTCAGACCGCGGCAGGGAACCTCCCCTGAGCATCGGGCTGGCACCGTGGGCAACCGAAGTGGCTCGAGACCTCCACGCTCGTTTCGGTGACGACATCGTTCTCGATGTCGGTGCGCTCAGATTCCCGGACCGCCAAGTCCGGGTGCCCGTGCCGGAGCTGGCGCCCGAGCTCGACCCGGGCGAGGGCGAGGTCACCGTGGACCCGGCTCTGGAGGTGCGCTCGGGCCACACGGTGCGGTCCGAGCTGAAGGTGTGGAACCGGGCCGATGCCGAGCTCGAGGTCGTGACGACCGGAATGGTCTTCGGATGGGTCGTCGACCCGAGCACCGGGTCCGTCGTCGGTGGGTATTCCGGCGCGCAAAGACTCCCGCGAGTGGTCTTCCGGATCGCGCCGCACACGTTCGAGCTCATCCCCCTGCTGGTGGGAACGGCCAGCTTCGTTCCCGATCTTGACTACGCCATCCCTCCCGGCCGTTGGGTGGTGCGAGTCCCGCTCGCGCTCGGTGATGGCCGACGCAGGAGTACCCCTCCTCTTCCCATCACCGTGATCCCCTGAGATCAGGGGATCCCTCGGCGGCGCTCCGAGTCCGCATGCCGCGCCCGGCCGCAACGTTGGGTTGGGCTTGACGACCAGCGACACGTGACGAGCTTCAGGTGCGTCCTCGCGGAGCCGACGTATGTAGGTGATGTCCCGCGCCACGTCTCGGGGCCTTGGCCCAGGTGGACGTCGAGGGCTCAGTGGCCAGTGGAAGGAGAGATCTGTGCAGCTCGGGGTCCGAAGACATCGCGATCAGAGAGGGTTCTCCACCAGTACCGGGTTGGTGGCGACGGCGGTGAGCATGCTTCTCCTGGCCGTCCTGCTCCTGTTCGGCCTGAACGCCTTCAACGGCGGGAACGGCTCGACGGGCACCAATTCGATCCTGAGCCGGTCCCACACCGAGGGCCAGATCAAGCTGTGCGCCGAGGGTCGCGATTCGACGTACGGCAGTCCGCCGAGTCCTGGCCAACAGGCCAAGTGCCTCAACGAAGTGGCGGGGGAGATCTCTTCGACCTCAGGGACCCCCTAAGCCTTGATCCACGTGCGTCCAGTAGGTCGGACGCCATGAACGCAAAGGAGCGATCATGACGTAACCGAGCGACAAGCTTGCGACAGCCAACCGGTGCAAGTCCGGCCCGGGGAGACGCCA
>JARLGQ010000112.1 GCA_031292675.1 Acidimicrobiales bacterium
GCAGCAGAAGCTCTTCTCGCGACACGGCTTCATCTCGAACTGCGGGACGGCGTTTATCGAGTCGAGCACCGACCGGGGTTCGTCGAACACTCTGTTGTGACGGCCCAGGTAGCAGGGGTCGTGGTAGGTGACCTTGGCCTCCATGTTCCCCGGCGTGAGTTTTCCCTCGTCCACCAGATGGCTGAGCAACTGGGAATGGTGGATCACCTGGAAGTTCCCCCCCAGGTCGGGGTACTCCCGGGACAGTGAATTGAAACAGTGCGGGCACGAGGCGATGACCTTCTTGGCGCCCACCTCCTCCAGGGTGGCGATGTTGGCCTTGCCCATCTCCTGGTAGAGGTACTCGTTGCCGAGGCGTCGGGCCGGGTCGCCGGTACAGGTCTCTCGGGGCCCGAGGATGCCGAAGCGCACGCCGGCCCGGTGCAGAAGGCGCGCCGTGGACTGGGTGGCCTTGCGGGCCCGTTCGTCGAGGGCACCGGCACATCCCACCCAGTACAGGTACTCGATGTCGTCGGGGATGGTGCCGGTGATCACGGGGATCTCGAAGTCGAGGGCTTGTGTCCACTCGGTCCGCTTGGCACCCCCGAGGCCCCAGGGGTCGCCCTGGTTCTCGATGTTGCGCAGCATCAGCCCGGCCTCGGTCGGAAAGCGCGACTCCATGAGGACCTCGTAGCGGCGCATCTCGACGATGGTGTCCACGTGCTCGATGTCGACCGGGCACTCCTCCACGCACGCCCCGCAGGTGAGGCACGACCACAGCACGTCGGGCTCGATCGTCGTGGGGACCAGCGTGGGCGCATCGGCCTTGGCCGCGGCCGCCGCCGTGGCCGGGTCGGGGTGGGTCCCCAGCTCCATGCTCGCCGGGGAGCGCACCAGGCGCGGCGAGGACTCGAAGAGGTTGTCGCGCAGTGCCATGATGAGCAGCTTCGGGGACAGGGGCTTGCCGGTGTTCCACGCCGGGCACACCGACTGGCAGCGCCCGCACTCGGTGCACGTCAAGGTGTCGAGGAGCTGCTTCCAGGACAGGTCCTCGATGTGGCCCGCACCGAAGACGGTGTCTTCGGACACGTTCTCCATGTCCATGTCGGGGGTGCTGTACAGCGGGCCCAGGGCACGGGGGCGGCGCGAGGTCGCCACGTTGATGGGGGCAAGCGCGATGTGGAGGTGTTTGGAATAGGCGAGGAAGACCCCGAAGCCGACGATCACCGCGATGTTGAGGATGAGGAGCACCGTCTCGAGATCGGAGTTCACCCCCGCCCCGAAGTGGACGAAGAGGCGGGACACGGCGTGGGATGCGAAGGGCCACCACGAGTTGCCGTAGGGGAAGTTCCCGGTGTTGACCTGGGCGGCGCGGTAGCCGATCAGGGACAGCATGACCAGGGCGATCATGACCAGGACCAGCCAGGCCGCCCCGGTGTGCGAGCCGAAGAAGCGCGACCGGCGGTCCATGCGTTTGGGCGAGTTGGCGTACCGGATGCCTGTGAACACGCACAGAGACACGAGCACGGCCACGGCGAAGAAGTCCTCGACGAACCCCAGGGCCCGGCCCCGGCCGATGAGGGGGACGAAGAAGTCCCGGTCGAACAGCGCGCCGTAGGCCTCAAGGATGGTGAACATCAAGATGGTGAAGCCCCAGAAGGTGAAGGCGTGGGCCATCCCCGGCACCGTCCACCGCAGAAGCTTGCGCTGACCCCCCACCTCCGAGAGCTCGGCCCACACCCGGGCCCGGACGTCGGTGAAGCGCTTCGGGTCGGGGCGGCCCTTGCCGACGAGGCGGAAGAGGTAGCTGAAGCGGTGGCCGGCGATGGCCAACGCGATCGCAGTCGCGCCCAAGCCGAGGGCGATCCTGATGGGCAACGTCTCTCCTAGGAGGTTAGGGGCGGAAGTTCTCGAAGTACCGACTGGGGGTGGGGCCGTGCTGGCCCTGGTACTTCGAGCCCAGACCCGCCGTGCCGTAGGGCTGGTCGGCGGGTGTAGTCATGCGGAGGAAGCTGATCTGCCCGATCTTCATACCGGGGTACACGGTGATGGGGAGATTGGCCACGTTGGAAAGCTCCAGCGTGAGGTGCCCGTCCCATCCTGCGTCGACGAAACCGGCCGTGGAGTGGATGAGGAGCCCGAGGCGTCCCAGGGAGGACTTGCCCTCGAGGCGGGCCACGAGGTCGTCGGGAAGGCCGACCCGCTCCAGGGTGGATCCCAGGATGAACTCGCCGGGGTGGAGGATGAGGGCCTGGCCGTCGGGGATCTCGACGAGCTCGGTCAGGTCCTCGAGGTCCTCCCGAACGTCGATCACGCGCATGGAGTGGTTGCGGAAGAGCCGAAAGTAGCGGTCAACGTGCAGGTCAACGGACGAGGGCTGGATGCACTGGGGCCCCAGGGGGTCGATGACGATCCGCTTGGCGTCGAGCTCCTCGCGGATGGACCGATCGGAAAGAACCACGGGGCAGCACGATAGTGTGATGCCCTCTTGCGGGCGTAGTTCAGCGGCAGAACATCAGCTTCCCAAGCTGAGAACGAGGGTTCGATTCCCTTCGCCCGCTCTCAGGTCTTCCATTTGTAAGCATGTTCCTTGGGGCCGGCTCGTCGCGGCGCACGAATGCCCCATGTTCTGGTGGTGCGGTACCTCCGAGCTCGTGTCCGCTTCTCTCGGTAACCACAACAATGTCATTTGCCCTCACTGTCCTTAAGCTCCGTTAGGCCGCCCACCGACCCGTTGAGTTCTGGGATCGAATGTGGCACACGCTGCGCCTTGGCTCTGGAAAGGGCTTCCGGTGCTCAGGAGCCTTGTACTGGACCGGGATAAGAGCGTCTGATCTTCTGTCAGTTGCTGAACTTCGATTCAACGATTGGTGTTCACTTCAAGTGTGACCGATGGAATACGGAGAGAGCTTCCGGGGCCGGAGAAGGCAACACGCACAGCACGGGTACCCGAAGAGGATGTGGTGAGCTGGAGAGTTGTCGACACCCGAGGATAGGGTGCCGTCGACGACGTCGCTGGGAGTACGAGCCGGCCGGATGATGGAACGACCTTGACGCCGCTTGAGGAGGCTCTCCACAGCACTGTCGTGGATCCTGATTGATCTGACTGCACTCCCAGGGTGATCGCGGCAATCTTGCCGACCTGTGTCTGCACAGTCCCGCTGGGCAGGGTGTAGCCGACGGCCGGCGCGGCAAACTGGCTATACGACGGTGGAGCCGACTCCATGCTCGTTCCCCACGTCGAATTGGGAGTAGTCCCAAGCGTGAAGGCAACGACTCCGCCTGTCTGCAAGAGACTGGCAGGTAACCACGGCTGATTCCATGGCTGAGGCTTGTTCGACCCGATCGAGACATTCGCAGAAGAGACATACATCGCAGGAGCTCCCTGGGCCGTCACCGTCAGCATTTTGCCCCTCGCGAGACGAATCGTGGTGGTCGGGAACATCGGGCTGGCGAGGACCAGGTTCGAAGAGCCAGGAGTCAGGGGATAGGCCCCCAGGGCGGCCCACACGTACCACGAAGCCAGGACGCCGAGATCGTCATTGCCGGGCTCGCCGGCAGAGGTCAGCGAGTAGAGGTTGTCGGCGATAGTCCGGACCTCCTGTTGGGCGCGCCAAGGCGCACCGGAGTAGTCGTACTCCCATGGTGTCCACAGACTGGGTTCGTTGCCAGGCCAATCGTAAGGACGGAACGGTCCGGTGCTGGGCTGGCTAAAGAACGAGTTCAGATTGGAAGTTGCAGCCGAATCTCCTCCCATCAGCGCGAAAAGGGTCGCGAGGTCTTGCGGGACGCTCCATGTGTACTGGATCGCGTTGCCCTCCTCAAAGCCCTCCTGGCCCTGATTTTCATCTACGAGAGCCGCGGTGGGAGTTGGGAATGCAGGTCCGGAAGGAAAGTCTCCGCCCGCAAGTCGTGCTTGTACGTATCCGGTGGCCGGGTTAAAGAGGTTCTGCCAATTCTGAGCCCGGGCCATCATCGTTCGGTAGTCAGACTGATCGCCTAAGTCGCGCGCCATCTGGGCAATGGCAAAGTCGTCGATGGCGTATTCGAGGGTCTCGGAGGCGCCAATGGTCACTCCGAGGGAGGCTTGATCTTCCACGTGTTGTTGCACGTACCCGACCTGCTTGTACTCACCGAGGTCTTGACGTTCCTGCACGAAATGTGGGCCCGTACCCGGCTGGTTAGCGCCTTTGAGCATGGCCTTGAGTGCGGCGGAGGCATCGAATCCTCGGACACCGAACGCATACGCATCGGCGATGACCGGGTCGGCAGAGTCTCCATTCATGAGCCCTGCGTCCGAGTCGGCAACCGCCCACTTGGGTAGCCAGCCACTCTGCGAGGCGTCGTTGATGAGCGATTGCACCATGTCCGACACCTGAGAGGGATCGATCATGGACAGGAGGGGAATCTCCGATCGGTAGATGTCCCACTCCGAGAAGTTCGTGTACTGCACTCGGCCATGGGTGTTGTGAACGCGTCCGTCGAAACCTTCGTACTGGCCGTTGTCATCGCTAAATGCACTGGGATCGAGCAAGGAATGGTAGAGGGCCGTATAGAAGATCTGCTCCTCCGTGGGACTTCCACCCTTAACCTGAATGCGATCGAGCAACGTGTTCCACGAGTCAGTTGCCCTTTGCTGAATCGCGCTCAAGCTCCAACCCGGGTCCTCGGCCTGGAGGTTCGACAAAGCATTCGTCATACTGACGTACGACACGCCAATCTTCATTGTCACGACTCGACTCTCGGTGGTGTCAAAGGACACCCAGGCCCCACAGGCCACCTCATACGACCCGGAACAGGTTGATGTTCCCGGCTGTAGACGACTATGTGCCCACACGCCGTGATGTTTGAAGGGGCGGTTGAACAGGGCCACGAAGTGCAGGGTGTACGCGCCCTGAGAACCACAGAAGTACCCGGTAGTCACCGACCCCGTCACCTCGTTCGCTCCCCGAATTTGTACTGACGAGGCGTGGAGCCCGTTTGTACTACCACTCACCTTGAACAACAGGTTGGCCGAGCTCGTCGGAGGAAACGTGATCTGTCCGATGCCTGTTCGCGTCGTTGCGGAGAGTCGGACAGTCGTGGCTGGTGATCCCAGACCTACCTGATAACGGCCAGGCGAGGCGGTCTCGTTGCCATGCGAGAACGATTCGGTGGCATACCCAGGATGTTGAGGCAACGCTCCGGTAGTAGGGAGGATGGGGACGTCGCCGAAAACGGAGCAGCCTGCTCCGGAGAGATGGGTAAGACTGAAGCCAGAGATGCGGTTGTCTCCGTAGCTGTAGCCCCCACCCTGGACGCGGTCGGGGGCAGTGTCCGGGCTCCATTGCACCATTCCGAATGGAAGATCGGCACCGGGGAATGTGCCGACCTCATTTGTCGCGACCGCACCGACGCCCGTTCCCACAAACGGATCGACCAGACTTGCGAGGTTGGCCTGGGTAGGTGTGCTAGGGGGATCCTCGCCGACCGGGTTAGCTCCAGACGGGCTGTTCCACACCACCGCGAGGGCCACGACAGTGACGAGTCCTGCTCCGAAATGCCAGCGTGGGTGGTGGGATGAGTTGCTGGTGGCCGACCTCCTGGTCACGAACAGTTCATGCTACTCAGACGTGGCAGAGCGTTCCTTTCAGCGAGGTAGGGCCGCATAGGCGAGCTTGTGGAGCTGTCGGTACCTTCCGACTCTCAATATGGCTTCGGACAAGCATCGTCCCGTCTTCACGGACCCATTCGGCTGGCTTCGGCCGCCATTCGGCGGAAGATGACGCCGGCAGGCTCGGTGCTGATCTGAGTCCATCCTGTTCCAGCCCATAGGTTCGGCACGCTTGCATCCCCGGCTTCGGTGGCTGCCGCACGAAGTGGGCGGGTGAGGTGGTGTATTTCGGGGTATGCCTGTGGAGCTTGCTTGTCATGCGCAATGGCGAACTCGTTTGCGAGTCCCCGGGCGAATCGACCGCTGTAGGCGCGGGTCACGATGGTGTCTGGGTAGCGCCTGTCGAGGAGGGCTCTACGGTGGGTCGGGGAGGTCCCGGCTTGCGGGGAGCAGAGGAACGCGGTTCCCAACTGGACAGCGAACGCTCCTGCTCCAAGTGCAGCCACGACATCCTTTCCAATCATGATTCCGCCCGAACCGATCAGGGGAACGCCGACGGCTTCCCTGATTTGCATGAGGAGCGACAGGAGCGGGCGATGGTTGGCACTGAGGTCGAGGAATCCGCCCTGGTGACCTCCAGCCTCAGTTCCCTGAACCACAAGCACATCCGCTCCCGAAGCCTCGGCGAGCTGGGCTTCGGCCCAGGAGGTGACGGTTACTGCCACTTGGCAATCAGTTCGGTGCATTCGGTCAACCAAATCCGAGGACGGACAACCGAAGGTGAAGCTGACCATATGGACGTGTGCTGACTCGATGACGTCCAACTTCGCATTGAAATCGTCATCGTCCCAACGAGGCTCGCCGAGCGCGACACCCCAACGGTCTGACTCGGGTTGCAACGCCTCCGCGTACCGGGCAATCTCCGCAACATCCCCTGGATCGGACGGCACAAAGAGATTCACGCCGAATGCGCTACCCGACAGAGACCTCGTGTTTGAAATGCTCTCCCGCAGTTCGTCTCCGGAAAGATACCCACCGGCAACAAAGCCATAACCGCCGGCGTTCACGATGGCGGCCGTCAGCGCAGGAGTGGACGGTCCACCTGCCATCGGTGCTTGGATGATCGGCACCTCGCTCAGTTGCATCACGGGTTCAAGTCTCGCGTCAGTTGATCCCTTGGGCACCCTCCTGCTCCGGCCAGTGAGGTGCACGACATTCACAATCCGCGAACAGCTCACTCAGAGAAGCGGAGCGTCCGTGGTGAGCGACCGTCGGGTGTCGAACGACCGTCGGCATGTCCGGAAAAGGTGCCTGGGTCTCGCTGATCTCGGCTCATACGAGACCGCTGCTGTTCGCATATGATTCCCGTTTGCCAAGCCCCTGCGCGGGTCAGACGGAGGAAGGGCACTGAGCTCTGGTGGAAATCTTCAAGGAGTTCAGCTTCGAGGCAGCCCACCGCCTTCCTCACGTTCCTGCCGGCCACAAGTGCTCACGGCTGCACGGTCATTCGTTCTCAGTGGCAGTGCACGTGGAAGGGCCGATCGATGACCGCAAGGGCTGGGTCCGTGACTTTGCCGAGCTGGCGGGCGCGATGGAGCCGTTGCTCGACTGCCTCGACCACCATTACCTCAACGAGATCGACGGGCTCGAGAACCCAACCAGCGAGGTACTCGCCCGCTGGATCTGGAACCGACTCCAACCGTCGCTGCCTGATCTATCCCGGATCGTGGTGCGAGAGACATGCACATCGGGCTGCGTCTACCGAGGCCGGGCGTGACCACCCGTCACCCCTTCGCCGTCCTCACAAGCGGCGGGGTCGACAGCGCGGTCCTGGTCGCCGACGTGGCCCGACAGGGCTGGGCCGTGCAGCCGCTCTACATTCGCTTCGGGCTCGCGTGGGAGGTGGCTGAAGAGACGCATCTTCGACGGTTCCTGGACACACTTCCGGCCAACCTCGGACCACGTCCGCTGGTCGTGCTCGACCTCCCCATCGCCGACGTCTATGGAGCGCATTGGAGCGTGTCCGGCCAGGACGTCCCTGACGACACCACCGCAGACAGCGCCGTGTACCTGCCGGGCCGCAACCTCTTGCTGCTGGCCAAGTCCACCGTATGGTGCGCACTCCATCATGTCGAGACCATCGCCCTCGGAACCCTGAAGGGAAACCCGTTCGCCGATAGCGGGCCCGAGTTCCTGTCGCTTTTCGGGTCGCTCGTGCAACTCGGGCTTGACTTCCCCATCGAGGTGAGGACGCCGTTCGCAGGTTTGACGAAGGCACAGGTCCTCGAGCTTGGCCGCGACCTGTCGCTCGAGCACACCTTCTCTTGCATCGCCCCGATCGCGGACCGCCATTGTGGACAGTGCAACAAGTGCGCCGAGCGCCGGGAGGGCTTCTCCCAGGCCGGGATCGAGGACCACACCGTCTATTCGTCCGTATAGGTGATGCGGCGAGTGCTGGTGGCGCCTATCTCCTTCGGCATCGGGGACCTCGTCGTCTCCCTGCCGGCGATCCAGGCCCTCACCGTCGCCGGGAACCACCGGGCCGAGCAGGCCTGGCTGCTGGCCCGGTCCCCTGCACAGAGGAGGCTCGCTCCTCGCATTGGTGGCTTGGCGGGATGTGTCGATGAGGCTTCGTTCCTCTTCGACGACCGCGACCAGCTGATGGACCTCCGGGACCATCCGATTCAGCGGAACTTCTGGTGGGGATCGGCGGCC
Organism: Acidimicrobiales bacterium; assembly: GCA_031292675.1. Lineage (GTDB taxonomy): Bacteria > Actinomycetota > Acidimicrobiia > Acidimicrobiales > UBA8190 > Chersky-840. Next base: position 8,288 of record JARLGQ010000112.1, read on the forward strand.
TTCGAGAAAGAGTTCGGACCGCTCGATATCAACGACATCCTCCAACGGATCTGCGATGACATGGGCATCGCCGCCGACTTCTCCCGACCGATCCCTCTCGACGCCCACCCCCGGCCCGAGCTCAGCCACTCCGTGTTGCTCGTGACCGAGACCGACGGAGTGGACAAGACCTGGCCCGCCGAACGGTGGGCGGCGATAGCAGTCGAGCTCGTGAGCATGGGCCTCGAGGTCCGTCAAGTCACCCGCTCGGGGTGCACCCCCGCCATGCGTGCAACTGGGATCACCGAGCTGCACGTACCGACCCTTGGCGATGCAGTCGATGTCCTCACATCGTGCCGGGCGGTGATCGGCGTCGACACCGGGCTTACCCACATCGCCGTTCAGCAGGGCACGCCCACGGTCCACATCTGCCGCAGGGGCTCCGTGTACTTCCGCCCCTGGGATCATTGCCGGGTTCTGCGCGGTGATCGATGCACCGACGAGTGCCTCGCCGGGGAGGCCGCGTACGCCTACAACGAGCGGGTCAGCCTGCGGGACTTCCGGCCCCACCCGCGGGCGTGTCCTTCCGGCGTGCCGTGTATGAATGGGACCACACCCGAGCGAGCGACCGCGCTCATTGAGGAACTGCTGTGACCAGCGGGGCCCGTCGACCGACCTCTGACGTCATCGAGGTCAACGCCGCGGCCGAGATCGGCGTACGGAACAGCCAACCTCCGGGTATCGGCCGCGTGGTCGCCCTCGGCGACCTGACCTGTTGGAACAACCTGGGTCGCAACATCGTCTTCGCCGACAGGCAATTCCGGCCCCGTGGAGTCTTCGGCCAGACGCTGTTTCCCGACCAGGACGAACCGTCCCAGTTCGACCTCGACATCCACGCCGTCCTCGACCTGCCGGAACTCGGCCTGCTGCTCGTACTGAACCATTTTGGATGTGTCCGCGGATTCCGACGAGCTGAGCTTGTCGGGCCGGGGCCACCCCGTGAGGTGGAACCGACGGCGATGACGTTCTTCGCCGCCGACGTCGAGCGGACGGTGCTGGCCGGGAGGCATATCGTTGGGTCGCGCCCGCGCTGTGATGGTGCCCAGGGGGTGCTGGTGTCGGCGCTCATCGATTCAACCGCGCTGGATGCGCCGATCGAGACCGATGTGGCTGCCGAGCGCTTCGGCGAGGTGACCGCCGTGGGCGTTGTGGACGGAGCGAGCGAACCCCTGGTGGCCCTCGGTGGAGCGGACCGTGTGGCACTGGTGCCCTTGGTCCGAGGGAGCATCCTCCGTCCCCGGTGGGAGGTCGAGGTCGGCTTCCGGGTCGCCGTCGTGGTGTGGGACGGCCGGCTCATCTGGGCCGCGGGCAGCGCTACCACGTCCCGCGTGGACGACTACGACTGGGAGGCCCTGCGCGGCGGCGGCTTCGCCGGGCTCGATCCACGGGACGGAGGTGTTGTGGCCGCCGGGGCGCTTCCCGAGGACGTTGCCTGGGGAACCGGAGGAGTCTCCGTCGTGGTCCTCGGAAACCAACTGGCCGCCATCGGAAGAACGGGTCGCGTGTACCTCCGCGATCCTGGACGCCCGACACCATGGTGCTCGACGGCCCCGCTCGCCTCGGCCTCTCTCGGGTTGGCCCACGCCGACGTGGTGGGACACCGTGTCCTCTTCGGATTCAACCGGGGCGGCTATCACCTCCACCTGTACGGATAGATCCTCGCTCGGTTCCTGGCTGGGCTGCGTAGAGCTTCTGGTGCTCGTAGGGCAGGAACCGGCGCGTGCCGGCGCGCACGTCCCGCAGGAGCACTTCCAGCGCTGCCGAGAGCGCGGCCAGCTGCCGATGCAGGCCCGGGAGCCGGCCCGCATACGTGTCCGTTCCGTCTGAGATCGACCGGGCTTTCTCCGCAGTGCGGGCAATACGGATGATGAGCACCGACAAGCGGTCAAGAACCATTCCCGGGCTCTCGGTGGCGAGGGGGGCGGAGGTCGACTGCCTCAGGTGGGCTTGCATGGCGGCATCGATATCTTCAATCAGGTGATGCCTGGTCAGGTTCAGCCTGTCGATAGCCCGCTTGGCGTCGGCGACAACCGAATCCATCGCTCCCGGGACACGCGTCTCGTCCTCCAGGTCCCACTGCCTGACGTTCGAATCGTGAAGCTCGAGGAGCAACGACAGAAGCTGGTTTGGCGACGCCGGGCTGGCGCCGCCAAGGGCGCGCTCGAGCTCGACGACGATCTCGGCAACCGGAGGAAGGGCCGTCTCGACCATCATTGCATCGCCTCGAGGTGGCGCAGGATCGATCGAGCTGTCAGAACTCCCTGCCCAAAGGCGGTTGCCACTCGCCAATAGGAGCCAGCGACCACGTCGCCGGCGGCGAAGACACCTGGTTGTGAGGTGTGAAGGGCCACGTCAACGACGATCGCTTCCCGCCGGTCCAGCTCGAGTTGACCACGAAACACAGCGGTGCTGGGGAGGCGGGAGATCTTCACGACCAGGCCGCCTGCTGCAACCTCGCGACGCTCGCTGGTCGACGGATGCAACAGAACCACCCCTTCGAGCCCTTCGTTGCCGCGGACCGATTCGACCTCCCAGCCCGAGAGGTCTTCGATCCGACGGTCCTGGCGCACACGCTCGACAATGTCCGGACGCGCTGTCAATTTCTCCGACCGGTGCACGAGTTTGACTGAGGAAGCTGTGGCGGCAAGCTCCAGAGCGTCGAGTGTGGCGCTGTCACCACCTCCGACCACGACGACGTCACGCCCAGAGAACTGATCAGGTCGTGACTCGACGTGATAGGTAACGTCGCCACCGAAGGCGCCGTCAGGGGCAGCCGAAAAAATCTGTGCGACCGATCCGGTGGCGATGACTAGCGCCTTGGCGTGAAAGCGTCCGCCACCGGCCTTCACCCAGCCTGCACGAAGATCGGCCTCAGTCACTTCGTGACCCGTCAAAATGCGGTCGTCGAGGATCGCGGTCGCTCGCTGCAGCTCCGCCTCGAGTGCCGGTCCGTCCTCGAACCGGCCGGCGGCCACGTTACGGATGCTGTTGGGGATCTCCCCCAGCTGACCGCCCAACGTTGACCGCCCCTCCAACACAATCGTGTCGAGATTGATGTCGAAGCACTCGAGCGCGGCGCTCGCGCCGGCGGGCCCACCACCGATGACGACGACATCGTGATGTTGATCGGTCTGTATGTTCAGCTGACGACCCTGTCGCTTGAGTTGGGACGCTCCAAGTTAGCCGCGATCGTCCATGCCGCATCAACTGGGAAGGTAAGCGGTTGACCGATGCTGGCGATGAGATTGGGCTCCCGGCGCCATCCTCGTCGCCCTCGCTCGGTCGAGCCAGATCGGGGCCCAAAGTCTCGCTACGACTACTCCGATTGTTATCGTCCGAGAAGCCACGTCGCTGTCGCCGCGCCGCGCCGCCATGCGGTCAAAGCGAGACGATGCCCTTTGCCCATCCACCGCGAGGTAGCGGCGAACAAGCGGTGGTCGGAATCCGCAAAGCTGGAGTACCAAAACGTTCGGCTGTCGGAAGCGACCTGCGGAGAGACGCCTCCGGGATTGAGGAACAGAGCGAGGACAATCAAGGCAACGATGATGAAGATTCCGACGAGCGTGGCTGGAAGCGCGATGCTCGAGCTCGAGGCGTCACTCGCCGACACAAGCGGGCCCGAGGCGGATTGCGAGCTATTGGCCCCCGATCCGTTTGCAGGTGTGGTTGTCGGTGACGCGGTGCTCCGTGAGCTCGGCACCAGCGGCGTGACGCTGGTCGGAACGCTGGTACTGGGTGCCACGGCGTTCTGTGTCTTGGTGACGGCGGCTTTGGTTGTATCACCGGCGGATTTCGAGGTCGAACTCTGATCGGTTGCGACAGGCTGTGAGGCTGGCGCTTCGGGAACGTGTTTGCCGGCCAGCGTCGTTAAGCCGCGTCGCCTGTTGACGTAGATGCAAGAGGGGTCGTGGTTCCGGTTGGGGCCGGGCTTGACATTGACGCACTCGCAGAGGGCGAGGAGGAGGGAGTCGGACCCACCGGTGCCGACGTCGGTGTGGTCGACGTCTGGGTCGGTTCCGTCGGGGAGGTGACAGCGCTCGAGCTCGAGTTCGTCGTTGCGGGTGTGACCGGGCCACCCGTTGCCGACGGTGGTGTGGTCGACGTCTGGGTCGGTTCCGTCGGGGAGGTGACAGCGGTCGAGCTCAGGTTCGTGGTTCCAGGCCTATTCGGACTCGACGTTGGTGCACTCTCTGATGGAGAAGAGATGGGCGCCGACCTCACCGGTGCCGATGTCGGTGTCGTCGACGTCTGGGTCGGTCCTGTCGGGGACGTGACAGGAGTTGGAGATCCGGTGGGCGGCACGGAAGCGGGCTGCTGTGGGGAGGCGGACGTCGGTGTGGGAGCCGGTGGTTGAGCTGCAGCAGTAGCCGCGGCAACGTCAAAGAGGAACGCGTTTCCGTTACTGTCGATGGCTACACAGGACGAACCGGAGAAGCACGAGACGGCGTTCAATTTGCCTAGGAGGTCGAGCAGTGTAGGCGCCGACCATGTAGTGCCGTTGTAGGTCAAGTAGTTGCCGAAGTGGTCCACCGCGGTGCAGGACGCCGCATCACACGCAACAGTCGTCAACCCCCCGAGGGGGTCGATACGGGTCAAGGTGGTCCAGGCTGACCCGTTGTAACTGATCTCATCTCCGTAGGAGTTCACGGCGACACAAAACGTGCTTGACGAACAAGAGATCGAAGAGAAGGGGAGGCCGAACGGGTCCATCGATTGCGGGGGTGACCAGGTTGTCCCGTTGAACGTGAGCGCTTGGCCCGCGTAGTCGACGGCCACGCAGAACGAACTCGTTGCGCATGAAACTGAACCGAGCAAGCCCGAGGAGTCGACGAGCTTTGGAGCTGACCAGGTAGTCCCGTCAAAGGTGAGCGCTTGGCCCGCGTAGTCGACGGCCACGCAGAACGACGGGCCGGCGCACGAGACCGAACTGAGTAAGCCCGAGGAGGTGACGAGCTTTGGAGCTGACCAGTTCGTGCCATCAAAGGTGAGCGCTTGGCCCGCGTAGTCGACGGCCACGCAGAACGAAGGGTCGGCGCACGACACCGAACTCAGGGTCCCCGAAGAGTCGACCGGTGTGGCCGATGACCAGGCCGAGCCGTTATACGACCACCCTTGTCCACCTGCGCCCAGGGCAATGCAGGTGGACATCGAAGTGCAGGACACTGAGGTCAGCAGGCTTGATCCGGAGAACTCGCCGGTGGCGCTTGCCTTAGCCGGCGTTGTCACTGTCCAAGCGGCGATGAGGCCGGCGATCAGGAGAACTCCTGCCAGCGTCCGTGGGGTACGCGCTCGCGCTCGGACAAGCTGACGGCTGTTCGATCTCCCCCCGTTCCGCATTTCGGACTCCAGTTGGCAGCCCTGTGACCGTTCGCGGCCCGGCCCAGAGTTTTGCCCCTTCTGATTCTGCAACCCCTGAAGCTTGTGTCAAGAGGCACCACCCAGGGTCCATTGGCAACCTCTCTCAGCGCGCAGCTCGAGCTTGTTCCCGTTGAGCATCCGATCTTTTGTCAGAGCATGGGAACAGCGCGGGGCGCGGTCACCGAGCGCGAGTCATCGTCCCGTTCGGGTGCGCGTCAGGTCCCCATCGGATTCGTCTTGATCACGGCGAAGGCGGCTCCTTCGGGGTCCGAGAGCACCGCGAAACGTCCGGGAGGGATGTCCATCGGGGGGGCAAGTGTCGTCGCCCCCGCTCCGATCGCCTTCGAAACGGTGGCATCGGTGTCGCCCACTGCGAAGTAAACGAGCCAGTGGGCCGGAACCTCGGCCGGCACCATGTCGGGCATCACCTGCATCCCCGCCACTGGCTTGTCCCCTAGCCTCCATTCGGTGTAGCTCATTTCCCCCATGTCCATGTCGTTTGCCTTCCACCCGAACACCTCTGTGTAAAAAGCCTTGGCGGCTGGGACATCACGGGTGTTCAGCTCGTTCCAGGCGAACGAGCCTGGCTCGTTGACCAGTTCAGCCCCCTTGAAGGTCTTCGGTTGCCAGACGCCGATCGCAGCGCCTGTGGGGTCGGCAAAGAGAGCCATGCGACCGATGTCGGACACGTCCATGGGCTCGACGAACACGGCGGCGCCTGCCTTCTTGGCCAGGTCGGTAATCGCATCGGCGTCGTCGACAGAGATGTAGCTCACCCACGCGCTGGGCTGGCCCTCCATCATGACGGTCATGTTGCCGGCTACCGTCTTTCCACCCTTGCGGAGAATGGTGTAATGCCCCATCTCCTCGCCTTGGTCCTCGGCCTCCCAGCCGAACACACCGCTGTAGAAGGAGTTGGAGGCTGCCACGTCTTTGGCGGCGTGGTCGACCCACGACGGGGTTCCGGCGGGATAAGAGGTGAACTCGGGCATTTGCGTTCCTCCTGTTGGTGGCTTCGCTGTTCTCCCCTCGGCGCAGCGTAGCAATCGCTTTCCCGGGGTGCTCGGGCGATTCGGCCGAGGATTGACCAGCTGGGCCCGGCGACCGGAGTGGCCAGAACTGCAGATCTGCACCGGCCTGACGTCGTCACGAAGCGAGGACTGAGGGGCGAATAATCGACGATCTGTCAGAAGGTGCGGACTGGTGGTCGACCCGAGATGTTTCAGGCGGAACCACTTGCGTGGAATCTCGCTATTCAACGCAACAGGCGCCGGGAGGGGCAGACCCTCGGCACGCAAGATGCCGACTCCCTGGTCCGCTATGTCATCTGCCCGAGTCGATGAGAAGTTGTCGTCAGACAGATTCGAGTTGTGACGTTTGAGGGAGCGCAAGTCTTCTTTGTCGCCTTGTCCTCGGCCACCTTGCGATCGAAGTAGTCCGTCCCTCGGTCTTGTGACGGATCTGGACGGTGGCAATCTCGTGGATGGCGTGGCTGAGTCGTCGGTTGCCCTGCGGGATTGAGCCGGTGACACACTTTGGGACCCGCCCGACGCCTCGATGGGAGCTGTGACGAGTTGACGAGCGGTCATCTCTCAGCCCTCCAGGACCCGTGCTGCTCAACGTGGTACGCCGATCACGGGACGTGAGTCTGCGCCAGATTAGGCCTTTTGTTCTCCCGTCCTGTCACCAAGAATGGGCGCAAGCAGGACTGCTGGTGGGCAATGACCCTTGGAGGGGCAAGATGAAGCGCTTCGTCGTTACGTCGGTTGCAATCGTCATGGCCACAAGTCTCGGCATACTCGGTGTGTCGAGCGGGGCTTTCGCCCACCAACGCGGCCAACACGCGCGGTTCGTCGCCCCCAAGGTGGTCTCGGTGACTCCCAACCACGGTCCGCTTACAGGAGGGACCATCGTGCAGATCAAAGGTTCGAATCTCGTGAGTGCCAGTGCCGTGGACTTCGGGACCGTGGCCGCGAGCTTCGTTCCCCGCACGAAGCACCTCATCCAGGCCGTGGCACCGGCAGGAACGGGAACCGTGGACGTACGTGTGACGACAAACACCGGCAGGAGCGCCATCGTGCCGGCTGACCAGTTCAGTTACGTGTCTACGCCGGTCATCCAAAGCGTGCGCCCGCGAGTCGGCTCGACCCTCGGAGGCAATCAGGTGACGATCAGCGGCGCCGACTTCACGAACGTCACCGCGGTCGACTTCGGCTCAACGCCGGCCACGGATTTCCTCGTGGACTCGCCCAACGCCATTACGGCTGTGGCGCCCGCTCACGCGGCGGGCACCGTGGACGTCACAGTCACGATCTTGGGCGGTTCCACGTCGCCCATGGATTCAGCAGACGAGTACACATTTGTGCTGAACCTCCCGGTAGTGACATCAGTGGTCTTCGACGTGGGGAACGTCGCCGGCAGTGAGCAGGTGACGATCACCGGGAAACTCTTGAGCGGCGCCACAGTCGACTTTGGCTCCAAACCCTCGCCGAGTGTCACTGTGAAGAGTTCGACCATGGTCCTTGCCACGGCTCCGCCCGGTGCTGCGGGAACGGTTGAGGTCACAGTCCACACGAGCAAGGGGACGAGTGCCCTCGACCCACCGATCGACGACTACATGTACACAGCAACTGGTCCCTAACCACCGATTCGTCCGCCCTGCCGATACCCAGCGGTCACGCACCAGCGGGCTGACACTGCGGGAACGGGAACGTCACAGAGTTCACGAGATCTCGATAGCTCTGGAGTTGAGATGTGTCAGCGAGATTCGCGTCGATGCCGAGGGCGTGTTGAGCATCGAGCGTCAGGTGGACCTGCACGAGGTAGCGCTCAGCTACAACTCCGCCAGCTTGCGTAGTTGTCGTGGGATCACCCGCCTCGACGAAGGTGACCAGATCTCCGGTGACACCGCACACAACCACCTGTTCGTCGTCTGTCTGGTGATATCCAGGGCGGCCACGACCCAGTTGATTGACAGTCGTTGCAGTGGTGACGACCACCGTGTCGCCTCCCGATGAGGGGCGGAATACGACGCTGGCAGGTGGCAAATCAGAGTGTGTCCACCCGTCGGGGTACAGAAGGGACACCTGAAGCTGGGTGGACGCGTACGAGCTGAACATGCCGGGGGCACTCAGGGTCGCGTCAGAGCTTATCCACCCGGTCACCGTGGGGCCTTTCACCTCGAACCATCCGCCGCCCTGTTCGCTCTGGGCCAGGACGGTCAACACGGCCCCCGGCGCGGCCGTACGGAGGACCGTCGCCGTCTTCGCTGGCTCGACCCGGATGTTGAGACCCAATGGGCTCAATACGGTGCGGACGCCGCTGGCAAGGACGGTCGTACTCGTCAGGGGAAGAGAGCTGGTGGGGGTAGTGGTACGGCCCGTGGCGTGCTGACCGTTGGGTGAACCACAAGCGGACAGGATCAGCGCCGCCACGAGAACGCCGCAACCCCGCACACGGACACGGTGCCCGGGTGTCGCTGGCGCGCTATGTCTCGGCGACCAACGTGACAACACAGAAGACGCCCTGTCTCCGACGACCACCAGCATCTCTACGTCGGTCTCCGCAGCTTGACTCCACCCACGGCTCGGGGATCTCCTCGTCGCGTCACCGGGTCACCGCAAGCCACGTGTCCCGGTGGTCGATCGGGCCCAGTGGCTCGAATCCCACGAATACCTCGTCGGCAGGGGCGTGGGTGCCGACTCAAGTCAACGACCCAGCAGCCAACCAGAGCCCCACGCCACGTCCTCGCGCACCGATTTGGGCATTGCTAGAGACCTTCTCGTCGCTCGATCCTCGTACCCGTGCGACCCGTGAGAGGCCAGTCTTCGCAACGCGCGCCGAGGCAGATCGGCGAGAACGAGCATGAGAAGTCCGAGAAACATAGTGGACGCACCGACCAGAGTCATGGTTTTGAGTCCGTGCCCCGGACCCGTAGATGCAAGGGCAGGAGGAACCGCGGTGGTGGGCACGCTGGAGCTCGCACCCGTGGCCCCAGAAGTGCCCGCTACGGCGATCCCGGAGGAAGACGAGCTCGATGTGGAGGGAACCGGCGCTGAGGTTGTCGAAGGTGTCACCGTCGTTGTCGTGCCCGCGGGCAGTCCACCGTAGGTTTGGAGAGCGGTGACCCAATTGGTGGCGATGGCCTCCTGGGCTTGCGCCAGAGTGATTCTCCCCGAGCAGACGAGGCCGTTCAGCACGTTCTCCAAAGTGTCCTTCGTATTGGACGTCGAGGTCGCGTTCGGCTTGTCATTTGGTTCGACCCACAAGTTGGAGGGGTCGTTCGGATCTCCCCCCAGTTCCAGGGGAATCAGGTGATCGTATTCTGCGGTTTGTAGTGAACCTGTATACCCGTAAGCGGCGGCTGACGCCGTCTTCTCCTTCTCGGTGACGCTCTCCGGCGGGCGGATGGTGTCGGTGTAGCCAGCCTTACAGATCGTGGTGCCGATGTCGCCTTGATTCACGCGCGGATTGATGGCTCCGGGAGTGCAAGTGGGATCGGGGAGCGGATCCGATCCCGCGTAGCGGTAGTGACATGTTCCGGGTGCTGGCTGTGCCTGAACGGCGTAGGTCGTTTGCGGGCCCGGACCGATGAGGATCGGTGGCGTCGTGGACGTTGACGTGGGGTTCAACCCGGCGGGGCTCAAGGTGGTGGGGACGATCGTCACCGGAGCCGTGGTCGTGGGAGGGGACGGAGCAGGCGCGGCCGGCGGTGTTGTCGTCTCCGGAGCCGTGGTGGTGGGAGGGGACGGAGCGGGAGGCGCCGTCGTCAAGGTTGGGGGAGTGATCGTCGCCGGGGGCGCAGTTGTGGACGTGGCAATCGGTGTCGTCGCTGGGGGGGTGGGGATGAGCGTCGTCACGGGTGTGGCCGTGATTGAACCTCCCATGGCGATCACCGGGGCGATGGGGCTGGTCGTCGGCGCCAGGGAGGTGATGCCCGAGGGTGTCACCGAGTTATTGGGATACGCGGTGCAGGCAAGTGCCACGGCATTGCCCCCGAGCGTGAGCGAGATGCTGGCAGCGGATTCTTGTTGGATCGTCACGGTGGCGCTCGTAGCGATGAACCCACTTATGGTTGCGGGGTTGGCGGGAAGTGACACGGCCACTCCCGTATCAGGAACGGGGGCGACGATGGGTACGGCGAAGTCGAGGGGGCCCTGAACGGTCGTTGCCGGGGCAGCACCGGTGCCGTAGATCTGGGTCGTGGCCGAGCCCACGATGTCGGGCTCGAGTGCCGCAGCGGCACCAGCCAAGGAAGACGGCAGGTCCAACGTGATCTGGTAATTGGCAAGGCTGAAGGACTGCCCGGCGGTGGGAGCCGACGGCGAAAGAGCGGCCGACGTCACGACGTCGTTTAGTGCGACGTTGCCCAACGGGCTTCCGGGGCAATACAGCTCGTAGGCCCCCGTGAGAATGCTCGGTGGCGGCGAGTTTGTTGATGTATCCGGCGTTGTCGTCGTCGCCCCGGGCACAGTGTTGGATGGGTCGCTTGTCGTCGTTGGTGAACCTGCGGTGACGATCACGGGTGCTATGGGGGAGGCCGCGGGAGGTGAGGTGGTGACACCCGATGGGGTGATGCTGTCGTTTGGATAGGCGGCGCACGTGAGGTCCACGCTGTTGCCCGACACCTTGAGCATGAGACCGACCCGTCCATCTTCTTGAATCGCGATGTCGCTGCTCATGGCGGTGAAGGGGCCAGCAGACCCTGAGGAAGAAGATAGAGTCACGTTCAAACCACCGTCTGGAACGGGCGTCGGGACGGGAACGTCAAATTTGAGTGGACCGACGACCGAAATGGCAGGAGTAGCCCCCGTAACATCGATTTGCGCTGTCGCCGAACCCTCAAGGTCAGGCTGAAGTGCAGCAACTGCCGCGACAAGCGATGAAGGGAGGCTGGCGTCGGTTTGGTAGCCCGACAAGGTGAACTGCTGGCCCGGAGTTGGAGCCGCCGGTGAAATCGTTGCGGAGGTGGTCACGTTGTTCAGAACAACGTTGCCCAGGGGCGTTCCCGGACAATAAAGCTCGTATGGTGCACTGTCGGCGAGAGCCGACGCCGAGGTTTGAGTATTCACGGAGAACTCAAGGACGGCACCCAGCACCAACAATGCCATGCCTCCCGCGCCGACGAGCGCGCGCGCCATCTTCAAGCTTCTCAAGTTCTCCCGACCTATCTGTCCGCCCCAATGTCAGCACAGGGAGGCGAGAACAATCAATAGCGAGGAACAGGCATTCCAAATCACGGGCTGAGAATCCTTTTCACTCGTCAAGCACTTTTGCACTCAAGCAGTCGCCCTGTCCGACTCGCCGCGGATCATGTTCGTGTCAAACGGTTGCTTGTTCGGCTCTAGGCCTTCACGGTTTCTGGCCGAGGTCCCAAAGACCATCGTGGAGGAATACAGAACCATCAGCGCTGAAGATGGGACTCGGCCCGTCGCCGAGTAGGTGGCGTATCCTTCGAGCGTGCCGCCAGCTCCGTCCCGGAGAGTTCAAACGACGCTCCGACCGGAGGGATGAGCACGAGCAGAGTCTATGTTCTCACCGATAGACGAGGTATTGCCGAACTGGAAGAATGCAGGTTCCTCCCACGTTCGCCTCACGGAGAATGATCGATTGGAATACCTCACCTCCGATGACCCCGAGTTCCTAGGTCGATATCGTCTGCGTTGTCGGGTGGGCACAGGCGGCATGGGAGTCGTCTACCTCGCGGACAGTCCTCGCGGTCTCCAGGTCGCTCTCAAGCTCATTCGTCTGGAACTGTCTGAGGATCCGGCATTTCGCGCCCGATTTCGACAAGAAGTCATCGCCAGTCAGAAGGTCAGCGGTATCTGTACTGCCAAGTACCTCGATGCCGAACTCGACGGTCCACAACCCTATGTCGTGACCGAGTACATAGAAGGCGGAAATCTCGCGGACTATGTTTCCGACCACGGTCCCCTGCGCAACGACCAACTGATTGGCTTGGCGGTTGGGCTCGCCGAAGCCGTAGTCGCAATGCATGCGGCCGGAGTCATTCACCGCGACTTGAAGCCGTCAAACGTGCTCATGGCGCTGGACGGCCCGAAGGTCGTCGATTTTGGTATCGCTCAATCAGTGGACGGTTCGACACTGACCGACGTCGGGCTCATCGTGGGTTCACCGTCCTGCATGGCACCTGAACAAGCAAAAGGAGGATGGACAACCCCAGCGACGGATGTATTTGCTTGGGGTGCCACCGTGGCGTTCGCAGCTACCGGCCGCTCACCATTCGGTGACGGCCGACCGGAGGCGGTTCTCTACCGTGTGGTGCACGAAGAGCCAGACCTTAATGGGGTGGACGCCAAACTGCGGCCCATTGTCGCGGCTGCGCTGGCCAAGGACCCCGCGCAGCGTCCCTCTGCTGACAAATTGTTGGTGGGCGTGCTTCAGAACACAGTGCCCGGCTCTCCCCCTCCGGGCGGGAGTACCGCAGTCGCAAACCTGATGCTGGATCGGACGTGGCGACATGTCCCGGCCGGAGTCCCCCACGAGAGTCGTCGCCACAACCTTCGACGCAAGCGAGCAGTTTGGATCGGCGCAGCAGTCCTGATCCTGATGTCGGTCCTCGTTGCTGTCTTCGTCTTCTCTGATCCCTTGAATTCGCCACGAGGAGTAAGTATTGACGCCCTGGTGACCGTGACTGGTGCTGGGCCACAAGTTGGCTCGGCCATTCGCACTACCGGCGCGTCAGACTTGCTCGTAGCGATGGTGTCTACGGAATTTGAACATTCGATCATCGTCTCTGGCGGAGGCCTCTCATGGACCCAGGTGGCGAGGTATATCGGCACTGCCACCACGGCCGGAGAGGACATCGAGGTGTGGACCGCACGTGCCCATGGAGGGCACGCTCACGTGATCGTTTCATCGTCGATGACCGGGCCTTCGCCGTGGCTGCAGTCGTTGACGGTCATGGCGTTCGGCGATGCCGTGGGTGTGGGTGCGATCGCCAAGGCTTGCTATTCCGTTGTGGGGTGCACAAGCCGCAGCCTTATGCCGCGTCTTTCAGTTGTTCCCACGAAGACCGGGTCGAGAATCATCGGCGTTGGGTATGATTACAGCGACCAAAGCGCTAGATCGGTAACTCGCGACCAGACCTTGGATCAGCAGGCGTTCGACGCGACCGAGCGCGCCACGATGTGGGTCCAAACCTTCAACTTGCTCACAGTGGCGCGATTGCCCGTTTCTATCGGCGATACCACGACGGCGGCTGACGACTGGGCGCTGGTCGGTTTTGAGGTCACGCCCAGGCAGGGCTCGGCCTGAAACGTACGACCTCGGTTCTAATCCGCCGCTGCGATGGACCAGTCAGCTTGCCTACTCCGCCCGCAACAACACGGCAGTGGGCGTGCGCGCGGCGACACGACCGGGAACAGCAGCCACGAGGTTGGCAAAGAGCACCGCACCGGCAGCGACGAGAACGATCGAAAGCGTAGGGACAGTCGGGTCGGGAACCGCCGAAATCCCTTGCGCGAACAGGGTCCACAGCCATCGTCCCAGCGCGAGGCCGAGCGGTACGCCGAAGATGACGCCAATCATGGCGGATACCGAGGACTGCCAGGCCACCGTGGCCGCCAGCTGCCGTCCGGTGAAGCCGAGGGCCTTCAGCAGCGCGAACTCCCGGCGGCGGCGGCGGACAGAGGCCACAAGAGTGAGCCCCAACGCGCCCAGCGCGCCTGCGGCCAGGATGCCGGCGAGCAGCGACGGCGTCGAACCGACGGCGCGATAGTCGGCGATCTCGGCCGGCCGGAGCAGTGGCACGACCCCTCCGATAGGGCCGTCCTGGTCCGATGGCCCGTTGAGGATCCCTGTGATCCGGTCGAGCGAGCGCAGAGCCACGGACCGGCTCACCCCGGGCTGGATCGTGATCAGCTCGGCATCCGGGCCCGGAACCGGACTCCCTTGGATGTTGAGGTCGGCGGCCGAGAACAACCCGGGGGAGACGACTGCGCCGGTCCCCATCTGCAGCGAATCCCCCGATCCCTTGATAGTGGGAAGTGTCGCCGTCCCGACGATGCGAAGGAGCGTCCGGTGCGAGCCCTTGCCCGTGGCCACGACGGTGTCACCGAGGTGCTTGTGCAGGGCGGCCAGAGTGGCGGTCCCGAGGACGACCTCGTGTGCCGACTGCAGACCGTGGCCGGACAGCAGCGCCGGACCCACGACGGCGTTCGGTCGACTCACGAGGGCGGGGACCCCCTGGCCGTCGAGCACCACCTCGAGGAGGTAGACACCGGCGAAGTGCGCCACCACCGGGTCACGCCGGAGCAGCGACGCCGTCTGTGCCGCGGGGAGATTCTCCTGGCCCGAGAAACCCGACAGCAATGCGTAGTCCCAGTTCCACCCGTACAGCGACGGACGGGACACCAGGGCATTGAGGCTGGCGCCGAAGGTGATCGAGGTGACGACGACCACGACGGCGAGCACGGCGCCGAGCACAGCCGAGCGCACGGGTACGGCGTCGCGCCGGGAACCGGAACCGAGGGCGGCTCGGATCCCTGTGACCGCGGCGGGCGGCAGGCCCGATGCTGTTGCAACACTGGCGAAGCTCGAAGGGTGCGGCGCACGGGAGGTGTTCTCGGCTGTGCGGTGGGGCGCGACCCGGTAGGCGATCAGGACTGCCGTTGCGCTCAGCACCACGACGAGGACGCCGAAGCCCGCGCCCAGGACCGTCCAGTCGAAGGCGACGCCGGGATCCGGATAGACCGGCCGGACGGCACCGACAGGCGCCAGGGGGGATAAGCCGACCGCCACCGCCATCGCCACCACAGACCCGACCACGACGGCGGCCACGATGCCGACCAGCCCGTCGGCCATGGTCACGACGGGCGCGGCGCCGAGGGCCCGAAGGACGGTGCTGTCCTCGGCGTTGCGGTGCAACAGGCGACTAACGACCTGGCCGCAGATGAGCAGGGCGGCGAGAGCGGCGATGAGTCCGAACACCCCGAAGGCGATCGACTCCGGTCGGATGGCGCGTTCGGCCTTGGCGACGAGCGGAGCGCTCGTCTGCCCTCCTCCGACGAGACGGAGATTCGGGAGGATCCCCTTGGTCGCCGCTACCACCGCCGCCACGTGGCGGGCATCCCCCCAGAGCTGCAGGCCGACGTACGAGTAGTAGGCACAGCACTTCGCCAGGCGACCGGTGAGTGCCGGCGTGAGGACGGCGACCTGGTTCTGCAGTGCGCTGTCGTCGTCCTGCACGATCTGGTCTACGGTGCGCACCAGGCCGACCAGCTTCAGCCTTATGGACAGGTAAGGCTTGTCTGTGGGAAAGCCGGAGAACGAGGAAGAGTTCACCTGCGCGTCGGTGAAGAACGCGATGGGCAGGACCGACCCGATGTGCAGGCCCAGCTGGCCGGCGCCTCCCGCCGTCATGACGAACTCATCATCGCTGGCAGGGTCGGCCATCCGGCCCGCGGTCAAGGTCACCCGATCCTGCGAAACGTACGCCCCGTTCAGGCTCCCCTCGACCGATGGCGGTGCTTGGCCGGACAGGCCTCCCCCCTTGGTCCCCCCGAGTAATTGCTCGGTGCCGTCAAAGCCGATGTAATCCACGGCCCGCCTCACACCCGGCATCCGGGCGATGGCGTGGTCGAGCTTCGACGAATACCCCACGTTCGTGATCGGGTCGAACTCGGTGAAGAGCTGCACGTCCGAGGGGTTGGTGCTCGCCAGGTAGACGGGGAACGACGACTGCGTGCGTCGGGCACCGGCCACCGCTCCCATGGCGACCCCACCGACTAGGCCGATAAGTAAGACAAGCCCCAGGTACCCGCCCCAACGGCGGCCAAACTGGCAACGGAAGCGATAGGCCGCCGGCCGCAACACGCCGCTGGTCAAGGCCGTTTTCCGCCCCGCGGCCGCGCCGTCACCCTCTCGCAACTCTCACCTCCCGGCACCGGGGCGCCACCTGTCCGCGGTGCAGTGTGCCGCAGCGGGGGAAGCACGCCAAGGTTGCGAGCCTCTCGATCCGCCCTGGTGCCAGCACCACCTTGATGGCGCAGCGCCAGCCCTGGGCCTGAGGAGCGTCAGCTATAGCGGGGAGGGTGCGGCCCCAGGCGGCCCAGGTAAGCGGTATTCCTCTCGGCTGCCAACACCGGTCGGTTCGCCTTCAGGCGCCGGTTACGAGCATCGGCACACCCGCAGCGATCGGGCGCGGTCGACGTCAGCTACATGTCCTCTTCCCGGGTGACGTCCAGGTTGCGGAACGTCGGAGGGCTGTCACAAAGCTTGGCCAACTGAGCGGCGAACTCGGCCGTCTCCGGCCGGTTCGAGTTCTCCATCGCTGCTTCGTAGGACGGGAACTCGACGATGTGGATGAACGTTCGGTCATTGTCCCGGTCCCGGCCTTGGATGGCCCGGCTCGGCGTGCGGACACCACTGGTCTTGGCGAGCCATTCGTCGAGCGTCCGGTTGAACGCGTCGATGTCGCCGGTCTTGAACTCGATTAGTTGAACGAATTTCATTTCTACCTCCCCGATGGCCCGGTCGTGATCCCTGACCATACTGAGCGATCGGCCGCACGTCGACCGGCTTCGCTACCGGGTCGATGGGTGATCGGAACCGTGCTACGGAGGGTGGCGGCTCTTTCGTGACGGGAAGGCAGCTGGGCATTGAGGCGAGGAATACGGCGGAGAGCATCGCGACAGCCAAGGCTCTCGCGTGCAACCGCTCGGCCGCGAGCAGGATCGTGATCAACGATGTGCAGGTTCGACCGAGAGCTGATGCAGGTGCTCGGTCCGATCCCGGGCCGCCGTCCGAGACATGGTTCCTAAGCGAAGCTTCGATCAGGAGGGCCCTGACAGCCTCCTACGGGCTAACGATCGGTCGGCCAGATCTGCCAGAAACGTGATTGACTTCCAGTCTCAAGGTCGACGTCGATGTCACTCGAGCTTGGTCGGGAGGCTGTCGCAATGATTGAACCCTGTTCGGACCCTGTTTTCATGGGGAGGGTCGAGCTGACCTCCGCAGTGTGCGTGGGTGCGCGAGCATCGTGATGATCGAGGCGCTCTCAGTTGATCACCTCGTAGAGCAAGCGTGTCACGCGACGGGGCTGAACGACTTTGGCCAAACGACCTGGCGTGAGGGGGCCGACCTACTGGTCAAAGCGCTGAACCACGGAGCCGAGCTGAACGAGCTTGGCGGGGTGATTGCTGCCTCCGAGATCGTGAGCTACCTGAGCAACAGGCTCCGCGTGGTCGACTGGGTGAAGCGTAACCCCGAGATCGCAGATCGGGACGTCCGCCCGCCTATCGTCGTCCTCGGCCTGCCTCGAACGGGCACGACCATCCTTTTCGACCTCCTTGCCCAGGACCCGGCCAATCGCGTCCCTCTCACCTGGGAGGTCGACCAACCTTGGCCGCCTCCGGAGACCGCAACCTACGAGTCGGACCCACGGATCGATGAGGTGCAGGCGAATCTGGCGAACGCCGAGTTGCTCATTCCGGGATTTCTGGCAATGCACGACATGGGAGCGCGACTGGGCCAGGAGTGCGTGCGGATCACGGCTGCGGAATTTCGCAGCATGATCTTCTCCACCCAGTATCGGGTCCCTGAGTACCAATCGTGGCTGCTCCACCATGCCGACATGGCACCCGCATACCGGTACCACCGGTTGTTTCTGCAGTACCTGCAATCTGCGCACCCGGCTGAGCGCTGGTTGATCAAGTCACCTGCCCATCTCTGGTCTCTCGGGCCCATGATGCGCGAGTATCCCGGAGCCTTGATCGTCCACACCCACCGAGACCCCCTCCGCGTGGTGTGCTCCCTCGCGTCATTGGTTGACCTCCTTCGTCGCCTGGCTAGCGACGACGTCGCCATAGATTCGGTTGCCTCCGAGTGGGTCGATGACGTCATCCTTGGTCTCGACCGGGCCGTTGCGGCTCGGCGGGACGGTACCGTCCCGGACGAACAGGCTGTGGACGTCTTCTTTGGGGAGTTTCTGGCCGATCCCATGGCCGTCGTGCACGCGATCTATCAGCGCCTCGGTATCGAGCTCACGGCCGAGGCTGACGGCGCCATGCACACATTCCTTGCCGACAATCCGAAGGAGAAGCACGGCGGGCACAGCTACTCCTTCGCTGACACAGGACTCGATGTCAGTGCGCTACGCGAGCGAACGCGCTCGTACCAGGAATTCTTCGACGTCCCGGACGAGGCCCTCCCGTAGAGTCGGGCTCCAGCGCAACCCAGTACCGGCGGGCGCACGAAGAGGTGGATGGGCATATGACGAAACGTGACGGTGTGATGCGAGCGTGGCGAACGCACACGTACGGGCAGCCGTTGGAGGTGCTGAAACTCGACGATGTTGCGATCCCGGATCCCGACCCCGGCGAAGTGCGTATCAAGGTCCACGCTATTCCCCTCAATCTCAACGACCTCGAACGGATTACGGGCGGCAACATGATGGTTCGTCCCGAGCTTCCCTACAGTCCGGGAATGGAAGTGATGGGTGTCGTGGATGCGTGCGGGGCAGGCACGGAGAAGTGGCTTCATCGGCGCGTCGTCGCGATTCCCAAGGGAGCGCACGGGGGTTACGCCGAGTACGCGTTGTGCCCTGCCGCCTCAACCTTTGAAATGCCGGATGCGATTCCGTTGCCCGGTGCTGCGGCGTTGTACTTCCCATTCCACCTGGCGTGGTTGGGGCTCATCGACCGCGCTGAGCTTCGAGCCGGGGAGACGGTACTCATCCATGCTGCAGCTGGAGGCTCGGGATCAGCGGCAATCCAACTGGCCGTACATACCGGGGCCCATGTCTTTGCCACCGCCGGTACGGACGAGAAGATGCGCCTATGTCAGGACCTCGGTGCCCAAGTTGCGATCAACTACACGACGACCGACTTCGCAGAAGTTATTCTCGCTCAGACGGACAACCAGGGTGTCGACGTCGTCTTCGACAATGTCGGCGAGGCCGTCATGGAGAGGTCGATGCAGTGTACCAAGTACAACGGGCGCTACCTGACGATGGGGTTTGCCTCCAACAAGGCTGTCGCCGACGAGAAGTTCCTCGTCCCGCGCCGGATCGCCCTGGGCAATCTCAAGATGTGTGGCGTCCTGCTTTCATACCAGGAACCCGATGCCTTGACATTCTTGAAGACCGGTATGGGCTGGAACTTCCCTCCCTCCGAACTCGGAGAGCGGATCATGCGCGAGATCGTCACGCTCGTGCTGACCAAGAAGATCAAACCAGTGGTGGGTCAGGTCATCGGCTTCGATGAGATTCCGTCGGCAATCGATGCGATGGCGCGCAGGGAGACCACGGGCCGCACGGTTGCAATCCTCGAAGTGTGAGGCCTTCAATTTCCCGTTGGCACGTCCCGGGTCCCCGGATGAGCGTGACGATCTCCGTGCCGATGACAACTCAGCCGGTATGGCCGTTCAGCCCGATTGGTCTCCCCGGGCGCCGCCGCCACCGATAATCATGACTCAGATGACTCAGCCCTCCCAGGCGCTTGGCACGGACTAAAGCCATACCGATGCCCGGCCCGGTTCGGTCGGACATAAGAGCAGCGTCTTGGACGCAGCTACTCATTCGCCTCGGAGGTGCGGTTCGAAGCCGATGGTTTCAATGACGCTGTAAATGTTGCGCGATACGGCGTGTCCAATTTCCTCACTGATGCGGTCGGCGAAGGCGTCGGCAACGGGCGCGCTTTCGTTCACGCCTTCTTCGTTCTCCCACACCGTCAATGCGATGATGTGGTTGCCGCCGGTCTTCTCTAGGACCAGCGCCCCCCGAAAGCTGGGAAGTGATTCGTACGCCGCAGGGAGCTCGGAGCGCAGTGACTGCACCAGGTCGGGTATCTTCGCGCTCTCCGAGTAGAAGGTGAGCACCCTCGCAAGCACGAACAAGAGCCTAGCCAGTCAAGCCTGGATGGCAGAGGGATCTCACGCTTTCCCTTCCATCCGGCCTTGATCGAGATTGGTCTCGCACTCCATTTCACCAGCAACAGCTGGAGTCCGTCAGGGGTAGGAGCAAACGGAGCTCTCGGATCTGGCGGCACAAGCAAGATTGGCCCTAGCCATCGGCGGTCTGTCGCCATGAGGGGCGTTTACGAGGTTGTTGCATCGACCGGTTGAGACCGCTGGGATAGCGGGCGCGGCGGGGTATGCCGGGGCTGCCGCTCGTCACCCGACGGCCTCCCGATATCGAG
The DNA here is from genome assembly GCA_031292675.1 of Acidimicrobiales bacterium. Classification (GTDB taxonomy): domain Bacteria; phylum Actinomycetota; class Acidimicrobiia; order Acidimicrobiales; family UBA8190; genus Chersky-840. The sequence goes on from JARLGQ010000112.1 coordinate 28,843, forward strand.
CGTCTGACAACGGAGGGGGGCTCGACTGAGCGTCTCTCGCGGTTGGGTGCCGGTCGCTTCGTTGCTAGGCTGGGCGTCGGCCAAGCGGCGACTTCGGCGCACGGCCGCCTCGGCGCAACGAACAGTCTTGGAGGTAGAAGGTGCGGCACGGTCCCCAACGCAGCCACCCGGGAACGCAATGAGAGGGATCCGGAGCTACGCCGCTTATGTCCCGTATCGCCGGCTCGACCGCAAGGAGATCGCCGCCGTCTTCGGCGGTGCGTCCGGCCGGGGGCAGCGAACCGTGGCCTCATTCGATGAGGACACCACCACCATGGGGTTCGAGGCCGCCCGCCTGGCGCTGCGGTCGATAGGTGGGGCATCGCCTGACGCACTGTGGTTCGCTACCGCTGAGCCCGCCTATGTGGAGAAGACGAACGCCACCGCGATCCACGCCGCGCTTCGCCTCGATCCTGCGGTGGCGGTCATGGACGTCAATGGCGCGGTGCGTTCGGGGGTCGGAGCATTCCTCGCCGCCTCGCGCGGCGCCGACGAGGTGCTTGTCACCGTGGCCGGCATGAGAGGCGGCTTGCCGATGAGTGCCGATGAGGGCGAGGGCGGCGACGGGGGTGCCGCACTGCTCGTAGGCAACGACAGCGACGGTCCGGTGATCGCCGAGTACCTCGGAGGTGCATCAGAGACAGAAGAGTTCGTCGATCGCTGGCGGACGCCTGGCTCGCCGCGGCCGCGGCGATGGGAGGAGCGCTTCGGCGAGACGGTCTACGTGCCCATGGCGGAACGCGCCTGGAACGCAGCGCTCAAGACCTGCGAGCTGAACCCTGGCGAGGTCGATGTCGCTGTCGTAACCGGCACCCACGCCCGGGCGGTGCGGGCGACGGCGGGCAGGCTCGGCGCCAAAACCGTCGCCGACAACCTCGCTGCCGTCGTGGGCAACACAGGCGCAGCGCACTTTGGTGTCGTGCTCGCCGACGTGCTCGACAAGGCTGAGCCCGACACAACGATCGCGGTGGTGGTATTGGCTGATGGCGTGGACGTCCTGCTGTTCCGGACTACTGATTCCATTGCATCATTCTCCCCAGCCAAGTCGGTCGCCGACCAGATCGCGCGCAGCGCGCTGGTTCCATACGGCAAGTTCTTGACATGGCGGAACATGGTAGATATCGAGCCACCCAACCGCCCGACGCCCAATCGGCCGTCTTCATCAGCGGCGGCCCGCTCGACGGACTGGAAATTCGGGTTCGTTGGCTCTCGCGATCGGCAGACCGGAATCGTCCACCTGCCGCCGCAGCGGATCGGGATCTACGGCGGCATCACTGACGATATGGAGCAGGTGCCGGAGGCCGAGACGTTGGCGACGGTCACCACCTACACGGTCGACCGCCTCATCTACTCGGAGAGCCCCCCGGTGATCTTCGCAGTGCTCGATTTCGACGGCGGTGGCCGCTTCCCGTGCCAGCTGACCGATTGCGACGTCGATGACGTCAAAGTGGGTACCCGGGTGGAGATGACTTTCCGCCGGCTGTTTACCGCCGATGAGATCCACAATTACTTCTGGAAGGCTCGTCCGATCGGAGCGAAGGAGTCATCGTGAGTTCGAATGGCATCAAGGACCGCGTGGCCATTGTCGGCATGTCGTGCACCCCGTTCCGGGAGCACTTCGATCGTGGCCGAGACGACCTCTTGATCGACGCGGCCGACGAGGTGCTGGCCTCGGTTGGCGTAACAAAGCAGGATATCGACGCCTACTGGTTGGGCATGGCGATCTCGGGGAGCTCCGGGATCGTGCTGGCCTCGGCACTCAAGCTTCAGGGGAAGCCGGTGACCCGCGTCGAGAACTATTGCGCCACCGGGTCGGAGGCGTTGCGTCAAGCGTCTTACGCTGTGGCCAGCGGCGCTTACGACATCGCAATGGCTATCGGCTGCGACAAGTTCAAGGACACGGGTTTCGCTGGCACCAACGCCAGCCTGCCGCCCAACGACGGCACGGCCCGGACCCTGACGGCGGCGGCGATGTATTCAATGATCCTGCCGGCATATGCCAAGAAGTACGGCGTCGACGCAGCCGAGCTCCGTCTGGCGACTGCCAAGATCGCCGAGAAGAACCATCGAAACGGTGCCCGCAACCCGCGGGCGCAGTTTCGCAAGGAGACGTCGGCGGAGGACATTTGCAAGATGGCCGCCGTTGCCGGGGAGCTCTCGGTGTTCGACTGCGCCGGCGTGGCCGACGGCGCCGCGGCCGCCATTGTCGTTCGGTCTGAGGACGCCCATCGCTATACCGACAAGCCCCTGTTCATCAAAGGCATGTCGGTTGTCGCCGGCGACGGCTCCGGCCTCGTCGACCCGAATTACGACTTCACCACATTCCCTGAGGTGGTCCTTGCGGCCGAGGACGCCTACCTGCAGGCGGGCGTCGACGACCCCCGAACCCAGGTGGCCATGGCAGAAGTCCACGACTGCTTCACACCGACCGAGCTCGTGCTGATGGAGGACCTCCTCTTCGCCGAGCGGGGTACGGCGTGGAAGGAGGTCCTCGCCGGGACGTTCGCACTCGACGGCAGCCTGCCCGTCAACACCGATGGCGGCCTGAAGAGCTTCGGGCACCCCGTTGGCGCCTCCGGTTTGCGCATGCACTACGAGTGCTGGCTCCAGCTGCGGGGCGAAGCGCCCGAGGACCGGCGGATCGCCAACGACCGCAAGCTCGCCGTGGTGCACAATCTCGGGGGCTACCCCGGCGAGATGGTCTCGTTCGTGTCGGTCTTGGGTACCGAGCTGGGCTGACCCCGGCGGCGTTCGTTTCGCTCACGGCATCTGACCCTCTCTCCGGTCGAGAAGCTGAGTTGTGCAGCAGGGACGTGCCGTCCATGCCCTGGATCTCAGAGCCAGCTCGCGTCGCTGTCGTGGCCCGAGAGATCGCCGATGGCCGTGTACCGCTGACTGATGGCTCGCGTACTGTAAAGCCCGTGCGAGTCCGGACGGGCGCCGAAAGACGATGATGTCGTCGAGGAAGAGCGAGGGGTGGGGCCTGCGGGTTATCCCGCAGGAGCTCACGGATCGCTACGTGGACACGGGTTGGTGGCGAGATGACACCGTGGGCCAGATGATCGCCGGTGCCATCGGTGAGAGGCCTGAGCTGACGGTCAAGATCCGCTCGTCGGTGCGGCCGTGGACCGGGACGTTCGCCGATGTTCTGGGCGCCGCATGCCGAATGGCAGCTGCGCTGCGGGCGCGCGGGATAGGTGCCGGGGACGTGGTGGCTTTTCAGCTACCAAACTGGATCGAGGCGGCGGTGAGCTTCTGGGCGGCCGCCCTGCTCGGTGCTGTGGTGACACCCATCGTCCACTTCTATGGCCCCAAGGAGGTCGGCTATATCCTCCGGCGCACGGCGGTTCGGGCTCTCATCACCGCAGATCGCTTCGGTCACCAGGATTACATCGCAGCGCTCGAGGAGGTCAGAGCCGGCGCTCCTTCCCTCGAGCTGGTGGCCGTCGTCGGAGAAGGTCCGGTCCCATCATGGGCGATCCCCTTCGACCGGCTGCTCGATTGCGAGCCCGTGACAGAACCGGCGGTGGTCGACCCTTCCTCCCCGGCACTGGTCGCATACACATCGGGCACGACGGCCGACCCCAAGGGAGTCGTGCACTCCCATCGCACGATCGGCTTCGAGATCCGCCAGTTGGCGGCGATGCAGACAGGCAATCCACCGCTGCTCGTGGGAGCGCCGGTGGGACACGCCATCGGAATGCTGAGTGGGCTGCTCCTCCCGGTATGGAAGGGCGAGCCCATCAGTCTCATCGACGTGTGGAACCCGGGTGCCGTCCTGGCCGCCATGCTCGAGGACCGCGTGGCGTCCGGGAGTGGCGCAACCTACTTTCTCACGAGCCTGCTGGACCACCCAGATTGCACAACCGAACACCTCAAACTGATGAGCCGGATAGGCCTCGGAGGGTCACCGGTACCGGCCGCTGTCACCGAGCGGATGGCAGCGCTCGGGATCTCGGCCATCCGGTCCTACGGGTCGACCGAACACCCCTCCACCACCGGGAGCCGACATGAGGAGCCCGAGGCCAAGCGTCACTACACCGACGGCCGGCCCTTGCTCGGTGTAGAGCTCCGTCTCGTGGACGAGGACGGTCACGATGTGGCGTCCGGAGAGCGGGGAGAGATCTTGAGCCGTGGCCCAGACTGCTGCATCGGCTACACCGACGCGGCCCTGACCGCGTCGGGCTTCGACGCCGAAGGGTGGTTTGCCACTGGAGACATCGGGGTTCTCGACGAGGACGGCTACCTGACCATCGTGGACCGCAAGAAGGACATCATCATCCGAGGGGGTGAGAACATCAGCGCGCTGGAGGTCGAGGAGATGCTCATGCGCATTCCTGGCGTCGCGGAGGCGGCGGTGGTGGCGGCCCCCGACGAACGCCTCGGAGAACGCGTGTGCGCGTTCGTGCGTCTCACCGAGGGGTCGACTCCTGTCGATTTGGCCGATGTGCGGAAACAGCTACAAGACGCCGGCTTGGCCCGGCAGAAGTGGCCCGAGGAGCTTGAGCTGGTGCACGAGCTTCCCCGGACGCCGTCGGGCAAAGTGAAGAAGTTCGTCTTGCGGGACCAACTTCACTCCGGGCAGCTGCCGCGAGAGTGAATCCACCGCGCTGCCCTTCACCGGCCGGATGCGCATTCAAACTGCGTCTTCGACCTTCTAGGGCACGCAAGGCGGTACTTTGGACGCACTCGGACCGCACCCCTCTTCGTGGCGGACCCTCGCGGCCGCGAGCGTCCGCGTTCAAAACGGAAACTGCGTCTGTCCAGTCCGTCGAGGATCAGATCGGGCCCGAACACCTCGCCGTGGTCATGGCCGGACACGGTGCATTTCTCACCCGAAACGGATAACCGAGTGGCGTTCAAGGAAGTCGAGGACGGCAAGAGTGAAGGCGTCGTTTCGGTCGCCAGCCACCATGTGTCCCGCCCCTGAAACGTCGACGAACTCGACCGCGGGGAATCGCGCACAGAACTGCCCTGCTTTCTCTGCGCTTACGAGGTCGCTGACGCGTCCACGGACCAGCATGACCGGTACGTCGGCGACCATGCGCTCGGCCGCGGCGTGCAGCCGGTCGACATCGAGGATCTCGGCCGGGCCCGACCCGCCCTCCGCAAACATGAACCTCGGGTCCCAGTGCCAGTAGAACCGGCCGTCCCGCTCGCGTAAGTTCTTCCGAAGGCCGGCCAGGTCGGCGGGCCTCGGGCGGTGCGGGTTGTAGGCAGCGACGGCGTCGGCGACTTCCTCCAACGACGAGAATCCGGCGGCGGCACGGTCCACCATGAAGGCCCCGATGCGCTGTGCTCCTGCCTCC
>JARLGQ010000113.1 GCA_031292675.1 Acidimicrobiales bacterium
GCCTCGGACAGTGCGCGGGCTCGAGGGCCGGTGGCGTAGGCGATGAGCACAGGCGGCCCGTCGGTGCCGAAGGAGGTCGGCCAATAGAGGGTGATGGGTCCTGTCCCGCAGATCAACTGGGCCATGTGGCGTGGCCAGAACGGTTCGTCGAAGGAGAGCAGGACCTTGGCCACCGGTCCCGTAGCGATGCGCTTGATGGCGTCGCCCTTGCTTTCAGGCAGGGACGGTTTGAAGGCCACCATCCCCGCTGCCAACACCCCGTGCGGGACGGTACTGATGGCTGCACGCCCGCTGAAGGTGCGACCGTCCTCGAGGGTGATCTCGACGCCGTCGGGCCCCCAGGCGATCATGGCGACCTGGCACCCGAAGCGGACGTCGAGGCCGGTGGCTACGTGCTGGGGCAAGAGGTCGTAGCCGTCGATGACCCGGTGGTTGACGCCCTCCTCGAGACGGAGCACCCCGTCGGCGGCCAGGCCCTTGACGCCCACCTCGTCGACGCCTCCCGGCAGGTGGGCGGTAAGCGCGAGCTGGGCGAGCTCCCGGGCCCTGCCTCGGTAGCCCTTCTCGGCGATGAACGACGCCGCGCTCATGTCTCCGCCTCGCAGTCGATGCAGCGCCCAGAGGATGTCGAAGCTCCGCCACACTCCGGGGTGAAGCAGGTGCAGGGGCAGCCATCGCGTGGCTCCTCCGCTGGTGAACCACGAATGCGAGTACGGGACGGGCTGGACCCGGAGGGCAGCGGCGCGCACGTCGCCCCAGGTGGCAGAGCCGACTCCGTGGATGAGCTCGGCGCCCGTCTCGATCGGCACGTCGACGAAGTCCCGAACTGTTTGCACTCGGCCGCCGACCTGGTTGGTCGCCTCCAGCACGATGACGCGGGCGCCGCCGCCTGCGAGCGCCCGAGCGGCGGTCACGCCGGCCATGCCTGCACCCACGACGACGACGTCAGCGGCGCTTTGCTCTCGGGTCTCGTTCACTTCAAGCACCCCCCACAGGAGCGCGGTCTGGTCTTGGCAGCAGGAGTCCAGTCTTTCATCTGTCGAGCCCGGATTCATTTGTGCAGGAGCGGGAACAACGGGACCTACGGGACTCGGTGAGGAGACCCTTCTTCACCCGATTCCGCCGGTTCCGGGTTCGTGGCTCGGGCAACGCACCGGTTGCGCTGGGGCGTTTCTCACGTTTCGGTGGGCGGAGGGCTCGGCACGAACGACAAGTCGACGAGCCTCGGTCGTTCCACCGCCAGTCGGAGCCAAACAGAGCCTGGCTCACCCCGCAGGTACCGCTGAAATCGATCCTCCCAGGCTTCTTCGTCGTCGCCGAGGTACCTGCGCAGCATCCTCCAGCCGCGACGGGACTCCCACGGAAGTATCTCGGCCCGCCCAGTTGCCACAACCTGCCGTGTCGCCCCCGTGGCGAGGTCGGTTGTGTCTACCGCAAGGGCCACTCGAGGGTCACGGTCCACATCTCGCAGGACGGTCGACCACGGCCCAGTCAGAATCCAAAAGGCGTGATCCTCCCACAAGAACCAGACAGGGCGAACGTGGGGTCCGTGGGTGGCCAGGTGTGCCGTCAGCGGTCGAGCGAGGAACTCCTCCACGTCGCCGTCGCTCGATTGCACCTCGGCCACTGTATTCCGACGAGGCGTCCGCTACCTCTCCGGCCGGCCCGATTCTGTATCACCACCGGCGTTGCGCGGTGTCTGAGCCATTCACTATCCCGCTGACGTTTTCGACCCGCCTCTCGGAACACCGGACGACACATGTGCGCGAACACTTCGTACGCGCCCCGGCTCTCCCACACGTCGACGAAGCGAATACCCTCGCCGGGTCTTGGTTGCCCAGTGAAACCATGAGCCCGCCGCTGGTTCTGGGCACGAAGACGCACGGTGAACTGATCGTCGCGTCATTGCAAACAGCCTGTCGGTGAACAACGCGTGACTGTAGTGTGAAGAATGCGTGTGTCAAAGCCGCCCAGATAGCTACACACTGCGGCGATTGCCCACAAGGAGTAGTAGGTGCTCAAGTTCGTCATCGTCGTGTCGACCATGACTACATGGGGCCTGACCCAGTGGCGACTGTCGCATCGAGGCGGCCGCGCAACGCCCGCATCGCACGGAAGCCAACCAGCACTCGAAAGAGACCTACCGTCGTCGTCATCGAGTGTGTCGACCACACCTGCACCGTGATCGGACGTGATCCTGCGGTCCCCTGTCAGTCCTTAGAGGAAGCGATGGACGTCGTCGAGGAAATGGCGCCAAGCGTCGATTGGCGTGAAACAGCACCAGGCGTCTGGGTCGCTCGCTTCAGTCGAACCCGTTGAAACGTGGTGTTCGTCACCGAGACGAGAACAGGTCGAGCAATGTGGTGACCGAACGCTCGACTTCCGCAATCCTCAGAGGCTTCGTTATCCACGCCACGGCTCCGGCACGGATGAACGTAATCCTGTCGGTCTCGTCGCCTGAAAGAACCGCCAACGGTAAAGCGGTGCGCCGGACGGCTCGTCCTAAGAACACCATGAGGTCCTGAGCGTGGCAATCGGATAACTGTGTATCGAGCAGGATCAAACTCGGTGTGAGCAGGCCAGCCATCAGCCGAGCCTCACGGCCAGTCTGGGCCACCACGAACTGCACGCGATCCAGCCGCCGGACGATTCGCGCCAGTGTCACGCGACAACCAGGGTCGGCACCGATGTAGAGGACCGTTCGTCGCGCCGTGATCGGTGCAGAAACCCTTTTACGTGGCTTTACTGCACTATCAGGGGCGACTAGGCCCAGCTGGACCGACGGTTGCTGAAGTGCCACGGAAATCAAAGTAGCGGTACCAGGTGAACACCTCGGTACAGGAAGGAAACCGGCACATGAAACCTCGGCGCCATCTCTCCGTGAAAGGTGCTGGTCAGGACTCGGAAAGGCGAAGCCTCCCAGGTCAAGAGGCTGGGTCACTTCTGACGGGGACGGGTACGATGACACGTTGTGACGACATGGTATGGACTTACCTTGCTGCCAACTGAAAACTCCTCCGACGAAGAGGGTGTCGACGCCACAGTCGAGGCGGTGGTCCGCGCTCGTCAAGACCTCGGCTGGGAGCTTGTGCAGCGGACTGAACGAGCGGACTCCGAGGTCATGCTGTTCAGACGCCCCGCGTAGTGCCGCAGCCTGGATGGCTCTCGGAAGCCGCGTAGGGGTCAGTCGTGTTCGCTCTGCACACGCCCGGTTTCCTCGACTGCAAGTCGATCAAACCCGTCTGCGAACATCGATTCCGCTCATCCACTCGTAGCGCCCTGGCTCTGTCCTTCTCGATATTCGCCCTCGGCTAACCATCGGAGTCGCCTCCGGGGTATGTGATGCCGGGACCCTGGATGTCAAGGCTGGTCATGGCCTCCCGGAGCCGGATGCCAATGTTCCCGGAGCCGATCGGCCATGGTCGCCATCACCGAAATCGAAAATGTGGGTGTCTCGTGGACCAAGAAGAGAAACCGGTGTCGGTTCAGGACCGCCAACACGCTGTCGGAGAGGGCTACCGCAGTCGCCATGCGCGGCGAGGAGTCAATGAGCGCCATCTCTCCGAAGACTTCGTCGGGACCGAGGATGGCGATGACCCGGTCCGTAGTCTGAAGCTGGATTTGGCCTTCGATGACGCCGAACATCTCTTCGCCCACCTCGCCTTCTTGGAAGACGATGCCGCCCGCGGGAACCTTCATCGTGTGGTCAGCGTTGCGAAACACGCCTGTGACCTTGTGTATTGCGGGACGAGTCGAAGGAGCCGAGAGGCGACTTGGATGAAGCTCGGGCGGATACCACTTGCTGTCAGATGCCAGCCACCAACCAGGCCCCTGCGACACATCACTCATCGACACCATCTCCGTTTCCGGTCGCGGGCATGTCCTTGGAGAACTCGTCGATGCAGTGCTCACAGATATACGCATCTTGACCGGCGATGAGCCTTCCCACCTCTGACGGCTGTCGCCCGCAAAACGAGCACCTGAGGTCTCTGGCTCGTCTCCGACTGCCTCCTCTTGCAATCCAGCCGCCTGACGTCATTTCAACGGCCTCGCTGGAACTGGCTGCCTCGGGCTCGACCTGGCCCGCCAGCAGTTGCATCACTGTCTGCCGGACGGTGTCTGGATCGACGCCCACGCTCAGCAGTACCCGAGCACCTACGCCCTCACCTTCACGCACCAGTCCGAGAAGGAGATGTTCGGTGCCGATGTAGTTGTGATCGAGCTGCAGTGCCTCACGCAGGGACAGTTCGAGCACCTTCTTGGCACGTGGAGTGAAGGGCGGCGAACCAGTCGCTTCTGTGCCGAACTGTCCGACGACCTCGACCACCTTCTGACGTGCCACGTCCAAGGAAACACCCATCTGCGTTAGGGCCTTGGCGGCGACACCCCTCCCTTCGCCGACAAGACCGAGCAAGATGTGCTCGGTGCCGATGTGGTTGTGGTTCAGCAGACGCGACTCCTCTTGCGCGAGCACCAAGACTCGACGGGCTCTGTCGGTGAAGCGCTCGAACACCGCTATATGGTCTCACGCCGGCGCTGCCGTGGCCATAGCGCTTCCTGATCATCCGGGGTGCATGCACATCCCGTTCTTGGCTTGGTCACATCTGTGTATCTGGCTCACTCCTCGCGGGGCGAGTCGACACGATGTGTGGGACTTCTCCGTCGCCGCATGCTTCAGTGGCGAGTTGCAAGGCTTGGCTCCAAGCCTCCGGTGTATTGGCTTCTCGCGCCTTTATGACGAGCTGATCAAGCTGATCCGCCGTAGCCTTGGCCTGGGCCAGCGCCTGGGCGGCGCGCTCGGCCGATTCCAGGGCTTCCGGCGCTTCTTGGGCCGCTTGCTCAGCCTTCTGCCTGGCGTCGGCGGCTGTTTCAAATGCGACTTGGGCTGCTTGGGCTGCTTCTTGAGCAGCCTGGGTCGTGTGCTCGGCCATTCGCAACGCATCGTCGACCGCCTGCTGGGCCACCTGGGCTTCTTCCGCCGCTTCCTCGAAAGCCACGGCCAGTTGCCCGACAATCTCATGCGCGTAAGTCGTCACCCGCATTGTTTGCGCGATATCCGCCACCACAACGGCGGCTTGTGCCGCGCTCTGCCAGGCAGCAGCAGTACCGGCTGTCCCTGCTGTCGCTACGGCCTTGTCGGCCTCTCTGGCCCATTGACCAACGGGATCTCCGTGATCGACCGGACCGTCGGCCTCATCAGACAGTGCGCTGAGGACTTCGCTGATCTGCACTGGCGTGGGCGGAGGGAAGGGTTTCGTCAGCCTGGACCATGCGACACCGTCCCAGTATCGGAAACTGCTGGAGTCGGCCGGATCGGGATACCAAGCCGCAGGTATGGCCGGGGCAGCCGCAGGGGGCGTGACCGGGACCGTGGGCGGATGCCAATCATCAGGGCTTCCGTCGTAGCTGAGAGTGACCACGGACTTCTCGTGTCTGAACGGACGCATCGTTGCCACCACCGATTTGTGAGGTCTACAGACGAGTCATTCAACCCAACTCAAACCTTGCATTGTGGGTGAGCCGAATCCAACCGGAACGCCCCAGCAAGGTGAATCTAAGAGAAACGTCTGGCCTCGCGCCTCGTCGATATTGACGATCCCGATGCAGAGCTCGTGCCTGCTACGCCCCGAATCCCGCCACCATGGGTCCATGATGGGCGTCCAAATCGGTCTGGCCGGGCAATGGCCTTGGCAAGGCTCGTCGGGCGTTGCGTCTCGGGGCTCGTTGGATCGAAGACGCACCAAAATGCCGTTCAGTTGTATGTCTTCAAGTGGTGTCTGTCGCTGACCGCTGGTAGAGCGACCGTGCCGGTCCCCTCGGCGTGAAACGATTCGAGCCGTACGCCTGTGTTTCCCAGGGCGTCTGCTCCCGATAATCGCAATGTGTCTGGGCTACACCTCAGAGCCTGGCGAACCGTCGAGTCGGCTGTTTGTCGACACAGGGCCCATCCAGAGACCGGAGCCAGGGGCGCGAAGAGGAGCGCGGTTGGCCGTCGAGGGGGCCGGCGCCGGGCCGCGGCGACTCTGGTCGTCGAGATCTTCGACGCTGATGATCTTCGTGGTTCGGATCGGATAGGGGTCGGGGTAGTCCACGACGCGGATGCGGCCCTTGGGGTGGTAGCGACCGCTGTCGATCACCTCCCGAGGAACATACGGATCGTGGCCCATGTGTCGGAAGAGTCGCGTGGTGGGCTCCCAGATCGTGACCCGCTCGTGCCAGCGCAGTAGATCCAGTCTGCGTAGGAGCGTCATCAGGGTGACCAGAGTGCCGGCCAGCACGCCGGCGACCAGGGCACCCAACGGGGTGCCGCCCGGCAGCACCGCAATCAGCCCGAGCAGCAGGAGGAGCAGAAGGAGGAGGCCGAACCATTCGATCGGTGACATGGCCTGTCCTGTCGCGGCCTCGATCAGTGCCCGGAATTCACCCATGTCCACACCGAGCTGGACCAACTCCTTGTAGACGACTTCCTCCTGGCGGGTGGCGGGCTCGAGGGCGTAGACGGCCTCCAAGAGCTGGAGGTATGAGGGTGAGGCTGCGTGGTAGTCGACCAGCCGGTAGTCGATCTGGTCGGTGAGATGGCGGTCGATGAGGGCACGGACGCGAGTGCGGTCGCTCTCGCCGAATACAGCTATCAATTGGTGGATGGAGAAGAGGGAGGCATTGCCCTTCGCCACCAGGTCGTGCACAAGAGCCAGGCGCTCACGCGTTCGGACGATCGTGAAGGCCAGAAGGACACCGAAGAGGAAGGCCGCCATGCTGGCCAGGGCCACGTCCACCCGGACGTCACCTCTCTTGGGGCCGACCAGGAGCGAGGCGAGGCCCACCACGACCCCGGAGACCACAGCCAGCCCGACCACGCGCTCCCCGCGGGAAGCCGATGCCAACACCGCCCGAGCCCGCATGACCGACCAACACTACGCGGATCAGCGGCCGACGGCCCGCCCAACAGGGAACTCGCAATCCCGGCAACGTAACCGTCACACGTCGTTTACGTTACGTTCACGACCATGGTCTCCTCTTGTCCAAGCGGTCCTCTCCACTTGCCAAGTCAGCCCGGCGGAGTGTGTGGCCCTACGCTCACACCGTGGAGTGGAGACGGGACGACGGTCATCGGGTCACAGATGACCCCCAGTTGCTCGACTTGGACCGAATTCATCACTGGTTGTGCGAAGAGAGCTATTGGGCGACGGGTCGCTCCATGGAGGCCGTGCGCCAATCCGTGGAGGGTTCGATCACCCTGGGCTGCTACGCCCCCGACGGTACCCAGGTTGCGGTGTGTCGTTGGGTCACCGATACCGCCACCTTCGGATGGCTCTGTGACGTCTTCGTCGACCGCAACTGCAGGGGGCAGGGTCTTGGCAAGTTCCTGGTGTCGTCGGCCATGGCACACCCCGCCGTGCAGGATGTGCCCCTTCTCGTGCGGGGCACCCGTGACGCCCAGGGTCTCTACGGTCGATTCGGATTCGTCTCGATTTCTGAACCCGGGCGCTGGATGGAACGGCGCACATGAACCGAGGCCTTTCTTCGGCGCAGACCCACAATGTCGAGGGAGATCCGGCTGAGATCGGCCACCCTCGACGTCTCAGGCTGGACGGGACGAAGCTCGGCGGTGCCACTCATGTGTTCGACGTGGAGCGCAGTTCCCGCCTCCGAGTGGCGGAAGGGCTAGTGGTGCGTGGGATCGCCGACTGGATAGGTCAGCTTCTCGACGATGTTGCCGCCGGCGGCAGGGACGATGTAATTCACACATGGGCCCGCACCCACGTGGAGCGGGTTGCAGATCGGCAGCAACCCCTGGTTTGTCGTCTTGCCGAAGAGGTCCTTGAACGTCTGGCTGGGCTGGCTCGTACGGAAGCAGACCCAGAAGAGGAGGCCCTGGATTCCCTTCCCCTTCGTCCCGTTGGCCGCTTTGAAGGTGTCCGTCTCGGTGATGCTGCTCGAACCCGGGACGAGAGTATCGCTCTCGCTGATCACGCTCGGCTCATGACGGAATCCGTCGCCGCAGTCGAGGGTGTTGGCGCCGGTGTCGGGGTTGGTCGAGAAGAGCACGTCGCCTGAGCCCGTCGTGGTGGTGGAGGCCTGAAGGTTCAACGTGGATGTATTCAGGCTGCCGTTGCACGACCCGCTCGTGCAGGGGATGACGGCGTCGGCAACCGCCACGGTATCGGTGGCCTTGACCGTCGACCCGCCGTCATCGAGGATGGTCACCACGGGGTTGAATGTCCCGGTCCCGTGGGTGGCGTAGGCGTGGCCGCCGGCATCGGTCACCGTGAAGACCCCTTCGACGGGGCCTGTCACCGTTTCCGGGTTGGTGTCGCCATCACCCCAGGCGGTGGTGGCGGTGAAGTCCGAGGCCGTGGCGGACGGATTGGCATCGGTGAAAGTGGCCACGGTCATGGCCGGGGAGGCCACTCCCGTCGTCAGCGGCGCCAGGGGGGCCGGGAAGGCCGACAGGGCGGCGTCGGTGATGGTGGCCGAGCCGCTCGCGACGGCGACATTGTCGGGCGAGGTCAGGGTCGAGTCGGTGACGGTCACCGTCGGTGTGGGGGCACCCTCCTCGGTGTAGGTGTGTCCCCCGGTCACGGTGAAGGGTCCCCCGGTGGGGCCGCCGACGGTGCCTGACGTCGAGAAGGTGTCACCCCAGTTGATGGTGGCCGCGAATTGCCCGGCCGTGGCGGTACTGGTGGAGGTGATCGTCGCCACCGTCGCGCTGAGCGGTGCCCCTTCGACGCCCGAGATCGGCGTCGCCGTGACGACGGTGGCACCGGTGGCGGCGGCCCCCGGTCCCTCCAGGGAGAAGTAGGTCCCGCTCCCCGCGGCCAAGCCGCCGGGTGGGAAACTCACCGACCCGGTGTTGGCGTCGGTGACCGTGAAGGAAGTCCCCGGACCGCCGTAGCCGCTGTTGCTGGCATCGGAGGTGCTGCAGTCAGCGGGCGCGTAGGTGCACAGGCCGTCTCCGTCGAAACCGAACACATCCGGGCCGCTGAGCGCCACACTCAAGAGCGTCCCCCCCGAGTTGTTGACCACGCCGTAGGCGGTGTCCTCCTGGCCGTCGAAGGGGCCCGGGCTCCCGGTCACGCTCACCGTGCCGCCGGCGCCGACGGTGACTACGTACGCACACCCCTGGACGCCTCCACTCACCCCGTTGATGGCCGGACACAGCGGCGACGGTGTGGCGCCCGAAGCGCCCGAGAATGTGACCGCCAGGCCCGCAATAAGTGCCACACAAAGTAGTGAAACCAGCACTCTCGTCGCTCGACGCATGACATGACCCCCCGCAATGGCCCGTTTGGGCAGGGAGATTAAACCACCGCTGCCCGTGAGGCAATCGGGCCTCGCCGCGTCTTAGGTCGCGATCAGACCCCGTGCCGCCGGTGCGAACAGGTCCGGCACCCAGACCACTCCGAGCGCATCCAGGATGCGGCTGCTGACTTGCGCCACGTCGCTCGGGGCGCGCCCGTTGTCGTCGAAGTGCAGAGCAGCCATCACCCGCAACGTGAGGGCGATTTCGTAGTCGGCGTGGCGGACCCGCGCCGCCGACAGGCTCTGCTCGAGCATGCGACGCGCCCCATCACCATCGCCGTCGCGGGCCAAGGCGACGCCACACACACGGAGAAGAAGCGGCGTCTGGGGGGCCACGCCTCCGAGTCCCCGGGCCCGCTCGAGCTCGCTCTCTGCCAGCGTTCGGGCTGCTCGGGTATCGCCGGCGAGAAGCAGGCACTCCGACCACCTGGCCCCGGCCTCGAGGGACTCGACGTGGCCGCCGATCGCTTCGGCCTCCTGGCGCGACAACTCGAAGAGACGCATCGCCTCGTCGTATCGGCCCCGACACGTTGCCACGCGGGCCAGATTGCAGTTCTGGTGGGCCGCCCCCGAGCGAAACCCCCCGGCGCGGTAGGTGCGCAAGGCCGATTCGAAGAGTCGCTCGGCTTCGTCGATGCGACCCTGGTCAAGCATGATCTCCGCCACATTGTTCTCGTAAGCCGCCAGTTGCACCGCGTTGCCCGACCGGCGCGCCTTCTGCTGGGCCCGGAGGTAGAGGTCGAGGGCCTGGTCCCACTCTCCTCGGAAGTAGGCGAAGATCCCCAACGAGTTCAATGCGGTGGCTTGTCCGTGGAGGTCACCGAGCTCCTCGAACAACGCCAGTGCCCGGCGCCAGTTGGCCGGCTCCTCGAGCTTGCCCAGGTCCATCTGGGCCCAGTCCAGGACCCACAGCGCGTTGGCGAGCGCCTCCTTCTCGTCGGCGAGCTCGGCCTCGGCCACGGCCCGGCGGCACCACTTGATGGCACGGGCATGACGACCCTCTTCCTGGCAGAACCTTCCGTACCAGGCGAGCAGGTGGGCGCGCTGACGCTGAGCCTCGATGCCTTGTACGCCTTCGAGCATCTGCAGCGCCCGTGTGATCCACCGCAGCGC
>JARLGQ010000008.1 GCA_031292675.1 Acidimicrobiales bacterium
GCGACGGCGGCGACCGGTGGCGCCGGGATCGTGGTGGGAGAGGGCGGCGGCGGAGTCGTCGTGGAGGTGGTGGTCGTGGCGGCCTGTTCCGCCTCGATGATCCGCTTCATGGCCACGAGGGGCGATTCCTTGCGGGTGGGGCGCGGTGCGGGGGGCCCGTTGTGGCTGTGGCGGCTGCCGGCGGCGGCCACCGCGGTGGGGCCCGCCGTGGCGGCCAGGACGGTGGCCCCGGGGAGCGACACCATCAGGCCGAAGCGCGCGATCGTGCGGCTGGCGGGGCGACGGGCGTTCTGTCGTCGCGCTGCACGGTTCGCGTAGGGGGGAACGGGTTCGCGGCTCATGGTCGGTTCGGTGATGCGCGCAGTCGCTGCGGTCAGCTGCCTGACGACGTGACGTCGCGGCGCGCGAACGATGACGCTGTCCGTATCCTCCGCTGCTCCGCCGCCCGGCAGGGCATCCGAGGGCGACCGTAGTGAACCGAGAGGAACAGTGCCAATCGTTTTCGACGGCCGGTCGGCGCCTATGATGCACGGCGGCAACGACAGCCCTCTCACCCTGGGGTTACGACGCCATGTGGTGTTTCAAACACAAGTGCTTCGGCGGGCTGGGCGGAGTCTCCGTCCCGCGGTGGCGACAGAGAGTGGAGTGCGGGTGCCCAGAGTGAGCGCAGGGCTGCTCCTGTACCGCCGGAGCTCCGAGGGCGGCGTCGAGGTCCTTCTCGTGCATCCCGGAGGCCCCTTCTGGGCGACCAAGGACGCCGGCGCGTGGTCGATCCCCAAGGGCGAGTACGGCGAAGGCGACGATCCCGCCGCCCGGGCCGAGTTGGAGTTCGCCGAGGAGCTCGGACAGCGCGCTCCGCCCGGGCCGCGCCTCGATCTGGGGGAGGTGCGGCAGGCGGGAGGAAAGCGCGTCCGGGCGTGGGCCGTGCGGGGTGACATCGACGCGCGTGCCACGACGAGCAACACCTTCGAGATGGAGTGGCCTCCCCGTTCGGGCGAGCAGCGCACGTTCCCCGAGGTCGACAAGGCAGCGTGGTTCTCCATGGACGAGGCCCGCACCAAGCTGCTGGCCGGGCAGCTCCCCCTGCTCGAGCGCCTCGAGTCGGCGACGAGCGGGGGCGACCCCGGTCAGTCCTGAGCCGGTCCCGTCAGGGGATGCCGCCGTCGACGCGCAGGACCTGTCCCGTCGTGAAGCTCGACGCGTCGCTGGCGAAGTACAGCGCCGCGCCGACCACCTCGTCGGGATCGCCGAAGCGCTTCAGCGCATGGCGTTGCGGGCCCGTCTCGAGGACGGCTTCGTCCCAGGCCTTGGTCACGTCGGTCAAGAACGGCCCCGCCATGATGCAGTTGACCCGCACCGACGGCCCCAGCGCCAGCGCGAACCCTGCCGTCAGGGAATTCACCCCCGCCTTGGCGGCCGCGTAGGGCAGGATCTCGGGAGTGGGGCGGATCGACCCCACGCTCGAGACGTTGATCACCGATCCCCCTCCGTGGCGCACCATCCGACTGCCCACCAGCGCCGTGAGCCGAAACACGCCTTTCAGGTTGAGGTTCACCACCTTGTCCCACATGGCCTCGGTGACCTCGGTCACGTCCCCGTAGAGCAGGGACATGCCGGCGTTGTTGACGAGGACGTCGACGCGGCCGAAGGCCTCGTAGGCGGCCTCGGCCAGCGGCTCGAGCTCGTCCCAGTTCGACACGTTGCACGCCCGGGCCAGCGCCCGCCGACCCATCGCCTCGATGTCGCCGGCCACCGCCCGGCACGCATCGAGCTTGCGACTGGTGACCACGACATCGGCTCCGGCCTCGGCGAAACCCAGCGCCATGGCCCGTCCCAGCCCCCGGCTGCCGCCGGTCACGAGCGCCACCTTGCCGGTGAGGTCGAACCGGTCCCGAGCCACCGACATGCGTACCCTCAGCGAAGTGACGTCGTCGAGGCGAGGTCCGCCGCCCTCACGGCCAGGTCGAGCACGACGTCGCCGAACGCTTCCATCTTCGGGTTGTCGGTGGTTCCCTGCACGACGCGCGCGTAGCCGGCTTCGAGGACCACCGCCAGCTTGAAGCGGGCCAGGATCACGTAGTAGTCGATCTCGTCGGTGTCGCGCCCGCTCTGGCGCGAGTAGTAGTCGAGGAGCTCGGTGCGCGACGGCATGCCCGTGTAGTCGACGTAGCTGCCCGTGGTGCGATCCTCGTCTTCGTCGAGCCATCCCTGGATGACCCAACCGAGGTCGAGGAGGGGGTCGCCCACCGTCGCCATCTCCCAGTCCACGATGGCCGCGAGGCGTGCCGGCGCGCCGTGGCGGAACATGACGTTGGCGAATTGGTAGTCGCCGTGCATGATCCCGGGCACGTAGTTCCGGGGCTGATGGGCGCGCAGCCACTGGGCCGCGGCGTCGAGCCCGGGGATGTCGCGGAACTGCACGGCGGCGAGATGGCTCATCCACCGGTCGACCTGGCGCTCGTGGAAGCCGTCGGGACGGCCGAATCCCTCCAGACCCCGCGCCCGCCAGTCGACCCGCGCCAGCTTGGCGATGCCGTCGACGAGCTGGAAGGCCAGTCCCCGGCGGGCTTCGAGCTCGGTGTCGAACGGCGGCGGCCAGCCTCCGCCACCCATGGGCGACCAGCCGTCGACGTACTCCATCAGGTAGAAGCAGCCACCCATGAGGGCGGGGTCGTCGCACACCGCCACGGCCCGGGCGTGGGGGACGTCGGTGTCGGCCAGCGCGGCCAGCAGCCGGTACTCGCGCAGCATGGTCTCGTTGCGCCCGGCGGGGACGATGCGCGGCGGACGGCGCAGCGCCATACGGTGCCCGCCCCGGCGGATCTCGAACAGCTCGTTGGAGGCGCCGCCCGTGATGAACGTCGCCTCGACCGGCTCACCGGACCCGGGAAGGCCGTTGTCGTCGAAGAACTTTTGCAGGCGCTCGAGGTCGACCAGTCCACGCGTGCGCGCGGTGTCGTCGACAGCAGGGTCGTCGACAGCAGGGTCGTCGACCGTGTCGTCTTCGGGCCCAGTCCCCACGGGGATGGCGGCGGCGGTCACTGGTTGGCGACCTCGTGTTCGAGGTGCTCGGCGAACTTCTGGCGCGCCGCGGCCAGCTTCTCGGGGAGGTGCTCGGTCGGCCATGCGCCGGGCGCGGCGGAGTAGCGCTTCAGGACCTGGCGGGCCACGGTGACACGGTGCACCTCGCTCGGGCCGTCCACCAGGCCCATGACGGGCACCATCATCCAGTAGCCACCGAGGGGCATCTCGTTGGAGACCCCGAGCGCGCCGTGGACCTGGATGGAGCGCTGCACGATGTCGTGCAGCACCTGCGCGGTGAGCACCTTCACGGCCGCGATGTCGTGACGGACCTTGCGGTAGTCCTGGTACCGGTCGATCTCCCACGCCACGTACAAGACGAAGAGCCGGAACTGCATGAGCTGGGCGTAGGAGTCGGCGATGTAGTTCTGGACACTCTGCTTGTCGGCCAGGATGCTGCCCTGGGTGTGACGCGACAGGGCCCGCTCGCACATCATGTCGATGGCCTTCTGGCACACCCCCACCGTGCGCATGGCGTGGTGGATGCGCCCCCCGCCCAGTCGGGTCTGGGCGATGGCGAAGGCCTGGCCCTCCCCGCCGAGGAGGCTCTCGGCGGGCACCCGCACCCCGTCGTAGTGGATGAGGGCGTGCATCCCCTCGTGCCCGTCGCCGAAGTGCTCACCCATGAGCCCGACGTTGCGCACGATGTCGACGCCGGGGGTATCGGTGGGCACCAGGAACATCGACATCCCCTGGTACGCGCTCACGTCGGGATCGGTCACCGCCATCACGATGAGAAACGCCGACGTCCTGGCGTTGGACGAGAAGAACTTCCATCCGTCGATGACCCATTCGTCCCCGTCACGCCGGGCCCGGGTCTCGAAGCGCGTGGGGTCGGACCCACCTTGGGGCTCGGTCATCGAGTACGACGAGAAGATCTCACCGTCGAGCAACGGGCGCAGGTAGCGCTCCTTCTGCTCGTCGGTGCCGTAGTGGGCGATGATCTCGGCGTTGCCGGTGTCGGGGGCCTGGCACCCGAAGATGATGGGAGCCCACCGGCTCCGGCCCAGGATCTCGTTCATGAGCGACAGCTTCACCTGGCCGTATCCCTCGCCACCGAGCTCGGGCCCGAGATGGCAGGCCCACAGCTTCTGGTCGCGCACCTGTTGCTTCAGGGGATCGACGATCTTGCGGAGCTTGTCGTCGAGCGGATGGAAGGTGCGGTCACCCCACAACAGGTCGAGGGGCTCGACCTCGTCACGGACGAAGGCGTCGGTCCAGTCGAGCTTGGCCTGGAACTCGGGATCGGTGGAGAACTCCCAACCCAACGATCCGCCTCAGCTCTCGCCCGTGCCGTACTGGGCCTTGGGGATGGGACCGGCCGAGGTCGTCGGGGGGGCGGCCGCCGGGGCAGGGGCAGTCGCGCCGGGGTCGACCACGCCGGTCGACTCGGCCACCGCCGCGTTGGCGGAGGTCACCGACACGGGCCCGTGCTCGGCCTCGTGCGCCTGGACCAGGCCGACCAGCTCGGTGGCCCGCGCCTCGGCGCCGGCGCCGGCCCGCCCCACGCGCTGGGTGTAGGTGATGCCCCCCAGCTCGAGCAGCAGGGCGTCGCCCTTGCGCTTGGCCTGGACCTCGACGAGCTTCGCCTGGCCGGCCTGGCCCGCCTGCTGGGCCTTCTCGGCCAGCTGTGTCGCCTGCGACTTCACCTTGTCCATGAGTCCCATGACAGTCCTCCTCCTCCGCGCCCTCGGCTTCTCCGAGCATGAGCTTCTGCGGGCACCCGGCCTCGCCGGGCACTCAGGCGCTCACCGGCTCGCACGTCGCGACCCGGGGTTGCGACTGACTGTAGGCGACGCGCCGAGAGGGCACGAGAGCGTGCCGGGGACACCGGCCGGCGCGTCTCGTGCGTCACATCTCGAGGAGAGCCCTGCGGCCATGGGCGTCGAACTCGTCCTCAAGCACGGCGACGTCGTCGGGAGTCAGGAGGCGGTACGCGGCGACGGCGCCCCCCCGGGGCGTCGGGGGCCGCCACCACAGGGGGTCGGTGGTCTTCCAGTGCTGGCGTCGAAGGGGGCGCTTGTCGACCTTGCCGGAGCCGGTGAGTGGGATGTGGTCGGTGACGCGCACGAAGCGGGGCGCCCATTTCGTACCCA
>JARLGQ010000009.1 GCA_031292675.1 Acidimicrobiales bacterium
CTCGCCGGGCGCCACCAGCGTCAGCGGCCGGGTGGCGGCGGGAACCGTCCTGGCCCCGGTGGCCCCTTCCGACGCCTGGCGGCTCACGGGCCCCGGCGGCACCCTCGACCACGCATCGACCTCCTTCGGCTACGCGGCGACGTTCCAGGTGCCCAGGCCGGGGCCCGTCACCGTCGCCTTCGTGGGGTCGTGGTCCCATGGGCTCGAGATCGGAGTGGAGACCGCCGCCTGGATCGCCGTGGCGGCCGCGCTGGCCGGCCGGCGGTGGTGGCTCGACTGGTGGTGGGGCCCCGTGGGTCGGGAGGGCAGGCGACGGCGCCGACGGGGCGGCAGCGGGCCGGTTCCGGTCCCGGCGGCCCCGCTCCTGGTGGCGAGCCCCGAGGAATCCGACTCGATGACGCAGGTGGCGCCGTGAACGTTCCCGTGCGGCGAGCGCTCATGCTCGCCCTTCTCGTGCTGCTCCTGGTCGTCATCGGGATCGCCGACCGGCTCGTGGCCCGGACGGCCCCGAGGCCGGCACCGGCCCTCGACGCGCTGTCGACGCTCAGGGTGGCCTCTCCCGTCGCCACCGAGTCCTCGGCGTGGTTCTGCGCGGGAGGGAGCGGGGCCCAAGGGGGAGCGCCCGCCACGATCGTGCTCACCAACACCGGCATCCGGCCGGTCCACGGAACTCTGAGCGCGGTCACGGCGTCGACCGCCCCCGAACCGACCCCGTGGGCCGGGGCGCACACCGTGGCGCTGAGCGTGCCCGCAGACGGCCAGGTGACGGTGGGCGCCGCCCAGCTCGGGTCGTCAGGGCTGGTGGCAGCGGCCGTCGTCCTCGACGGGGGTGGCGTGGCCGTGTCGGAGGTGGTCCAGAGCCCGCTCGGATGGGGCATGGCGCCGTGCGCGCCGTCGACCGCCCCCGACTGGTACTTCGCGCACGGAGCCACCGCGGTGGGGGGCGGGTTGGTCCTGTCCCTGTTCAATCCCACCGCCACGGACTCCGTGGTCGACGTGTCCCTGGTGTCGTCCACGGCGGGCTACCTGGCACCCGCCGCCTACCAGGGCATCGACGTCCCTCCGGGGACCCTGGTCACTGAGAACATCGGTGACCACGCCCCTGACGACGCCTCCATCGCCACCGAGGTCACGGCGCTGTCGGGAGGCGTCGTCGCCAGCGAGCTGGAGTCGGTGGGGACGCCGGGCGACGGGGGAGTCTCGCTCACCCTGGGCAGCCCGGCCACGGCTCCCGAGTGGGTGTTCCCCCAGAGCACCGAGATCCCGGGGGGCAGCGTGGTCTTCCACGTCCTGAACCCCACCCCGGACCCGGCCGTCGTCTCTGTCGCCGTCGAGCTGTCCCAGGGAGCGGGGGCGGAGCCGCTGACGATGCGGGTCCCCGCCAGGTCGCTGGCCACGTTGACGGCGGGGAACGTGACCCGCATCCCCGCCGGCACCCCCTACGCCCTCGTCTTCACGAGCAGAGGGGCCGGGATCGTCGTGAGCCGCGAGGTGACGGCGCCGTCGGGCTCTCCCGCCCCCACCCCCGAGGTCGGGGACGTGCCCGGCGTGCCCGGAGCGAGCCGACGCTGGCTCGTGCCCGGCATCGTGGCCCCGGGCTCCCAGGCGTGGGCACTGGCGGTGGTCGATGTGGGGCCCCGGCCGGCCACGGTCCGGCTCACCACCCCGAGCGGGGGTGCCATCCCGGGCCAGCCCGTCCGCAGCGTGGAGCCGGGATCGCCGCTCGTCCTCGGGCCCAGCCCCGGCCTGCCCTTCGCGTCGGCTCCCTTCGAGGTCCGAGCCGATCAGCCCGTGGCGGTCGAGCTCGACGCGTTGCCCGTGGCGGCGCCGGGTGTCGTGGTCGTGCCGGCGTTCACCGCGTCCTAGCCCGGTCCGCACCTCGGCACCCGGGCACCGAGCCGGTCGGGCCCGGTCGGCGGGCTGGTGCCGATGAGGCCGAGGAGTCAGTCGGCGGGGGTGGTCGAGCCCGTGGGCTCGGCTTCGGTCACCGGGATCTCCGACTCGGCGCCGTTGCCCGACAGACCGGCCTCGGGCTTGGTGGCGGAGCCGTTGGTGGTGGTGAAGTGGGACGCCATGACCGCCGCGTCGTGGACCGGCCGGCCGTAGGCGGTGTCGACGAGCTTGCCGACCTCGCTCCCGTCGAGCGTCTCGCGTTCGAGCAGGGCCCGCGCCACCGCGTCGAGACCGCCGCGGTGCCGGCTCAAGAGCTCGATGGCCCGCTCCTCCTGCTGGCGGAGGATCCGGGCGATCTCGGCGTCCACGACCCGAGCCGTGTCCTCGGAGTAGTCGCGCGAATGGAGCAGATCCTCGCCCAGGAAGACCATGCCCTGCGATCCCCACGCCATGGGCCCGAGCTCCTCGCTCATGCCCCATTCGCGCACCATCTTGCGCGCCAGCTCGGTGTTGCCGACCAGGTCGTTGCTGGCACCGGTGGACAGGTCGCCGTAGACGAGCAGCTCGGCGGCGCGTCCGCCCATGCGCACGGCGAGCGAGTCCTCGATCACGTCCCGCGGGTAGATATGGCGCTCCTCGATGGGGAGCTGCTGGGTCACGCCCAGGGCCAGCCCTGTGGGCAGGATCGTGACCTTGTGGACGGGGTCGGCATGCTCGAGCACGTAGGCGAGCACGGCGTGACCGCCTTCGTGGAAGGCGACGCGCTCTTTTTCGGGCTCCGACAGCACCAGGCTCTCGCGTCGCTGCCCCATGAGCACGCGGTCGCGCGCGGCCTCGAAGTCCTGCTGGTCGACTTGGTGCGAGCCCCGTCGCACGGCGTGCAGGGCCGCCTCGTTGACCAGGTTGGCGAGGTCGGCCCCGCTCATCCCCGGGGTGCCGCGCGCCACGAGCTCGAGGTCGACGCTCTCGCCGATGCGCTTGTCCTTGCAGTGGACCTTCAGGATCGGCAGGCGCTCCTCGAGATCGGGGAGGGGCACGACGATCTGGCGGTCGAACCGCCCCGGTCGCAGCAGGGCGGGGTCGAGGATGTCGGGGCGGTTGGTGGCGGCCATGATGACCACGCCCTCGGCGGGATCGAACCCGTCCATCTCCGAGAGCATCTGGTTGAGCGTCTGCTCCCGCTCGTCGTGGCCGCCGCCGAGCCCGGCCCCCCTCTTGCGGCCGATGGAGTCGATCTCGTCCACGAAGATGATGGCGGGGGCCTGCTTGCGCGCCGTCTGGAAGAGGTCGCGCACCCGGCTGGCGCCGACCCCGACGAACATCTCCATGAAGTCCGAGCCGCTCACCGAGAGGAACGGCACCCCCGCCTCACCGGCGACGGCGCGGGCCAGCAGCGTCTTGCCGGTCCCGGGAGGACCCACGAGCAGGATGCCCTTGGGGATCTTGGCCCCGATGTCCCGGAAGCGATGCGGCGACTTC
>JARLGQ010000114.1 GCA_031292675.1 Acidimicrobiales bacterium
AAACCCGGTGCGCTCATTCGACACGGTCGTCGACCAGACCATTGACCGGGCCGAGGGTGCGGTGGGCGCCGCGCTGGCGGTTCAGGGCTTCGGCGTCCTCACTGAGATCGATGTGGCCGCCACCTTCGAGGCGAAGCTCGGCGTCAAGGGTCCGCCGCTCAAGATTCTCGGGGCCTGCAACCCGACCCTCGCCCATCGGGCCCTGGAGCTCGATCCGAGAGTCGCCCTGATGCTGCCCTGCAACGTCGTGCTGCGCGGGGAGGGCCCCCGGACCTCCGTCTCGATCGCCGATCCCCGCCAGCTCATGGACGATCCGGCCTTCGCAGAGCTTGCCGCGGAGACTGCGCAGCGCCTGGAGAAGGCCCTTGGGTCGTTGGACGGCGTCGTCACGGGATAAAGGTGATCGCGGCGTTCAGCCGACGAGGCGGTGCGCCCGCAGGAAGGCTCGCTGCTCGTCGTGCATCTCGTCGGGGAGCCGGGTGAACCAATCGAGCCGGTCCGGCGAGATCGCCAACCCATCGCCCTCGGGAGGGGCCCGGTGGGTGCGGAAGGCCAGGCCGACGGGCCAATCGAGGCCCAGTCGGGTGTGGCTCGGGTACTCGATGTAGCCGAGAAAGTCGTCGATGGTGACGTCGGCGCCGATCTCGTCGAGCGCGACTCGGTGGACGGCATCGGTCGCAGGTTCCGCAAACCGGACCGTCCCGCCGGGGAGGTTCCACAGACCATCGCAGGGGCCGCCGATCCGACGGACCAACAGCACGCCGAGCTCCGAGCAGATGACGACCTCCACCGTCAGCCGAGGGACCTTTCGGAAGATCGCGTGGTACTCCGCCTCCGGAAGCGCTACTGTTGCGTTGCCGCCAGGTGAATCAATCACCCAGCTCTCTTCGTCCCCGGTCACCACAGGCGTTCGACGTACTGCAGGCCGAGCAGACGGGTGAGGTTGCGCAGCACCTCGCCGTGCGCCTCCTTGGCGACGGCCAGGGCCAAAGGGAGATCGAGGTTCTCGAACAGGGCCCGTCTCACCTCCTCATGCGCGGCGCCAGATCCGCCCGGCTTCGCCTCCAGGACCCGAAGCTCTTCGAGCTCGTTCTCGGCCCGATCGAGCCCGGACTCGTCGAACTCCCAAGATTCGTGCCATGGTCGCGAAAGGATAAGGAAGCGGATGGCGACCGCAGACCAGCGTTCGAGCAGGTCGTGGACGAACACGAGGTTGCCGGTGGACTTGGCCATCTTCTGGCCGCCCGCCATGACGGTGCCCACGTGCATCCACGACCGGGCGAAGGGCCGCACCCCGGTGAAGGCCTCAGCCTGGGCGGCTTCATAGGCGTGGTGCGGGAATGCCAGGTCGGCGCCCCCGGCGTGCAGGTCGACCGTGGCACCGAAGGTCGTGAGCGCCATGGCCGTGCACTCCGCGTG
Organism: Acidimicrobiales bacterium; assembly: GCA_031292675.1. GTDB lineage: Bacteria > Actinomycetota > Acidimicrobiia > Acidimicrobiales > UBA8190 > Chersky-840. Next base: position 1,420 of record JARLGQ010000114.1, read on the forward strand.
CCAGCCGGGCCGTCCCGGACCCCACGGACTCGCCCAGGCTGGCTCGTCACCGATCGAGCGCACCCACAGGGCGGCGTCGAGCGGATCGTCTTTGTTCGGGTCGTCGGGGTGTCCGCCGCGTTCAGCCGCTAGCGTCATCGCCTCCTCGTGGCTCAGTCCCACCGTCTGATGAATCTCACCGCCCCGGAAGTAGACTGATCCGTTGCGTTCGTAGGCGAGTCCCCTGGCCAGAAGTTCGACCGCCAGGGCGATGACGCCGTCGACGTGGTCATGGCTGCGAGGTTCGAACGCCGGATGAGCGATGCCCAGGAGATCCATGTCGCGCTCGAAGCGATAGGACTGTTGAGTCGCCAACGACTTCCACGACACACCCTCCACCTTGGCCTGGACCAGCAGGTGGTCGTCGACATCGGTGATGTTGCGACACACCTCTACTGGGTGCCCGGTCAACCGGAGGACCCGACCGGCCATGTCCGCCCACACGAAGGTGGCGGCGTGCCCCAGGTGCGTGGTGTCGTACGGGGTGATGCCGCACACGTAGATGCGTCCCGTGCCCAGGAGAGGCAACCGGACACCCCCGATCTGCACAACGTCCTGCCCTTCCTCCTTGACCAATGCCATGGTGTCCCGAGAGCCTTTCTCCATGAGTGGGCAGCATCTCGCAATTCTGCTCGCGTTGCGAGGGATCAGGTGAAGATGATGTGACCCCCGGCCGCCATTTCGTAGAACTCGCCGACGGTGATGATGTCCTTCACCTGCTCGATGAGGTCGTCTTTGGTGAGTTCGAACAGGTCGCAGGAGGCTTTGCATCCGTAGAGCCCGGCCCCGGTGTCCGAGATCATCTCGATGAACTCGGGGATCGATGGGATGTCGAGCTTCTCCATTTTGCGCTCGAGGTAGTGTGTCATGACTGACGAGACGCCGGGAAGGCCCCCTGCCATCGTGGCTAGGTGAAGGCCGGGGTTGCCGACGGTCGCCACCTTGATGTGCTCGTGGCGCGCCTTGTGAATGGCGTCGAGCCCGAAGAATGTGAAGAACAGGTTCGCCTCGATGCCTTCGGCACGCGCCCCGTTCGCCATGATCAGCGGCGGGTAGATGCCCTCGAGAGAACCCTTTGACACGATGATGGAGACCTTCTCGATGGAGTCGCCCATGATGTCATTCCTTTCCTAACGCTCGCGAGGCTCCGCCGGCCGGTCAGATGCAGCCGCGGGGCTTGGGGATGCCGGCGATTTTGGCGGCGACCTTCGCCGGACCTTTGGGGAAGAGCTGATACAGCTCCTTGATCGACACGCCGGAGGTCTTGCCGAGGACCCGCACGGTGGGTCCGGTGCCCTTCTCGGCGTATTCGGCCCGCATGAACTTGATCACGCGCCAGTGGTCCTCGCTGAGTTTGTCGATGCCCTCGCCCCGGGCGATCTCTGGGGCCATCTCTTCGTTCCACTCGTCGGGGTTCTCGAAGAAGCCCTCGTCGTTGACGGTCACGCTCTTGCCGGCGTAGGTGGCGATAGGCATGGTCAGCACCTCCGTGTGGATGTGGTCATAGGTGCACCTGTTCTTTGTGCTTGCCGTGCTCGGGCATGGCCGAGTCGATGCCCGGGATGTCGCGGCCCGGAAGGAGGCTGTGCCAATAGAACCACTGGAACATGAGCTTGCCCAGGTGGTTGAGGCGAGATTCCTTGAGCAGGGGTAGACCCACATCAGCGGGGAAGTGGCCCGGCAGAGGTTCGGTGTCGTAGTTGAAGTCGATGAGCAGCGCCTTGCCGAAGCCGGTCTCGATGAAGCAGTTGGTGTGTCCGTCGAATGTGGCTTCGAGCTCTTCGCCGGCCAGGAACCGCTGGATGTTCTTTACGAGGACTTCGCCCTCGAAGTGGGTCACCGACCCGGCCTTCGACGTCGGGAGGTTGGCGGTGTCGCCGATGACGAAGACATTGGGTCGTGCCTTTGATTGCAGGGTGTGCTCGTCGGTGGGCACGAAGTTGAGCTCGTCACCCAGCCCCGGTGACCGCCCCACGTAGGGAGCCCCGCCGTGGAGGGGGATCATCACGGCGAGGTCGAATGCAACCTCACGATCGTCGTAGGAGACGAGCTTCCCGGCCTTGCCGTCCACTTCGCCGGTGTTGAACTCGGTCACGAGCTCGATCCCCTTTTCGTCGAGGAGGCCGCCCAAGGTGGCGGCTGCCACCGGCTTGGTGAAGGCACCGTCGAGCGGGGTCGCGTAGGTGAGCTCCACGCGGTCACGTATATGTCGCTCTCGGAAGTACCAATCGGCGAGGAAGCAGAACTCCAACGGCGCCACGGGGCACTTGATGGGCATATCAACCACACCGACCACGAGGCGGCCCCCGTCGAACCACTCGAGGGCGTCGTGCAAGGCGACAGCGCCCTCGGGCGTGTAGAAGGTGAACACATTCTCCATCCAGCCCGGCCCCGTGAGCCCTTCGGTCTCCTCCGGCACCAGGGTCGAGCCTGTGGCCAAGACCAGTACGTCGTAGTCGAGCCCCGTCCCGTCACCGAGCCACACCCGTTCGGCATCGAGATCGACGTGGTCAACGGTGGCTCGGCGGTAGGCGATCCCGTGGCGGAGCTGATGCTGGCGGGGGCGGGTGATCTCATCGAGGTGCGCCAATCCGAAAGGCACGAACAAGAGGCCCGGCTGGTAGACATGGGTATCGTCCTGATCCACCACGACGATCTCAACGGCGTCGTCCAGGACATGGCGAAGCCGGTTGGCCGTCAGTGTCCCGCCGGTACCCCCTCCGAGGATGACGATGCGCGTGCCCACGGTTTCAGCTTGGCAAGCGACGGAACTATCAGGTAGGGCCCTACGTCCCGTTTTCGCCGGGACGCGGGTAGGCAGGCGCCGAGCTTCCGGAGGCAACGGCTACTGGAGCCGCGAACTCCTCGAACGCGGCCCAGGCGCGCGGACCGTAGACGGTGGCGGTCCCCCCGTCCATCAACAGGGCCACCGAGAGCGCCTCGGCGACTTCTTCCGGAGTTGCCCCCTGTCGTGCTGCGGCCTTGGCGTGATAAGCGATGCACCCGTCACACGCTTTGACAACCGCAATGGCCAATGCCATGAGCTCCTTTGTCCGCGCGGAGAGCACGCCGTCCGTAACGGCAGCGTCGTGCAGCTTGGTGAAACCCTCCCAAGCTTGCGGTGCTGCCTGGCGCAGCGACCGCGTGGGGCCTCGAAGCCCGTCGATCACATCGTGTGCATGTCCCATGGGTCAACCTTTCTCGTCGTCGCTCTGGCCTGAAAGAGACAATGGTCCATTTGTCGAGCAGATCGTGGACCGTTTACTCGGAGCCAGGAGCCATCGGAAAACCTCGAGGTCACCTTGGAGCTCAAGGCGGCGCCATAGGACCGGGTTTTCGGTGGCCTGGCTCGCGTGACGGGTGACGACCCCGTGTTGTTTCCCCCGATCGACATGCACCTCGAAGTCGAGGTGCTCGGCCGTCCGACCGACGAACCCTGTGTCGAGCTCCTTGTTTAAGGTGGCCGCGACAGGTTCGGATACCGCCCACGCCAGCACCGGCAACCGAGTATCCCGGGCGAAGGCCAGTGCGGCCTCGGTTGCTCGGCAGTGGTCGGGATGTCCAGTGATGCCACCCTCGTCGAAGACGAGGAGGAGATCGGCCCGGACCCGGTCGGCCACTCGGCACACGTGTGTAGTCAGTCGATCGAGCGGCTGCTGGGCCAGGGCACCGTCCGGGTAGTCGAACAGCTCTATATCTTGAACACCGAGCTCGGCCGCCGCGTCGGCCAGTTCAGTCGCTCTGATCCCCCGAGCTCGGCGATATCGGCCCCAAGGGTCGACGTCTCGCCGTGCGTGAAACAGAGCAAAGCGGTGGACGAGCCTGCAGCGGCGAAGGCCGCGAGCGTCGCACCGAGACCAAAGCTCTCGTCGTCGGGGTGGGCGCATACCGCCAGAACCGAGATCGCGCCGGGAAGCTCATGTTCGTGCGGACGGCTGCGATTCCCATCCATGGCGATCCTCGATTGTGAGCTCGGAACGCGTGTCCGCTCTGACCACCTCTTACAACCGATACCCCAGGGAGTATATTCCTGTGTAAACTCACCTACTGATAAGTCAAAAGGGCGCTTCCTGAGCGACGGATGCATGAGGACGGGACAGGTCGAACCATCGGACACGGCAACACAGATCCTCGACGTGGCCGAACGCCTGGTTCAGGTCCGGTGCTTCAACGGGTTCAGCTACGCGGATGTCGCCGTCGAGTTGAACATCACTTAGCCTCAATCCACCGATCAGCCGTCTCGAGATGGCCATCGCCGTCCTCGGGCGACTTCGGTAGTTCGCGTTGGGTATTTACCCGCTGGTGATCAGCGGGCGGGCGTGCGGCATGAAGGGTCCGTGCTCGGCTCTGTTGTCAGCGCGTGATCTCGTCTGCGGCCGCGCCGGTCCGCCGTGGGATTTCAGGCGAGCAGGGGCAAGGCACGGATGCGGTCCAGGGTGACGGTGAAGTTCGTTTCCCAGGGCCACTGGTCGGGCAGGCGCAGGACGAGCCGACCGCTTCTGTTCACGAGCCGGCCTGGGAGGGCGATCAGACGCGAGCGCACGGTGCGGGCCACTGTGAGGTGATCGTCGTGCTGGACATGACCAAGTCGAGAGGTCCAACGGACGAGGTTGTGAGCAAGCACAGCGCAGTCGAGCCACGCTGCGTTGGCGAAAAACCGTCCCGACGGGCAGTGCTCGAGTCCGGCGCCCTCCTTCAGGTCGCGAATGACCAGCTCGACTCGGGCGTGGTCGCGGTGGAACTTGTCGACGTCGATGGTGGGCATCTCGAGATTGGTGATGAAGGCGTGGTGGCGCCAGTCGGGCCACAGCGCCTGTTGCGTAGGGTCGGTGAGCCGGGTCCGCCGCACCACCAGGCGCACGCACCGGAAGCCGCCGTGGGCACCGGTCACATATGTGGTTTCGGCCACCTGGGCGGCACCGCCGTCGGGGTAGACGATGGACCGCCACGCCGACTCCTCGATGGCCTCGATGCAGGAACGGATGTGGGGGCTGATCTGGACCGTGATGGACCAGTCGACCCCGAGCCGGGTGAGGGTGTCGATCAGTGCGTAGGAGAAGAACCCCGAATCGGCTCGCACCAGGAGGGGGCCACCGGCCCCCGCCCGACGCACCCGGACGACCAGTTCTTGGATGAACCGCTTGTGGCCCCGCTGCGACGAGCCCTTGCGCATCCGAGCATGGAGAACCTCGCCGGTCGATGCCCAGGTGGCCAGGAGAGGGTGATAACCGAGGACCCTCGTGTAGCCATAGGCGGCGCCCTGCTTGGCCTTCCCATACACACCGCAGATCGTCGAGTCGATGTCGATGGTCATGGGCGAGCGGCCCGGACCGGCGCCGAGCGACCAGGCCCGATGGATCGTCTCGCCGATCACGGCGTCGAGCTGGCGAACATGACCGAAGGTGAACGAGCGCAGGAACGTTCCGAGTGTCGAGGGCGCCATCACCCGGAACGGCAGGACCCGGTGGGTGCTCCCTGCCCGCAAGCGGTCGGCGTGATCAATGTGGGAGCCACCGGCCAGGATCGTCGCCACCAACGTGAGCACCTTGCGACCCGGACGGGCCCCGCCCATCCGACCGACCAGCCTCACTGTGGCGTTGACCAGCTCCTCCAACCCCAGCCGGACCATCAACGTCGCCGGCACGATGAGCCCAGCGTCAGCCACCAGGCTGGGATCGTCAAAGGTCACCTCGATGCGATCAAGACCGCGCGATACTGAAGCCACTGAAAGTGCCTCCTTGGGACTGGACGAAACTGCGACTCGACACCGCAATTTTCCCAGTCCGGGAGGCACTTTCCGCGGATGCGCGGATGCGCGCCAGGGCTAGTTCACCGGTGGATCAAGGCTAAGAGGGATCTGACAAGCCAGTCCCGAATTCCTGAAACAGGGTCGTCACGCCCACCGAGCTGGCCCGCCCTGCCCGCCTTTCATATTTCAGGAGTCGGCTTTGCCGCTCCGGCGTGGTTCCCGAGGCGAGACAAGACAGGGATCAACTCGATGCACCCTAAAGCCCGGAGGCCGAGCTCAAGGTGTTCAGGACTGTTTAGATGCGTGGGTTCGGACGCCTCGACCTGCGGACCCGACAGGCCTACTTCTCCCGATCGGCAACAACCGCTCTCAGAATCCCTGACGGAGGATCATCAAGCCATAGAGGTTCACCACGGAGGCGGTCGTACCGATCGTCATCCATCCACGGCGGACGCTCGGGAGCCACGGCTAGTTCCGGGTACTTGGCCGTGATGGCATCCTCAGATGGTGCAATCAGGATGGCCCACAGGCCTCCCATTCCATAGTCATAGGCGACCAGGTACTCACGGTCCACGGCGTAATCCTTCCACTGACCGGCCCAGGGCAGCCCACTCAATGACCGATCGGGAACACCCGGTCTAGGGTGGACGACGCTCCGTCTCCCAGAACGGACTCAGTCCGTCAGGAAACCCGACTGGGATGGGCACTACGTGGTCTGGTTGACTTCAAACACACCGGATGATCCCGAGCGTCAGGCAGCTTCGTGAACAATGGGCCCACGGCACGACCAGCGACTTCGCGATACCGGCTGATGACGGGTCCCCGCTGATCGACCGGGACCTCGACCGCGTGGAAGGTCTCCGTTCCCCCTTTGCGGCTCAGTTCGCCCTTACCGGCAGCCATGAGATTGCGGACCCATTCGGATTCGCCATAGGGCGAGACCAGATAGCGGTTGCCGCTGACCTCGACGGGGATGACAGGCACCTTGCGAGGCTTACCGGTCTGGCGGCCAACCACGGTCAGAGTGGCGCCACCGCGCCCATTCAGCCTCATCGCCAGTGGATTGGCGAGCCGCCGGGTCAAGGCTGGTGGTTTCACATAGGCCACGTTGATCTCCCTCTTGGAGCCCCGATGGACTGGGAACGGCTTCAGCTCCTGTTCTCCGCTAGGTCGTTGGCGATGCCGCCCGCCCATGCATCGATCTCGGTCCAGTCGCGGAAGTCGCCTTCGGGGAGCATGGTGCGGGCGGCAGGCAGCTTCCTGATGGCCCGTTCGGAGAACCCGAGCTTGTCCGGGTCCAGGGCTCCAAAGAAGACACGATGGTCCTTGGGCCCGATGGCACCCTCGAACTCGGCCATCTCCTTGGGCTCAGCGGTGACGATCAGCTCCCGCCCCTGAGCATCGGTGGCTTCTGTACCCAGCGGCCCGCTACTGAATAGCCAGACGGGCTTGCTGGCCAGGACGGCGAGGTTTCGCTGGACAAACGCAGAGGCCTATAGGTCGTTGCGAGACGCCGCGCCGATCAGTTTTGCTCTACGTCCCGATCGCAAGGCGCTGCGGCTGCCACTTGTGGTGATATCTAGACACACCCCGTGGCTGAAGATGCCGAAGAATTTTGTTCGGTCCGTCGCCACAAGCCCAAAGATTTTTCGCTGCATTCTCTAGGTGATTGCGCAACCACGTAATAAGCACAGGGGGTGTCGCGAGAGGGCCGTATCGATCCGCTTCGCTCTATGTCCCTTGCAAAGAGCTTGCGGCCGCCACTTGTGGTGACCCGTAAACACGCCACGTGGCCGGACATGCCGAAAAACGTGTCATCCGCGAGCGCGATTTTCGATTGACGTCCCTTATGCCCACTTCTACGTTCCGCATCAAAGCTAGTAAGGGCGGGCTTGATCATTCAGCGGGGAGAGGTGAATTCAATCAGCGATACCTCTCGTCACTGACAGTCGAGTTGGAGCACGCGATGGCGATTGACACAGACCCAGTGTGCGTTATCGACCAGATGAGCAGCGTGTACTGCGCCGTTGTCATGCAAGAACTACCGCTGTGATGCACATCATACGAAGAACTCTTAGGGGAACAGGCGGATCTCAAGACCCAGGACTTGCGAACCCGATACGATGTTACGTCCTCCTGAGCTTTCTGATGAAGCGGGGAATCCATAGTCGACGCCACACTGGGCTACGTCGCCTTAGTTTGGTCCTGCTCCTTGCTGTTCTCACGGTTACCTTGACAGCGGCGGGAGGCCATCACCACGGGCGGGGGCCGTCACCGACAACGACGACCTCAACGAGCATGAGCACGACCTCTACTTCTACGACCTCAACCAGTACGACATCCACCACATCAACCACCACTACGACGACACAGGGTGGAAGTGGGAATCCCATTGCATTAGGATTTGTCTCCTTCCAACCCATTCCTCCTGATGGAGTAGCCAGTTATCAAACTGCTATAGGGTCTCTTCCTGACTTCTATGATTGGTTCATGTCCTGGCCCAATGGTGAGCCCGGCGCGGGATCCAACACTCCCCTGTACTGGACCAGTGACGGACAGATGATGGTAACCGATCACCTCACCCCCATGATTTCTTGGGGATCGAATGATCTGTCACTCAATGCCATTAACGCCGGTCAGTTTGACAGCTCAGTCCTGGGACCGGCTGCCACACTGGCTAAAGCCTTCCCGGGCACACTCTTCATCCGCTTCGACTGGGAGATGAACGGGTCATGGGCACCGTACTCTCCCAATAACTCCATCCAGCCTAGCGGAGAGACACCCGCCACTTTTGTTACTGCCTGGCAGCATGTCGTCACGTATTTCCGTAACGCTGGAGTGACCAACGTGAAGTGGGTATGGGCACCCAACGTGGATGGTGGCACCAGCGGATGTGGCGCCCCTGGTGGGAGTACGTCGTGCATGTCGGCGTACTATCCAGGTGACAACTACGTCGATTACGTGGGCCTCGATGGCTATAACGATGCAAGTGTGTGGCAGACTCCCCAACAGATCTTTGGAGCTAGTTACAGTCAGCTGGAGGGCATCACATCCAAGCCTGTCATCATCACCGAAACGTCATCACTCGAGGCCACCTCTTCTCAGGTCAGCGCAGGAGATTCTAAAGCCGCTTGGATCGGACAACTCGCCACGTACCTTCCCACGCTGCGGAATGTGGTAGGAGTCACGTGGTTCAATCAGACGGCGCTGAATAACAACATAGAAACCAACTTCCAGATCGATACTTCAGCGGCTGCATTAGCGGCGTGGAAGTCGGACTTTGTAAACAATCCTGAGTACCAAGGTGCATTACCCTGAGGCTGAGGCTAGACATCCACATCACAAGCTCTCTACTCCGTTGCCGACTTGTGCGGGATAACTCCCGATGAAGCGATTCGCCAGTTTCGTTCGAACCGCGACGACCGTCACTGAGGCTTAACCTCGCCTCGGTCTAGATACGACACACCCAAAGGCTCAGCGGGGGTCTGCACCAGAAAGAGCTGTCCAAATCAACTGATAATGGGGCCAGCCCGTGAGTCAACGATCGAAGGACCCGCGCAAGACGTGGCGCCCAACCAAGCAACAGCCGCCCGATGTGTTGGGCATCGTTGGCATTGTTATTCATAATGCTGAGTCCCACGTTCTTGACGAAAATCCCATCTCCGATGCGGACTCGCCGTGTGGATCTGACGAGGTCCCCGGATTCTGATCCACCTGCTGTGAGCATCCTGACCCCAAAGTGGGAGGATGAGCACACAGCCATGAAGCGTCACCGACACAGTCCCGAACAGGCCCTGCGCTGAGGATCGGAGTCTCAGGGGCTATCCGATGAGGGGTCGGTGATCGATGGCCCCGACACGGCACTGACGCCTCTGCCGGTGTGGGCGTCTATGAAGCTCAGGTCGGTACAAGAGGGGTATGTGGATGGCGGTGTGTTCGTGCCTGAAGGGCCGCCGCCCACCGGAGCGCAAGTGACCAGTGTTTGGGCGAGGACGTAGACGAGGTCCTGATTCATCGTGGGGTCGATTGATCCGTCAGGCAGAGCCTCACCGGACTGAGGGTTGTAGCCGATGGCGAGGGACACTCGTATGGTCCCCCCTGCCCTGTTGCAGATCCCAGCTCCCGAGAAGCACTGAGCCACTGCTTGCTGCCAAGGGACAGTCGCCTTGGAGGCGGCGGGAGGGACGCTCAAGGAGATCCCGGTGTTGGGATCGGAATAGTCGCGAGCGATAGGACCGAGGTAGTCGGCCATAATCCCGAAATCGATGGTCGAAGAAGTGGTCGCCGTCGCGGATCCGGCGCCGTGGATGGTCGGCAGGTCGGACGAGGCGGCTTGCCTGCGATTCGACGTGGTGCTAACTGATGCCTTCGAGGTCCCGCACCCGGCGGCGAGTGCGACGCAGAGAGCCAGAGGTGGAAGGAGTCGGCCGGTCTTCATCGCCCTATATGACGCCCGTCACCTCGGTCTGGTTCCGACCCGGACGACTGTTCTCATCAGGTACAGAGTGTCTCATCTGCATGGGCGCGGACGGTGTGGGACTCATCGGCAGCTAGCGCGCCAGATCGACGTACCTGGTGGCAGGTTGTCCGTAGAGCACGAGCAAAGCGCTAACTGTCGCGAGCGCCTTGTCGGTGCGCGCAGGTGACGGTTACCGGGGCACTGCTCGGGCCACCTCGACGGCCCAGGTACCCGATCGAGAACACCCGCGTTCGGATGGAGGTCGAGGGGTCCCGCGGCCAATCCCGCCAATGGGTGCGATCTGACCGGACCACCCGGGATTGCGCGACCCCGTCGTTATGGGCGTGTGACCCCCGAGCGCCAGCAGCTCCCCGGGACCCGTGTTCGGGACGGCCAAGCTGGGATGAGGGTCACCGGTACCCCCGACTATGCGTGGTTCCGACAGTGGAGGGCTTCCTGCTAGACGTCGACCGGTACCGAAGGCAAGTCTCGCCCTCGCCGCCTGCGCCGCTCGGCCGGCTTTGGAGCAGTCCCTCGGGCGGCCATCACAGGCTCCGCGTTCGGTCACGGTGCGCGGCCTGGGTGCCGCGGATATGCTCGCCCGACACCCCGAGGAGAGGACACACGATGGCAGTCGGGATAAGACTCAGATTCGCTGGCGGAACGCAGGAGCAGTACCAAGCCGTGCACGACACCGTGAACGCGAGTAGCCCTCTCGGCAGGGCAGACGGTTTGCTCGTTCACTCAGCCGGCCCAATCGACGGGGGCTGGGGCGTGATCGACTTTTGGGAGTCCACTGAGGCATTCGACCGCTTCACCCAGAACAAGCTCATGCCAGTCATCCAACAGCTCGGCGACCGAGCCTTTCCGAACCCGCCGGAGCGCAAGGACTTCCCGGTCCACAACCTTGAGCAGCACGGCGACTGAGTGCGCGCATGCACAACCTTCGGTCCTACAGACACCGCCGGAACGCCAATCGGTAACACCGCTCAGCCGTGGGCTCTAGCACTGAGTCAGACCGCCCGGTACTGCCGGATCTGTGCGCCCGGACGGGGCCTGCCCAACAACCTTCAGGCCGATCGGGATCACCCGGACCCGGATGGCCTCCGCTCCGTCTGCCAGAGCGGAGTCAGTCCGAAGGTGACGGGTTCACCGCCGACCTGACCCATCCGACGCTCCTATGGTTTGTCAAGGGGTAGTTCTCGGGCGGCATGACGGCGGGCAATGCAATCAGGAGCCACTCGACGGACGAGGGCAAGCTCTTATTAGGCCAAGCGTCAATGCTCTCCGAGCGGT
>JARLGQ010000115.1 GCA_031292675.1 Acidimicrobiales bacterium
AGTCGTCCGGGGTGGGCAGAAGATCCGGGTGACGGAAGACAGCGATCAGCACCTCATCGAGGTAGGCCTGAAGCGCGAGGGCCGGTGTCGGGCGGACGGGGACGATGCTGTCGTCTTGGTCCGAGATCGCCGTCCGGCGGCGGCTACGAGCAAGGAAGAGCCCCACGCGCGGCGCAGCACGCAACACGCCCCTCACCCGCGGATCAATCATGGGTCACCCCACAGGAGGGCGGGTCGGACACCTCTCCACCTCCCGTGGTCGGGGCTCTGCCTATGGGCCCCATCCCGATGGCGTGATCCCACGTCACAGCGTGGACCTCGGGGTGGGGCCCCTGCTCACCGGCCAAGGACATCGAGAGGAGGGGATTCCGCCGTCGCCGTCGCCGTCGCCGTCGCCTCGTCAACCGCCGGCGCGAAGAGGTGCCAGGCACATTTCGGGCAACCCCGTGGCGCGAACGCGCTACGGCAGGCGTAGAACCGGGAGTGCAGGGCGATCACAGCCTCGGCCGATGTCGTGACAGCGCAATCGGTGTTGGAACACGTGAACGTGCGATCGTCGTGGACGATCACTATTCCGTCGCAGGCTCCCACGCTCTCCGGTGCCCTGAGCATGCACTCATGCTCGCGCCTGCCGAGCCGGCTCGGGCAGAGCCGATCGGCCCCTTTTGCCCGCCTTGGGAACCTTCCGGACCGTCGATCCAGTTGCCCTCCGCCGGCCGACGAAACGGCTGTCTCGGCCCGGTAGAGGCTTTCGGCTCTACCCGTCCTCCCCTCGTTGACGTACGCCAAGAGGTGCAGGTTACGACGGGGAAGGGGGCCACGATGCAGCAGACAGCCGTTCGTCCTGACACATCGGACCAGGACGAAGACACCGAGTTCGACGACCTCGAGTGGGAGTTGTGCTGCTCGGCTCGGGAGGCTTCGCTGGGATTCGTCCCCTTCGCCAATCTGGACTTCGCCACACTGGCGACGGAGATGCGCCCGCCATGGGCTGAACCGGCCGAGGCGGGAGGAGACGCGTAGCCACCCCCCCCACTCACGAGGCGGCGCCGCCGGGCTCGACCTTCGTCGGGTCGAAAGTGCGGGGTGCAACGCATGCCGATCGTCGTGGGCGGAAAGTGCGGCGGCACGGCGCGGATCGGTGGGGATCGGTAGGCTCGCCCCGTGATGGCCGACAACCACAAGAGCCTCCTCTTGATCCTGGCCCGAGAGCTTGCCAGCAACGTGGCCACGCCCATGTTCGTGGTGGACGTGCATGGCGTGCTGGTGTTCTACAACGAGGCCGCCGAAACGCTGTTGGGGCAGAGCTTCGCGGTGACCGGGCCCATCGGCCCCGACCAATGGGGTGGGACGATGTTTCAGCCCGAGGATCTCGATGGGAGGCCCATCACGGTGAACGATCTTCCCTTGGTCGACACCATGAGGGAACGGAGACCCGAACACGCCCGGTTTCGCATCACCGGTCTTGACGGCGTAAAGCGCACCATCGAAGCGACCTCGTTCCCTCTGTTCGCTCACGTGGACGACCTGGCGGGGGCGGTCTCGGTCTTCTGGGAGGAGGACCAGTGAGGGCCCGGGTGTGGGGATGTCGGGGCTCGCTGCCGGCCCCTGCGTCAGACACCGTGCGCTACGGCGGCAACACTTCGTGTGTCGAGCTGGGCGTCGACAAGGACATCGTGCTCGTCTTCGATGCCGGGTCGGGGATTCGCCTGCTCGGTCGCGACCTCGCGGCGCGCGGATCTCTGGAGATCCATGTCCTGTTGACTCATCTCCATCTCGACCACCTCCAGGGTCTGGCGTTCTTCCAGCCCTTCTGGTCAGACGACGTGGAGCTGCACATCTGGGGCCCACCCTCGCCCACCTTCTCCCTGGCCGAGCGCGTAGCGGCCTATGTATCCCCGCCGCTGTTCCCCGTACACCTGTCGGACGTGCCGTCGCGCCCGGTGTTCCACGACGTGCCTGACGAGCCGTGGATGATCGGTTCCGCCCTTGTGGCGGGCTACCCGGTCGTCCATCAGGGGCCCACCATGGGCTACCGAGTGACCGCCCACCAGCGGACGCTCGCCTATATCCCCGATCACGAGCCCTCCCTCGGTGTCGACCTGGGCCAACTCGAGCCGGATTGGATCTCGGGCTACCGGGTGGCGGAAGGAGCGGACGTGCTGCTCCATGACGCCCAGTACTCGAGTGAGGAGTACCGCACCCACGTGGGCTGGGGTCATTCCAGCATCGACCATGCGGTGACCTTTGCCGTCGCCGCTCAGGTAGACCGCCTCGTCATGTTCCATCACGACCCGGCCCACACCGATACCGAGCTCGAGTCCCTGCGCGACGAGGCACAGGCCCTGTGGGTGGGAAGGCACCCCCCGGTGTTGGCGGCCGAGGGAATGGAGCTCCGTTTGGGGCCGGAGGGAGTTGCCATCGATTCCCCTTCGTCTGCAGAGCCGTCTCAACCCGTTCCGCTGTCGGACTGACGTCCCCACCGGAAGGCGTCGCGCGCGGGCTGACCATCGGACGGTCGTGGGGCCCCAGCACTGCCCTTTGGGAATCAGCTCAGATGACCTCGGCAGCGTCGAGGTCGAGGGCGTGGCGGGAATGACGGTCCGCCATCGTCAGGAACATCTGGTCACCCCGGGTGGTGCGCTCGACGAGCATCGAGGCGGCGACGGCCATGATGAGTCCGGACCAGGTGCCTCTCCGGTACTCCTGCCAGCACTGGTCCCAGGCGTAGTCGGTGACGCCAGCGGAGGCGAGCGCAGTGTGGTAGCCGTGCACGAGATCGGCCTCAGCGGATCGCCGTTGATCGACTCCAAGTCCGGCGCCGATGAAGTAGGCCACGTCGTTCATGCCAGGGCCGTCCGTGCACAGCTGCCAGTCGACGACGGCCACGGGGACACCGCCGGGGGTTGGATCGAAGAGCAGGTTGTCGAGCCGGTAGTCGCCGTGGACGACTGTCGAGGGTCCGGGATCGGCCAGCAGGTAGGCCTCGATGTCGGAGAAGAGGACCGACCCGGCTTGGGTGACGGCGACACTGAGATCCGTTGCATAGCGATCACGGAAGCCTTCCCACAGCCCCGGCAGCAGGCTCGCCAGGAACTGCTGGTTGGCGGCTTTGTCGCCGTGGAGCCACTCGATATCGGCAAGGGTCGGGTCGCCCCAGCGCGATGCGTGCAGCTTGACCAGCTCCTGGAGCGCTATCTGCGCCTGACCGGGTGAGCAGCCGAGGAGCTGGTCGCCTTGTTGGGCGGGGGCGAGGTCCTCGAGCAACAGGACGAAGCTGGCCGACTCCACTTCGATGTCGGCGTAGTACGCCTGTGGCGTACGGATCGGGAGCTCGGGAGCGAGTTGCTGGTAGAAGCGCACCTCGTTTTCGTAGCTGCGAAGCGCCTTGGCGGTGGCACGGCTCGTCTCGTCGGCGGCGGGAAGCTTCGCCACGATCGTCTTCGGCGCGTCGGTCGCTCGGTCGTAGTGGAGGTCGAGCCGGACGCAGTCACACATCTGGCCCGTGCCGATGGGCTGGCACTCCGCGTCGACGACCCGGGCGCCGTCGAGAACTCGCGAGGCGCTCAGGGCGGCGGTGAGCCAGCTCGGGGTGAGATCCTCGGCCGAGTCGGCGATGGGGATGGTGGGACCGGTCATGACGGGAGCAACCCCTCCACCACGGTGTCGGGGAAGTAGCGGTGATGGTGAGAGCCGGTGACCTCGTAGATGGCCGTGCCGTGGCGTCCGTCGTCGGTACGCACGTGCATCTGGTTGAGGCCGCCGCGGTGGAAGGGCTCGTAGGGACGGTCGAACGTGCCCTCGGCGTCGACCACGATCCGTCGTCCGCCCTCCAGGGTGAACACGCACTGGCCGCGAAGCCCGGTGACCGACTCGCCGTGCTCACCGAATTCGATCGGCGCGCCGTCGGCCCCCACCCACTGCATGGCGTGGTCGAAATCGACGAGCGGCACCGGCTCCGAGCCGTCGGTCCCGGCCCAGCAGCCGTCGGTGAAGACCCGGGCGCCGTCGGCCAGCTCCCAATGCCATACGCCGAGGAACCCGTCGGGCAGTTGGATCTGGAACCACAGCCACAGCGGGCAGCGCCCGTGGTCACGGATGCCCCACGAGTGGTCGCGTTGGCCCCACCATTCATCGACGTGGCGAGTGACCCCGCCCGCGGTGTAGGTGCCTTGGTAGGTGCCCGACTGGAGCATGTGGCTCTGATCCCAGATGATCTCGTCGCCGGCACGCATCGTGCCGCGACGCAGACCGTAGGGCTTGGTCCGGGCTCGGAAGGTGAGATCCATCCCGATCTCGCAGCGCTCCGGATCAGCCCACAGGTGCAACTCCTCGAAGGGACGCACCACTCGAACGCGTGCCGCGCCCACGTCGGTGGTGTGCGGGTCCCCGTCGTAAGGGCGGGCGTGGTGGCCGATGAGCCGGACGCCCGCTATGCGGCCCATCTGGAGGGAGTCCATCGACGCCCGCTGTGGGTAATGCGCCAGCGTGAGGAACAGGATGTCGCCGAGGGCGTCCGGCCGGTGCACGCCGAAGAAATAGCTCTCGCGCCAGTGGGGGTGGTGGAGCAGGACGTTCGGCAGAGGCTCGGGAATCTGGTGAACGAAGTGCTCGTCCATGGCGGTCAGCGGTTGGGCCATGTCAACGGACTCCTCACGGACAGCAGACGGGTGGCTCGGACCCGATCCCGGTATCCCACGACATCCCCGGAATGTTCGAGCGCTCCGGGCACGGGCAACGCTTGTGCTCTGGATTCAGCGTCAGCCGATCAAAGCGCGCCCTTCTGGCGACGGCGGGCCGCCCCGTGTTCGACGATCTGCCCGTCTCGGTTTCCTTCGGCCCACTTCATTGGGTCCATCTTCGCGCCAAGGCCTCGCCCAAGCACGCACGTCGGCCCGGAGGCGCGCTGCTCCGCCCTGCGGGGCCTGAGCCGGGTAGGCCGCTTCCTTCAGGTTCGCTCTTGCCTGGTCGGACCCGCGCTCTGCTGCCAGAGCCCGGAAGGGACCGTTCCGTGCCAAAGCTGTGATGGTGTTTGGGCTGTCTCTTGGTACCACAGCGTTGTGGCCTGGTGGCCTTTCGAGCGCCGTTGGCTCGGGTACCCGTGAAATACCAACAGCCGACGGGGACCGTCGACGAGGACGAACATCGCCATCCCGAGAATGATCAGCGCCACGCCGACAAGGAAGAGCCAGGTCATGCTCGTCCCCACGCCCGTGAACGCCAGGGAGCCAGAGGCCGCCGTCACCGGTGTGGTGGGAGACAACGAACTGCCCGCAGTCAACGGGGCCAGGGCCTTCGGCGTCGTCGAGGTCGTCGTCGTCGACGCCGTTGTTGACGTCGTCGACGGCGTCGTAGACGTCGTAGGGGTCGTGGAAGTCGTAGACGCCGTCGTGGTAGAGGACGGAGTCGGGTAGGTCGTCGTAGTGGTCGCGCCGTAGGAGCTTCCGTCGTGGGGTGAGGCGCCGGTCACCGCGAGGACCGGAGCCGCCCCGCTGGCCGTAGCCATAGTGATCCCCAGGACAGCTGAACCGCTGAATCCAAGGACCAGTGACAAACCCAACCCGGCGCCGCGCAGCCGGGAACTCGTGGCGGACATGTACCTCGGGCTTCGACTCATCGATCAACTCCCGCCTTGGTCGTTTGGCCTCAACTCGCCTGCTTCGGACGTCGATGACGGCTTCCGGAGGGTGCTCCACACCTTTCTCCCTTTGCGTTCCCGTGCCATCCCCACATTTGAGGAACCGCGAACCGTGACCCGAGGCGTACCCTTCGTGAGACCGACCAGCATGCCTCAGCCATGCACCGAGTTCACGGTGGGCGCACTCATCGACCACGTCGATGGGCGTCCCAGGGGGCGAACGCGCTCGCGCACCACTGGCGCGAGGCGCCAGGCACCGACACGGGCCCAGGCTGCAACCCTCCACCCCGGCTGGCGGGACACATCGCCGGGCACGTGCGGGAACTCGGCAACGATGCGAGCTTGCCTTGACCACGTGGCCACGCTCGTACCGAGCGCTTCGATCCCCGCCCGGTGGGGACTTCGGTGGACGTTGCACCCGACGCAAAGACTCCTCGACCGGATCGTGGCGATCACCGGCCGTGCCCGTAGCGCGACATCGCCCGTCGAACCTGCCGTCGAGCTTTCGGAGCGTCGATAGTCAAGACTGTCCGAGGCCCGCCCGTGGCATGGGATGTGGCGTCACGGTATCGTCTTGATCAATAGAGATGGCGATGACGAGGGCTCGGGCAACGGCAACATGGACTCCTGATGAGCGGACCTGACCTTCCCCACCCTGGTTCCCATTTCCGAAAAGGCACCCTCGAGCGACTCCGTCGTGCGAAGGGCCAGAGGGCGCGAGTCGCCTCTCTCGCTGGTGTTCTGTTGCTCGTCGCCGCTGGGATCTCCTTGGCTGTGGTCCTATCCCCCTCGAACGGCGGCGGCTTTCACGGGCCGCTTGGATCCAACCCCAAGGGCCCCGGGTTTACGTCGGGCACCGGGAACACCGGAACAGGGAACACGGGCACCGGGAACACAGAAGCAGGGAGCACCGGAACAGGGAACACCGGAACAGGGAACACCGGCACGGCGAACTCGAGCACGGCGGTCGCGGGCAACGGGAACACCGGAACCGGGAACACCGGCACGGCGAACCCGAGCACGGGGATCACGAGCAGCGGGAACACCGGCACTGCGTCAGGGAGCTCTGCAAGCGGTAGCGGTGTGAACGCCACGATACCCGGGAACTGAAGGCTCGGGCCGTGGGCCGGCCGGCGGCGGGTCAGCCGGAGTCCTACCCCAGACGAAGCGTCTCAAGGGGCTCGAGTCGTGCCGCCTTGATGGACGGATAAAGCCCTGCTGCCACGGAGACGAACAGGGCAAGACCCATCCAGATCGGGATGTCCCCGTACGCGATCACGACAACCCAGCCTGCGAACGCCGACACGACATAGACGACTCCCACTCCTAGCACCGCTCCGATCACTCCGCCGAGCACACCGACGAACAGCGATTCCAACAAGAACTGTCCACCGATCTTGGAACGGCTGTGACCCACGGCGCGGCGAATTCCTATCTCTGCCGAGCGCTGGATGACGGAGATCGACATGACGTTCGCAATTCCGATGCCACCAACCGTCAACGCCAGCAGACCAGCGAGCAATGCGACCTCCTGCAGGGTCCTGTTGGCCTGCGCCGCTGCCTGGAGCACGTCGCTGGGGATCTTCGTCGACACCTGATCGGGCCCACCAAGGTTGATCGCCGTCGGGATCACGTTGGCAGTCCCTTGCGTGGTACCGGGAACGGCGCGGATGTACAGCTGATTGGGCAACCCGTTGGTTCCCAGGACGTGCTTGGCCGCCCACTGGGTGACGAAGGCGGCGTTGTCGAGGTCCGGATCGAGTGCGACTGGACCGAGCACACCGACCACCCCGAAATTGGTGCCGTTGAGCAGAATCGTCCGAACCTCACCAGGCAGGTAACCGTACTGCCGGGCGATTCCCGAGCCCAGGACCACCGACCGCAGGTGGAGCTGGCTGTCGCTGGTATCCAACCAGCGCCCGTCGAGCAGCGGCACATCGAGGACGGAGGGAAGGTTGTCGTCGGCGGCTCGCACCGGCACCGGGAAGGCCTGGTAATAGCTGCTGGCCCCTTGGATGGGCAGGGAGATGACACCGGAGAGATTCGTGGTGGCAGCGGCACTGGTGACGGTCGAGACATTCTCCACTCGTTGCACGGCGTTGCTCGGAAAGGTCGGATTCTGCGAACCGAAGGTGCCACCCGCTTGGGCGATGATGAGGTTCGTCCCGAGTTGCGACAGTTGCGCTTGCAGGGCACCTTTGGCGCTCTCGGTCAACCCGACCGCGCTGACCATCGCGGCCACTCCGATGACCGGACCAAGCAGGATCAGCAACGTGCGGACCTTCCGGGCCTTGAGGCCGGCCCAAGCCACACCGACGAGGTCGCGCACCTCGTTCATCGAGGTGCTTCCAACCGCCGTTCATCGGCGACGATACGACCGTCTCTCATCGACACCTTGCGGCGCGCCGTCCCGGCCACGGCTTGATCGTGCGTCACCATGACAACAGCGCGCTCCGGTGATTCGAGGCCCTTGAAGATCTCGAGCACATTGGCGGCGTTCACAGAGTCCAGAGCACCGGTGGGCTCGTCGGCAAGGATGACGAGGGGATCGGTCACGATGGCCCGGGCCAGGGCGACTCGTTGTTGCTCACCCCCCGACATCTGGACCGGTCGATGGTCGGCGCGCTCGGCGAGTCCGAAGCGATCCAAGGCTTGATAGGCCCGCTCACGACGGTCTCTCGGCCGCAGCTCCCGGTAGAGCAGGGCGGTCTCGACATTGCCAAGAGCGGTCAGATGCGGGATGAGGTGGAATTGCTGGAAGACGAACCCGATGGAGTTGCCACGCAGCTTCGAGCGGGTCGGGTCGTCGAGCGTGCTCACGTCCTGGCCGGCGATGCGGATGGTGCCCGATGTCGGGAGATCGAGGACACCGAGCAAGCCCAGCATGGTGGACTTGCCCGAGCCCGACGGCCCCACGATCGACATGTAGTCACCTGGGAAGATCCGCAGGGAGACGTCGCGCAGCGCATAGACCTCCACCTCTTCGCCGTAGACACGGGAGACCTGATCCAGCTCGAGAAGGGGATGATCGCTGGTCCGAGGCGCGCCATAGGGCAGTGTGTCCGATGACGTGGCGCTCACTGGGACTGATCGGCTCCGGCGATCACGAGCTCGCCGAGCCGGAGGCCACTCGTGATCTGAACATAGGAGCCTTCGGTGAGGCCGGTCGTCACCGGCACCTCCGTGACCGTTCCGGCTCCACCGATGTTGATCACACGGACGACGTCGACGCCTGATCCATTCTGCTTCACCGCCGCAATCGGCACGGTCAAGGCGTCGTTCACCTGCTTGTCGACGACAGTGATCGACACCTGCGATCCGTCGGCGCCGGTGAGGTTCGAGACCTCGATCCGACCTTCGTAGACCTGCTCCGATTGCCCACCGGTGCCCGAGCTGATGACTGTCGGGGTCGAATCAAGCTCGGTGATGGTCCCGGTGCCCTGGGTGGTCTCGCCTGCGATCTGCACCGTGCAACTCTGGCCCACCGCAAGTTTGCTCCGATCCGCGGCCGAGGCCTGCAGGGTGACGGTCAGATTTGACTCCGTGAGCGAAAGGATCGCTTCTCCCGGTGCCACCGGTGCTCCCGCCTTGACGAATACCTGGCCGACCCGGATGGGCCATTGGTCCACGATCATGTCGGTGGGATCGAAGACGACGTTGTTCTCGAGTGACTGCAAGACCACTGTGACCTTCGTCTGCCCTGCTTTCAGAAGCGCGGTCCCGGCGAGTGGCACATAGTTCTGGCCCGGCACCGCCGTGCCCTGGATGGCGAAATTCACCGAAGTGTCCTTGACCGGAGCCTGGTCGGCGGTGATCGTGAAGGTGGCCGCGCCCCCTTGGGCCACGGTGGACATGTTGGCCGAGATGTTGAGCGTCGGGACGACTGAGGACGTGATCGTCACCGAAACGCTGCTCGCGCTCCCCACGTTGTATGCCGAGCTCGAGGCCAACGTCACTGTGAGGATTCGATCTGGTTCGACGACGTTGTTCGTCACGGTTGGGATCGCCACCGGCATCGACGATTGGCCGGCCGGGACGACGACACTTCCGCCCGGAACCGTGTAGTCGGTCCCGGGTGATGCACTCCCGCTGTAGGCCAAGCCGACCGTGAGGGGTGTGCTTACCGCCTCGCTCAGGCTGATCGTGACGTCGTAGGGTTGACCCTTCTGGAGATACGTCGTCGGAGAGCTCAGCGTCACGCTCGGAAGCGAGTTACCGCCGCTGATCGTGATGACCGCGGAGCCGTCGGAACCTACGCTGTACGACGTCGGTGAGGGCGTGATGGACACGTCGATGTACTTGTTGGGCTGGATCACGTTCGTCTCGAGCGTGTTGAACGTGACGGTGGTCGAGGTGCTCCCCGCGCTCAGCGTCAAGACGGGGTGGACCGGGTTGTAGTCGCTTCCCGAGGCCGCACTCCCCGTGATCGTCAGTCCGACTTGGGTGTCCTGCAGCGGCGCTTGGTCGGAGGTCACCGTGAGGGTGGCCGAACCCCCCGGTGAGATCGTGGTGCCTCCGGTGATCTGCAAGGTAGGCACGTTGGTGTTCTTGATCGTGGTTTGCGCCGAGCCGGGACTGCCGACCGAGTAGTTCGATCCGTCGGCGATGGAAAGGACAATGGTCGGATCTTGCTCCACCACGGTGTTGAGGCGCGTCTGCACCGTCACGGTCGTGGAAGTCGCCCCCGCGGGGAGGGTCACCGACGATGGCGGCGTGACGATGTCCTCGCTCCCTGCGGTTCCCCCCGAGGTCAAGTTCACGGTGAGGTCGCTTGTCGAGGTCGCCGTTGCGCTGATCACGAACGTCGCCGCTGTGCCCTGCGGAACGTCGTCGCCCACGGATTGGATTGTGAGCGCGGGGATGGTCGTTCGAGGAGCAATGTGGGATTGAAAGGCGGTCAGCACGCCGCCGAGAGGACCGGCGGACGTCGACCGCGACGTCTGCGCCGGCGGGGGCCCGATCGTCAGTCCCGCTGAGTCTCCCGGGCCCAACTTGTATCCCGAGCCCTGGGTGAGTGCCACGGTCACCGACTGGGGGGTTGCCGGCGTCGAATTGGGATAGTGGTGTTGGGCTTGCCACTGCGCCAGGGCGAACTGTGTCTGCTCGGTGTAGAGGTCGTTGATGGGGCCGGGATAGTCACCGGCAGCGGCGAGGATCTGTTTCAGCTGCAGCACGTCGTCCCCCTGGTCACCCAGGACGAGCGATCGAAAGAAGGGCACGGTCCCCTGCTCTGCGACCGCATCACGCCCATTGAGTGCGAACATGGCGTCCCCGGCGTTCGTCGTGCTGCCATCGGTGGAGTCCACGGCGCTGACCAGTCCCTGGGTCGCGGCGGTGACGTTCCTGATCTGCTTGCGGGCCAGCGTGCCGTTCAGCGCCACCGTGTCCTGCAACGAGCGAGTCTCGACCTTGCTGAAGATGATCACCGGGCCCTTGGTGCCAGAGGTGCTCTGCCCATTTGTCGCATAGGCGATCCCCCCCGCGGCGACAAGAACGATCAACACGACGCCGGCGATGATCTTCGGATTGCGCCACACCTTTGAACCCCCCGGGTCGCGCTAGGAACTTCCGCTCTGAGCTTTGGCCGCGCAAGCCTCGAGGTCGGAGCTCGACAGGATGCTCTGTCCGGGCGGTGGCGTGAACTGGGACGCATCGCCGCCCGTCGCGCCGAACGAGAAGAGAAGGCCTTGCGCATTGGGCTTCGGCGTGGGTATTCCCCAGCCCCGAGCAATCATGCATTTGCGGAATACGAGGTACTCCTGGTTTTCCTTCTTGATCTGCGCCTGGGTCAGGTTGTCCTGCGCACTCTGTTCGGCTTTGAGGGCCTGGACAATGCCACTCTGGGCGGCGCACGTGGTCAGGCTCTTGATATAGGCAGGGCTGTTCGTTGGCGAGCTCGGGTTACTCGGGTCAGGTGCACCGATGAATTTCACTCCGAGGCCGGTCAAACAGGACTGGAACGAGCTGATTGCGGTGAAGAGTGTCGTGATCGGATTTTGCTTGGCAAGGGGCACCGTGGCACTCGACTTGACCCCGCCGCCCGATCCCGTGGGAATCTGGCCCCCCGCCAGTTGACCGGCCGCCACCGTGCCTGCAGTCGATGACGGGCTTGAACCACCGCAACCGGCTGCCATCGTCGCCAGGAAGACCGCACCGAGCACCAACCATCGCCCATGCTTGCTGCTGGCCACGCGACCTCCCCCGCACTTGGGCGCATGCAGAGGGCGCCACTCCCCCGCAGCTCCCGCAATCCCCCGTTCAAACAAGTGTCTAGAAGATAGTCCGACAGCATGCCGCGTCGCAATGCCCCGCAGCTCGAGCGAGTACGGCACGATGGTGGTTTGGTGGCTGTATTCCTACGGTGCCGACGGCTTCGTCGAAGAGACCGTCACGTTCTGCAACATGACACCCGATCCGATCCCCTGGGCGTGCGAGGTGATGGCGAGGCCGGCCAAAAGCGTTCCGGGCATGGACAGCGGGATCGACGAGGCGGGGATCTCGGTCCAGGTCGTGCCGTTGGTGGAGGTGTACGCCGTGTAGTACGTGGGCTGGTTGACACCCTTGGGCGTGTAGCGGGCCACCTTCAGGTAGAGAGGGACACCCATGGCCTGCGCCGGGGACAGCGAGTTGCTCGAGCCTCCCTGCGCACTTCGCCATTGGACCTGCACTCCATTGCCGGGGGTGACGAACACCGCGTAGTAGGGAGAGCCGGGATTGGTGGTGGCTCGCACCATCACCCCTGCCTTGGCCCACGGGCTGGTGTCGGACTGTGCCGTGATACCCGCCGATACCGACCCCTGGGCGGTGAGGGACCGGGATGCGAGGTGGAAGGAGTCGGTGGTTCCCCAGATGTCGCTGCCGCCGGCGACCACGGTCCAGATGCCGGAGGTCAGGTCGTCCTGACTCGAAGGCAGGGGACCGCCGATGTCGGTGCACGTCCACAAGCTCGGACATCCTCCGAAGGGCGCCGTGGGACGGGTGGAGGAAACGGTGACGTTCTGCAACGTGACACCCGAGCCGATCCCCTGGGCGTGGGAGGTGATGGCGAAGCCGGCCAGGATCTTTCCGGGCATGGACAGGCTGACCGACGAGGCGAGGACCTCGGTCCAGGTGGTGCCGTTGGTCGAGGTGTACGCCGTGTAGTACGTGGGCTGATTGACACCCTTGGGCGTATAGCGGGTCACCCGCAAATAGCGCGGGACTCCTGACGCCCCGGGTGCCGACAGGGCGTTGCTCGAGCCTCCCTGGGTGCTTCGCCACTGGACCTGCACTCCGTTGCCCGGCGTGACGAACACCGCGTAGTACGGAGAACCCGGATCGGTGGTGGCCCGCACCATCACCCCCGCCTTGGCCGACGGGCTGGTGTCGGTCTGGGCGGTGACCTCTGCCGACACCGACCCCTGGGCGGTGAGGGGCTGGGACACGAGGTGGAAAGAGTCGGTGGTCCCCCAGATGTCGGTGCCGCCGGCGACCTCCGTCCAGGTCCCGGAAGACAACGTGTCCTGGCTGGGGGGCAGGGGGCCGCCGATGTCGGAGCACGACCACGTGCTCGGGCAGCCCCCGAACGGCGGCGCAGGTTGGGTCGACGAGATGGTGACGTTCTGCAACGTGACATCCGAACCGAGCCCCTGGGCGTGGGAGGTGATGGCGAAGCCGGCCAGGAGCGGTCCGGGCATGGACAGGCTCGTCGCCGAGCCGGGGACCTCGGTCCAGGTCGTGCCGTTGGTGGAGGAATAGGCCGTGTAGTACGTGGACGGGCTGGCACCGCCGAAGGTGTAGCGGGTGACCTTCAGATAGAGCGGGACTCCCGACACCCCGGGTGCGGTCAGGGCATTGCTCGATCCTCCCTGGGTGCTTCGCCACTGGACCTGCACTCCGTTGCCCGGCGTGACGAACACCGCGTAGTACGGAGAGCCGGGATCGGTGCTGGCCCGCAGCATCACCCCCGCCTTGGCCCACGGGCTGGTGTCGGACTGGGCGGTGACCTGCGCCGACACCGACCCCTGGGCGGCGAGGGACTGGGACACGAGGTGGAAGGAGTCGGCGGTCCCCCAGATGTCACCCCCGCCGGCGATCTCGCTCCAGGTGCCCGAGGTGAGGGTGTCTTGACCCGGGGGCAAGGGGCCGCCGATGTCGTTGCACGACCACGAGCTCGGACAGGCCCCCGGTGGAATCGATGACCCGGGGAGCTGGGCCAGGCTGCCGACAGTGGCCACCGAATACCCGGCACTGTTGTGGGAATCGGTGGCAATGCCCGCCGTGAGGGGGCCCGTGAGGTTGAGAGGCACCGTCGAACCGGGGATCCACGTCCACGTTGTGCCGTTCGTCGAGGTGAATCCCGCGTAGTAGGCGATGTTGGTGATCGGATCGACATAGCGTTCGGCGAGCACGTACACGGGGGTCACCGGTGGCAGCGTGGAGTTCCCGGCCCCCGCCGACAGTGCGATCTGGTTGGTGAGAGCAGCCTCTGCCGGCCGCCATTGGACGATGACCCCGTTGCCGGAGGTGGCGAAGACCCCGTAATACGGAGCTTGGGGATCGTCTCCGTTCTGGCCGCGGATCATGACCCCAGTCTTGATCCACCCGTCGGCGAGCGGATTGGTCTGGGAGACGACCTGGGCGCTGATGGTCCCATCCCCGTTCGGCGAATTGGCCGTGTCGTCGGGGAAGCTCTGGGACATGTAGCGGAAGTTGTCGAACGTGGACCAGATGTCGGAGCCCGTGGCCCGGATCGTCCAGACATCGCTCGTCGGCGAATAGACCTGGTTACCGGTCAGGAAGTTGCTGCCGAGGTCCGTGCACGTGAACGAGTCCGGACAGGTGCCGGGGGGCGCCGCAGTGGTGGCGGCGATCTGCACATCGTTGTAGACGACGGGTGGGGCGCTCTGCCCGCCCCCCGCGTCCGCCGCCACTCCGGCCAGATAGCTGCCGCCCATGGGGATGGCCTGGGTGGAGCCCAGGACCGGCGACCAACTGATGCCGTCGGACGAGGTCTCGGTCGAGAAGAAGATGTTGGGTCCGTTGATGGTCGTGTCCTGGTAGCGGTTGATCTCCACGTATGTCGGTGATGTGACCGTGGGCAGCGCCAGTGAGCCGGTCCGGTCCGAGACACCGTCGTAGTAACGCCACGTGATCGTTGCCGACCCGCCGGGCTGGAAGAGCACGGCGTAGTAGGGAGAGGTGGGGGTCGGTGCCGAGCGCATCATGATGCCCTGCTGGGCGGAGGCCGGGTCCGACGGCTGTGGAACCACCTGGGCCGAGATGGACTCGTTCCCCGACACCGTCTGGTACACGAAGTGAAATGAATCCGACGCACTTCCGATGCCCGCGCCCGGACCGTCGAGGGTGAGGCTCGTCGGTGACGAACTGGTGGTGTCCCCCGACGGGCTCGGATTCCCGATGTCCAGGCATGTCCAGGGTGTCGGGCACGGGTCCGTGGGCGATACCGCCGCCAGCGGCGTGGTGAGTGGCGAACCGACTGCCAGGTTGCCGAAAGACGCTGTCCCCGACACCTGCGACGAGCCGGAGTTCACGACGAGCCCGTGGAGGACGGTGGCGGGCAGTTCGAGATCCGCAGTCGACCCGGCTAGCACCGTGTAGTTCACTCCATCGGTCGAGACACCCGTGCTCAACAGGTTTCCGGACCGCTCGATCATGACGTAGAGGGGCGTGGCGGTGGAGGGGACGGTGGCCAGCTGCGTCGGGTTGGCCCCCCACGCATTCCGGTCCATGACAACGAGGCTCGATGCCCCATTGGCCCCCGGAGAGACGACCACCGAGTAGAACGGCGAGGTCGGGTCGGTGGTTTGCCGCACCATGAGCCCAGCCTGGGGCGCGACGGTGCTCGGGCTGCTCTGACCGACGATCAGCGCGCTCGACTGGGAGTCACCGGTCACCGGCGTGGAGATGAAGCGGAATTGGTCCGAGGCCCCGCTCAGCGGCGCTCCCGACCCGGTTACGGTCAACACACCGGAAGATGTCGACTCGGACCCGGCGACACTCGGGTTGCCGATGTCCTGGCACACCGGGGCGGCACCAGAACCCGCCGGATTCAGCGCCGTCGGGCAGTTGGGGTCGGTCGGAGGTGGAGGCGGTGGCGTCGCCGGGAGGCCGAAGGCATAGACACTGCCATCGATGTCCCCGACGTAGAACTGGCTCCGCGCCACCGAGACCGCACTGAACACAGGGCCCGGGAGCTCGGAGGAGTACAGCAACTGGCCGTTCGATGCGTTGACGACCTGGAAGCTGTTCCCCGCCCCGTAGGCGACCATGCCGTTGACATAGGCAGGGCTCCCGATGATGGCGCCCTCGGTCTGATGGGTCCACAGGATCGCCCCCGTACCCGGGTTCAGGGCACTGATGGACCCGCCCGATCCGTGCCCGTTCAGCTCGAGATTGCCTCCGGCGTAGTACAGCACCCCGTTGGCGAAGTCCCCGGATGCGATGGATCCATCGCCGCACTGCGGGCAATTGCCACCGATCGCGATCGGCTCCTCCCATAGCGGCGGGCTCGTGTCCGGTGCGCCTTGCTCGAGGTCGGACCGCTTCCACGTGTAGAGGATGCCGTTCTTGTTGGCGGCGCTCACGAGCGGAGTGCCGTCGGCGGCGGTGGTGAGCGTGGGGGTCGTTCCCCAGTCCGAGTCGTTCACGGCCGCGGTCAGCGGCAGCTGCCACGAACCCATGTAGGACAGGCTCGTGGCGTTCAGTGCCACGATCGCCTGTGACTGGGTCTGCGTATAGTCATTGAGGGTTCCGGTGGTCACGAAGATCGTGTTGGTGGAGGGGTCAAGCGTCGGCGTGGTCCACACGCCGCCGCCGACCTCGCCGTTGGGGACGAAGTCGTAGTCGTTTACGACTTGGTGCGTGGTGAGGCTGACCTGCATGAGGTGCCCTTGGACGAGGGGGTTGTCACAGTTGCTGGCCACGCCGATATAGGCGAATCCGTTGTAGATCAGGGGGCTCGACCAGTTGTAGTGGGCGCCCTGCTGGGAGTTGTCGCCGGTGTACACGTCCCAGAGAATCGCCCCCGTCGTGGCGTCGAGTGCGTACCAGTACGGTCCCCCGCCGCCCACGTAGACGACTCCGTTCTCGACATCCGCGCTCGAGGTGATGCCCAGATTGACAGGACTGCAACCCGGATCGGTGGTGATTCCGAGATTCGGGCTCTTCCAGATCACAGTTCCAGTCGTTGTGTCGATGGCGTACTCGGAACCGTCCCATGAGCCCACGTACGCTGTGGTGCCCGCCACTTCCACCGACGTCGCCACCGGCCCGCCGGTCTTGACCGCCCAGTTCATCTGCAGACCAGGCACGTTGGCGACCGTCAGGTTGGGATCGGTCGTCGCGCCGGTACGACCAGAATTTTGCAGGTACGAAGGCCAATCGACAAAGGTCACCGCTGCGCCGCCGGGTCTGGAGCTCGAGATCACGAACGACGAGACCAGGATCACGAGCATGCCCACCGCGATGCGATCGGCGAGCCGCCATCTCCGGCGCTCGGGGCCGGTCATGCCGAGCTCTCTTGCATCGACGCGATCGTGGACGCTTCGCCCTTGGATCCGTTGCCGTTCTCGGGGACAGCCCCGACGAAGAGCGTTTCCTCGGTATCTCGGGTCAGGTCCGTTGGCACAGCGACAGACCGTGGTTTGGCGTCGGGTTTGCGCGACGTGCCATCGACTCCGACCAGCCCGTGCTCGGTCAGCTCCCAGAAATGTCGACGGCTGGGACGGATCAACTGGATCAGGCCCTTGTAGGCGGCCACGCTCATGAGCGCCCAATAGGCGGGAACCAACACCATGACCTTGACGGCCGGAAGCAGGCCGCGCTCCATGCACCCCGACATGAGGCAGTAGATCATGAGGACATTTCCCGCCAGCATGGCGGCAACAGCGGGGTAGAAGATGTAGGCGGGAAACAGGACGGCGATGTGAGACGGCCCGTTGACGAGGTACACGACGAACAACGCCCAGAACACCGGATTCACGAGAGTGGTGAAGATCGCACACCCGAGCACCAGCTGGAAGGCGATGAAGTCTCGGGTGCCGAGATCACGCCACAATCGCAACGGAGAGCGCATGTGGACCAACCAGGTCTGCATGTACCCCTTCAACCAACGGCTCCGTTGTCGGAGCCAGCTCCGGAGGTTGCTGTTCGCCTCTTCCTCGGTCACCGACGCCATGCGGCGAACGCGCCACCCACGGCGGGCGATCCGGATCCCGATGTCCGCATCCTCCGCCACGTTGTGCGGGTCCCATCCCCCCAACTGGCGCAAGGCATCGGTGCGGAAATGGTTCGATGTGCCTCCCAGGGGTGTCGGAAGGCCGAAACGGTCGAGACCCCGTAACACGAGGCTGAAGTTGGCTGCGTACTCCGCTGCGAAGTTTCGCGTCAACCAGTTGGTCCACGGGTTCCAGTACTGCAGCTCGCTTTGGACACACACGACCCACCGTGGAGCGTCGGCAAAGGCGGCCACAGCCCTTCGGAGCTGGTCCGGATCCGGGCGGTCCTCGGCGTCGTAGATGACACACAAGTCACCGGTGGCGAGGGCAAGGCCCACGTTGCACGCTCGCGGTTTGGTCTGCGGCCCGTTCGGTGGCACCACAACGGTTTGGAACGGCTCGTCGAGCTCCAGCGCGGCAAGAACATCTCGTGTCTCGCTATCCCCCCGTTCGACCAGGAAGAGGATCTGGAGCAGCTCCTGCGGATACTCGAGGGCCGAGAGCCGGCCGATGAGCTCGGGGAGCACCCTTGCCTCCCGATGCAGCGGGACGAGAATGGTGTAGCGCGGCAAGGCGGCCTCGGCCAGGGCCGCCGCCACCAGGCGGGCCTCGTCCCACCCACCCTTATCCGGAGCGGCGACGACGAGAAGCAACTTGAAGCTGATCACCACGACATACACCACGGTCACGAACAGGACGACCGCCCTACCCCACGAGGCAAAGGACGGACCGAGCCCTGTGGTGCCGTAAACCACCAAGAGCGCGGCCGCGATGGCCGTCCCCACCGCCAGCGAGTACGACTGCCCCCGGCTCAGCAACCGCCGGGCGCTCAGCTCCTCCGGAAGCCCCAATGTGGCGTTCTCCGTCGGCTCGGCGACAGGCACGTGTGCCGGAGGAGCCTCAAGCTCGGTCATTATGCGTTGACCTCCTCGGGCGATGTGATCGCCGAGACGTGGGGACCGGGTGGTGATTGAACTTGAGTGAGTCGCGGGTGCCGGACGCCCATCCGCTTGTAGATCAGGCAATTCGGGTCCGAGTAGACGAGCTTGTAATCGGCACGGAGCACCGGGCTGGCGTGAAGGTGCGCCCAGACGATGTCGCGGTTGCCCGGGCTCTGGCGCATGTAGATCCACCTGATGTGGTGACCGACGGGATCATCCAGCGCGGCATTCCACTTTCGGTAGCTGCCTTCGTAGATGATGGCATCGGTCGGAATGTGCGATTGAAAGGTGACGACGTCGTTGCCGAACGATTCCATGAGCATCAATCCGCCGTCGTAATTCTGCTGGAGCCAGGTGCTCTCCAGCTCGGCGGAAAGGGTCCGAGCAGAGAGCGCCTCCTTCAGCGTCACGATTCCGCCCACACCTCCAGCGGCGGGGACAATCAATGCCGTACCGATTGCCCCGACCACACACGCCTGGACCGCGCCACGAGCGATCCTGGCACCTCGCCGCTGGACCGCGGGCAAAGCGCCCACGAGGTAGCCGCCGAAGAGCGCAACGGGCAGGATCATGATCAATCCGAACCGCACGTTGTACAGGTCTGAGTCGATCTGGGTGACGTGAAGGGGACGTTGGCCGAAGTAGAGCGACGCCACGTAGAAGGGAAGGGGTGCGAGCAGCGCGAGAGGTGCGAGGCTAGGCGAACGAAGACGAGTCCGGATCACATACCAGGCGATGCCCACTGCGCCGAGTCCCAAGGCCACGATGCCGAGGTTGTCCTCCATCGCATACAGGTAGGTCTTGACGGCGACGCCCCAATGCCCGATTGCCTTCTCGCTCGTCGCCACCCACAGGGATGGTTTGGCGAACTGCCCCGTCTGGAAATACAGGGCGTTGTGAAAGATGGCAAGGTTCCAAAGGGCCCACCCGACGATACCCATCAAGGCGATGAATGCCAGGTACACGACGTCGGCCTCGGCGCGGTGCAAGCGCTCCCGGACGGCGCCGGTTGAGACGGCAGCGGGCTTGAGCTTCCACCGCACCGACCGCGCGCCCGTGCCGTTGTGCCCGTTTTCGGTCGGGGCTCCGTTGGAGGAACTTGTGGTCGCCGGTGATCCGTTGTGCGCACCGTTGCCCGTAGCGCCGTTGCCCGCGGAGCCGTTGCCCGCGGAGCCGTTGCCCGCGGAGCCGTTGCCCGTAGCCCCGTTGCCGTTGGCCGTACCGTTCCCGAGCGCCGCGGTCAGTCTGTATTCGCCACCGGACATGTCAAGCGTGAGGAGTTCCGGACCGACGAATGCCGGCCGGTCAGGAGCGCGGCGGTTCCAGGCGACCAACGCCACGACGGGCACCACCGCAAAACACATCCACCAGCCCTCGTAACGCGTGATGCTGGCGAGGAAGAGCGCAAAGGCGGCGGCGGCAAGCTGCCGATAACCGCCCGTTCGGCACCACCGAAGCAGGTGGTAGGTGGCGGCGGCCATGCAGGCGAGCAAGAGTGTCTCGGTCATGGCCGTGCTCTGCAGATAGAGGACATTGGCGTTGGCCGCAAACAGGAGGGCGGCCGAGGTGGCCGCCAGTCGGTTCCCGACTGGCCCGCCGGCCAAGAGGCTCGACCCCTGCCCCGCGTTGGCTGGAGCGGTCATCAACATGGCGGCCTTATAGACGTACCGAGTGGCGAGCACGTAGGCGACCATCGAAACCAAGCTGCCTGAGAATCCCGAGTAGTACCACGAGTCGATCCAGATCGTGGGAAGCATCAACAGGTGAGGAAGGGGAAGCCACACTCCCCCCAGCTGGCCGAGCCCAGGTGTCGACGATTCGATTACCCGTCGGCCTATGAGAAGGTGGGACATCGTGTCGGGATAAGCCACCGTCAGGTGCCGACCGGCAAAGTACGCGTAGGTGGCGACCGATGAGGCCGTGGCAGCGACCGTCAACAATGCGAGGACTCCGTCTCGGGGACGGACCAGCCGCACCCCGAGGCGGCCCAAACGGCCGGAGATAGCCATCCGGCGGGTCAGACCGAGGAGTTCAAGAACCGAACGCCAGATCACCGCCAGCTCTGCTCCCGTCGGCTTGCCATGCTGCCGAGCGAGATGCTTGACCGGCCGCTCGATGACACGCGCTCCGTTTCGTCGAAGCTTGGTAATCAGCTCGGGTGAGATGACTGCCGCGTTTCCCACCAGCCCCAACCCGTTCATCGAACGGCGGTCGACGAGCTTGTACGCACAATCAACATCGCGGCTTCCATGACGAAGAATCAACCGCGTGATGAGCGTCCAGCACCACGAGAACACCTTTCGAGTCCGCGAGTCACATCGTGGATCTCGATAGCCGATCACTGCGTCCGCTCGTTCTTCACGGGCGTCCGCCAGGAACCGGATGAGCCCATCCGATCGGAATTGCCCGTCGGAGTCCGTGAGGAAGAGCCAGGGCTCGCAAGTACGCTCGAGCGCGCTTTGAATCCCGGTCCGGACCGCAGCTCCATATCCTTGGTTCTGGGCGTGGTGGAGGGCCAGGACGCGTCCGTCTGATCTCGCCGCCAGGCTTTCCGCGACTGCGCCCGTCGCGTCAGTGCTTCCGTCATTCACGATGACTACGCGATGAGGCTCGCCCGCAGTCTCCAATGTGGCGAGAAAGTCCTCGACCGTGGCAGCGAGATTCGCCTCCTCGTTGTACGCAGGCATGACCACGGTGACACCGCGATCCGCCGCTACATAGCTGGTCGGTGCCCAGTCCGTTTGGTCGCGACGGGGCGCGCCGTCACCGTTGAGGCCCAACATCAGAGCTCCCGTGACGTGTCGTTGTCGGAATCAGGCACAGACCCCGATGAACGGGTTTCATGGGAGCTTTCACCAGCCCGGTCCGCACCTCGCGGGCCGTGGCGCCGGCGAACCTGTCACGAGCTGTCGCCCACCTCATGTCTTCCCCGCCGACGGGCCCCGCCCGACGAGCATTGGCACGCTCCAAACGCCGGAATGCCGCGTTGAGGGGCCGCGATGAGCTCATGCCCAGAACAGAGTCCCCAGTGCCTGACGTGATGCAAAAGGTCTTCCGTGTCCAGGGATTACGTCTCGTTATCCGGGATTCTTCGCCGGTGCAATTCACGCTTCGTAGCAAGAGAGATGCGGAACGAGAGATAACGAGGCACCCGGCCGCTTCGCCGGGCGCCGGTGGCCCAGGCGGCGAGCACCCCACAGCGAGTGCGGCACCTCAAGAGCCCGCCGAGATGGCGACCTGTTACAACCTCGACGTCCTCGACGAGAAGGAGTGAACCGGAGACCGTGGGGGAGGGTCCGGTGACCTGGCGATCCCTCGCCGGGCCTTCATCGGTCGCACGCCTGGTGGACGGCGATGACGGCGCGAGCTCCTTGAACTGGTGCCGATGAGTTGGCATTGTCTCGGTCGTCTCACCGGAGAGAAGACCGATGCGGTCGCGATGGGGGTGCCATGGACTGGAAGCTGGAACTCGTCGTCGTCCCGGTGACTGATCAGGACCGCGCCAAGGCCTTCTACACCGAGGAAGCCGGATTCGACTTGGTGGTGGACCACCGAGCCGGCGAATTCCGTGTCGTGCAAGTGACACCGCCTGGCTCGGCCTGCTCGATTGCGTTGATGAGGAATTCGGAGGCGGCGGGCTCGGTCCAGGGCCTCCATCTCGTCGTCCCCGACATCGACGCCGCCCGCGCCACCCTGGTCGAACGGGGGGTTGCGGTCAGCGACCTGTTCCACTTCGAAGACGGCAACCAGGTCCCCGGGGCCGATCCGCAGCGCGGCGACTACAACACGTTCTGCTCCTTCGCCGACCCCGACGGCACCGGCTGGATGGTCCAGGAGGTCGGGCGGGTCAAATCGGCGCACCGATGAATTCACCTCGAGCGAACTGGCCTCGAGGCCGGCCCGACCCGGGCGGCTATGCCGTCTGACCTGGGCCACTGCGCCCAAGGGGCGAGCCTTCGACCCTCCCCACTCCGACCTTCCGACCGCACATCATGAGCACCAGGTCTTCGGCTGCGCCACGCAGGGCGGGGCCCGAGCCATACGACCAGTCGAGGTCGCGGGCATGGAGGCTGCGGCCCTGAATGTCGATACCGAAGTGGGCGTGGCCTCCACCCTGGGTGAGGTCGTCGAGAACGACTCGCATCGTCCCGTCCGTGGAGCAGCGCGGGACCCCCAGCGGCACAGTGACGTCGAGGCCGTGGATGGCTACATGGTTGAGGGCGCCGTGGTAGCCGCCGCCCGGCGGTATCCAGTGGTGCATCGTGTCGGCCCTCAGGTTGGCGACAAGCTCGGCCACGGGCAGCTCGGCGTCCCGGTGGGCGATCTCGTTGGACAGACGGGTGAAGTCGAAGTCGCAGCGCTTGAGCTCAGCCATGAACTGCTCTTCGGAGTAGCGCGCTGCCATGGTCAAATGCGCGATCACATCACGCACCCGCCAACCCTCACACAGCGACGGGCTCTCCCATTCCGATTCGGAGGCAGATGCGAGCCGGTCGGCGAGGGCCAGGAATTCGGCGGCTACCACGGGCTGCAGGTCGGCGTCATCTGTCATGGGTCAACTCCGGTTCGCTCCCTAGGCTCCATGGTCGTCGAAGGATCAGACGAGCGTGCTGCGCCAGATTCATGGGTGGAGGCCGCGAATGGCACGAGGCTCGGGCGCCCTGCCCCGGCCGCGACGGGTGGTTCCTACCGTTGCCGCTGCTCCTTCGTTGAACAGCTACGGATTCGCGATGGTACGGATCAAAGCCCCGGAGTCGGTGTCCATCTCGGTGAGGGAATTGCCGCCCTCGTTGACAACCCAGAGGTTCGTCCCGGCCACTACCAACGCCTGCGGATCGTTGAAGAGGTACGGCCCGTTTGTGTTGCACATCATCCAAGTGACGGTTGCCGGCGACGGGGTGATCTGACTCACCATGGGAGATGCGCCCGGAGGGCTGACGGTGAACACGTAGCCGTCACCGTAGGCAATCGGCCCGACCATGGGCAGGTTCCCACTCATGAGGACGTTCAACTCATCCAGCGTGGCCGGGGAGAATTCGGTCACCGACTCGTCAGCTTGGTTGGTCACCCACACGTTGGTACCGTCGAACGCGACGCCGATCGGCGTGTTGAACTCCAACGGCGAGCCCGACAGGGATGCAATGAACGCCCGGTTTGCGGCATTGAGCACCGTCACGGTGTTGTCCGCACTGTTGGCCACGAAGACCTTCCCGTCGGCGACGGCGAAGCCGGTCGGGTCGTCAAACCCGAACACCGGGCCAGAAGCAGTTCCGATCAAGCCGCCTGATGCGACCGCGACCTCCGTGATCGATCCAGCGCCATTGAGGACGAAGAGATCTTGACCGGACGACGCCAGGGCGATGGGGTCACCAAAACCGTAGCTTGCACCTCGGATGGTGCGGATGTGCCTGCGACCCGAAGCCCTGAACTCAGTCACCGAATTGTTGGCGCGGTTGGCGACGAAAAGGTCATTGCGAACCGCCACGATGGCCGCCGGCGAGTCGAAACCAAAGCGCTTCCCGGAGATCGTGGCCACGTATGTCCCGTCGGAGGCCTTGATCTCGGTGACCGAGTTGTTGGCACCGTTGGTGACGAAAAGATCGGCGCCGACTAGGGCCACAGACGTGGGAGCGTCGAAGTCGTAGGTGTGGATTCGGACCTTGTGGGAATTGGTGGAGACCCCCCAGGCTGCAGCCGGCCCGCCGGCTATCACGGCCATGGCCGTTACCAGAGTGCCGACGAGTGATACCGCGAGAAGGTGGTGCGAACGCCGGAGCGAGCTACCGGTGGTATTCATCTGTGACTCCCCGCTCTTTGTCACCCACCCAGGTGGGCTCCCCCCGGGTGGCCCCCAACGAAGCCACCGGTACGGTAGCACCTGGTCCCCGAGACGGGCCCCCTGACTCGTCGCAAGGAACTCCCGGCTGTCACGTTCTTTTGGAAGGTCCGGGTCCTGCCGATCGCTCGGAACCCGATCCGCATATAGAGGTTCTTCGGCCAGTCATCGTCGTCGGCGATGATGAAGGGCAAGTCGTGACCCGCCGATCTCGCCAGTGCCGTGGCGTGTGTGTGACAAGTGTGCGAGCGTGGCCACGACCGCGTGCCTCGGGCACCGTGAAGACGTCCTCAACCCACGCCGGGGTGTCTTCCGTGCGCAGTTGGTGACGGCCGTCGGAGCACCCGCTTCGTCGACGACGCCAAATCGTCGTTCGTTCCACAACAGGCCCTGACGCTTGCTGTACTCGGCCAGTTGATTTACACCATCATCCGCGATGTCGGGGTGGTCCTCGATGATCCAGCGCCTCATGAGCCGGCCGCCCCTCGTGAACGCGGCCGTGCGACAGGTCGAGTCATCGAGTCATGGTTAGCCGGAAGTGGCGATTGCGTCGGTCACCTCGTGGAGCAACGGACGACCGTCGAGATAACGATCCAGGTTCTCCTTGAAGAGCTCGGCCTGTCGAGCGAGCCGACCCACGCCGCCCGCTGCGTTGTGTGGAGTGACGCGGATCGAAGGATGCGCCCAGAACGGGTGGTCCTCGGGAAGCGGCTCGGTCAGGAAGACGTCCAAGATGGCAGCCGACAGGTGTCCTGAGTCGAGGCTTTGGATCAAAGCTTCATCGTCGACCAACGCCCCTCGGGCCACATTGACGAGCAGGCTCCCAGGCTTCATCCGGGCGAGGAAGTCGGCGTCCACGAGGTTGACCGTCTCGGGCGTGGCCGGAGCGGATAGGACGATCACGTCTGCGAGTCCGATCACCTGGTCGAGCTGGTCAGGCGTGACGGTCCGCTCGGTCGGATCGGTTGACGACGGGTGCCGTCGGCACCCGATTACCTGTGCCCCGAAGGCTCGGGCCCGACGAGCGACTTCAGTCCCGATCCCGCCCATCCCGATGATCACCCATGTCGATCCCGAGACCTCGCGCCAGTCGTGGATCCTCCAGCGCCTCCCCAGCGCCTGGTCTCGCCACTGCGCGGCGTGCTGGAACTCGTCGAGGACTGAGCGCATCACGAACTCGGCGATGGGCAGACTATTGACGTGAGCGTTGGTGATCCGAACCCCGTTGGCCACCATCGCTGCGAATACCGGATCTTCGTAGCCGGCCGCCGGGGACTGGAACCAGCGGAGTTCGCGACTCTCGAGCATGAATGCGAAGAAGGCGACGAGCGGAGCTCCCTCTCTGAATAGATCCGAGGTGCCCCAAGCGATGTCCGGATGCGCGTCCTCCTGGGCGATCGGCGTGCCCCGTCCGTCGAGCAGGCTCCCATCCTCGTCCATCAGCAGCCAGTCGACCTCTGGTCGATCGAGCTGCACATTGAAGGATTGGTGCGCCACAGCGGTGAGGAATACGAGCACCGGCCCAAGCTAATGGCCGACGCCTAATGGCAAGCGGTGGCGCCCCGTCGGCACCGCGGTGAACAGAACGTGGTCCCGTACGTATACGAGGAGGGCCGAACACTTTAGGAGGTAACCATGGCCGGAGTCTCTACCCCCTATCGCTTGGCGACTCGGGTGCTTGCGGCAGCCTGCGCCGGCGCGTTGGCGATGGCCTGTGGCTCTTCGACTCCGGCACGAGGGTCAATTCGCCACACCTCGTCTTCCACCTCCTCTGCCGGTGCTGGCTCTACATCGACCGCTCTTGTAACAACTCCCTCAACGACATCCCCTGCAACCCGGGCTGCAACGGGGACTTCGGTTCCAAGTACCTCGTCCGCGGGCAGCTCGGCTTCGAGGACTTCGGCAACGAACCGTCCGAGCGCCCCCGTGGGCACGACGGCGCCAAAGACCTCAACCCCGACGGCTCCCCCGCCCACCACGATGGCGCCCGCGATCACGACGACGGCCCCCCCGACCGGCACCGTGGTCTCCTCGCTCACTACCTCCAGCTACGGGACCATCGTGACCGACGGTGCGGGGAGGACGCTCTATCTCTATACGCCGGACGATGGGAAGAGCTCGCCTCAGTGCACGAGCGCGGGCGGGTGCGCAGCCACATGGCCCCCGCTGCACGCGAACGGGATGCCGCAAGCCGAGGGCGGGGCCCAACAAGGGCTGCTCGGTACCGAGGGCGGCCAGGTGACCTATAACGGGCATCCCCTCTACGACTTCTCGGGAGACTCGGGGCCGGGTCAGACCAACGGCGAGGGGGCGGGCGGGATCTGGTACGTCATCAGCACCGCAGGGACCCCGGTCCTCTGAACGACAGCGCCCACAGGTCGCAATCCGCCCGGCTGACTGGAGCTGGATCCGCGAAAGTCCAGGTCTGTCGGTAAGAAAGAGAATCCCTTCAGTTTGGTGGGTGTCTGAGCCGATACGCCGGGGGGCTTCTCGGCTCGGAAGACGCGACCCGCCCCGTTGTCGCCAGTGGGCTAATGGCAGGGGCGGCCCGTGCCGATGTTCTTACGATGTCGCGGCGCCGTCAGACGGACACGTCCCCAACCGATACGCCAGGTATAGACGACACTTTCTTCGCGAGCGCGGCCCCGATCGAGAGCGACACGTTCTTCGTGACCGAGGCATCCGAGGCGAAAGGCAAGTCCAAGAGCTTCAGCAGGTTCCGGGGCCAGTCCAAGACCACCGAGACCCCGGAAGCCACCAGTGCGCCTCAGGTGACCGAGGACCCGGGCCCGATCGACCCGCCCGGGGCAATCGACACCACCACGACCGCGTTCGAACCCCCGTCCTTCCTGACCGCCGCCGAAGTGATCGATTCCGCCGAGGCGCCGGAGACAAAGGACAAGCCCAAGAGCTTCAGCAGGTTCCGGGGCCGGTCCAAGGCCACCGAGACCCCGGAAGCCACCAGCGCGACCCCGATCGAGGGCCCCACCTTCTTGGTGATGGACACGCCCGCGCTGACCGACGCCCCCGAGGCTCCCGAGGCTCCCGAGGTCACCAGCAGCTCCCAGGGGCTCGAGGAACCGGGCCCGACCGACCCCGTTGCGGGCGGTGCGCCGGGTGCTATCGACACCGCCACGACCCCGATCGAGGGCCCCACCTTCTTGGTGATGGACACGCCCGCGCCGACCGACGCCCCCGAGGCTCCCGAGGCCCTCGAGGCAAAGGACAAGTCCAAGACCTTCAGCAGGTTCCGGGGCCGGTCCAAGGTCACCGAGGCCCCGGAAGCCACCAGCGAGCCACAGGTGCCCGAGGACCCGGGCCCGACCGACCCCGTTGCGGGCGCTGACGCGGTGACCAGTCACCGGACAAAGGGTCAAAGGAAAGCGAGCGCCCCTCGCCGTCACCGGCGTGGTTTGGAGCGGACCCTGCTTGCATCGTTCGCGACCCTCGGTCTGGCCACCGCGATCGGCGCCGGTTGGCAGTGGGGACGCACGACGGACCGACAGAACCGCCAGGCATTCGACCAGCACGCATCGGGTGTAGCCGCCAGGATCACAAGTACATTGCAGCGCGACGTTGATTTCACCACTGACGGTCGAGCGGTGATCGAGCAGAACTCGAACGTGTCCAACGCGCAATTCTCTTCCTGGTTCTCTGGCTTGACATCCTCAGGCCCGGCCAACGTCAGTGGCGTCACTTACATCGAGAAGGTGTCGTCAGCCCAGTTCTACTACTTCCGCATTGCGATCGGGGCCGACCCCACGAGCGCGCTATCAAAGGGCGAACCGTTCACGATTACGCCGAGCTCCGCACAATTCCCATATTGCCTGACGAGGCTCCTTGCGTTGCGCACCTCCCTCCAGAGTCAGGGCGATGCCGCCCTCCCACCCGGCCTCGACTGGTGTTCGACGTCGGTGAACGACGCCCTCAGCACATCGCGCGACACGGGCCAGCTCGAGGTCGCGAAGCTGCTCGGGCCCAACGAAGGCCGCGTGCTCGGCTTGGGGTCTCAGGACGCAACGGCGATCGGAACGTCTGAGAGCCTCAAGTCTCTGAACCAGACCTTCGGCTCTACGGTCGTCGTCCTCGCACCGGTCTACGAAGGGCCCGCGCCGACAACGGTGACCGCACGGCGCTCCGCGCTCGAGGGATGGGTTGGGGGCATCGTCGACACCGGGAAGATCCTGACCCGAGCTGGGGGTACCCACAGCGGCCTTCAAGTGACGCTGACCCGCGAGAGCACCGGGTCCACCCAGCAGTTCACCGCCCTCGGCGTCACCGCGAACCCAGCCGGAGGGCTCGTCGACACCATTCCGACGAATGCCGCTGGGCCCTGGATCGTCACGGTCCGCCAACCGATCGCGTGGTTGGACTCCGGGCGAACGCGGGGACTCCTAGTTGGGGGCGCCATTGCTGTCGTCACGCTGATCTTGTTTCTCCTCCTGCGCTCCCTGGTCGTCTCGCGCCGGCGCGCTCTCGACGACAACGCGGAGCGGGGGCGCCAGTTGGAGCAC
This sequence comes from Acidimicrobiales bacterium, assembly GCA_031292675.1. Classification (GTDB taxonomy): domain Bacteria; phylum Actinomycetota; class Acidimicrobiia; order Acidimicrobiales; family UBA8190; genus Chersky-840. The sequence continues at coordinate 29,148 of JARLGQ010000115.1, forward strand.
TTGGCGCTGCACGACTCGATCACCGGGCTCGCCAACCGAACGCTCGTGGTCGACCGCGCCCAACAGATGCTGATCCGGAGTCGCCGCAGCCAGTTGCCCACGGCCGCATTCCTGCTGGGAATCGACCATTTCAAAGAGTTCAACGACGTCCACGGACATCAGGCGGGGGACGCGGTGTTGAAGGCGGTTACCGAGCGCATGCGCGAGGGGCTACGCGAAGCTGACACCATCGGGCGCGGACGCGGGGACGAATTCATCGTGCTGACCGACGGCGCCACGCTCGCAGCCGGCCCCGAGCTCATCGCCGAGCGGATCCGAGAGATCCTGCGTGAACCCATCTATCTCGGAGACGGCTCGCTCGAGCCCCATAGCGTCACGGTATCGATCGGCATCGCGCTCGGGCCACGGATTGAAGCAGAGGAGCTGTTGCTGGACGCCGACACCGCTCTCTCTCAGGCCAAAGAGAATGGCCGAGGCGGCTATGCCATGTTCGGCCCAGACATGCCGAAGGCGATCGAGAGTCGGGTGGCGGTCGAGGACGAGTTGCGCAGCGCGGTGGCCACGGACCAGTTCTTCCTTCGTTACCAGCCCACCTTCGACATCGAATCCCGGACCACCACGGGCGTCGAGGCACTGCTGCGCTGGCAGCACCCCACCCGCGGCGTCATGCCGCCCGATCACTTCCTCCCGCTGCTCGAGGAAACCGGACTGATCGTGCCCCTCGGTCGCTGGGTATTGGAAGAGGCGTGCCGCCAGGGGGCCATCCTGCACAACAAGGGTCATGTGATCACGGTGTCGGTCAACATCTCGGCCCGCCAGCTCGAGTCCGACACCCTCGTCGCCGATGTCGGTCGTGCGCTTTTCACCTCGGGGTTCCACCCCCATTCGCTGGTGCTCGAGATCACCGAGACGACGATCATGAGCGACACCTCCCTGATGGTCGACCGGCTCGTCGCCCTGAAGGGCCTTGGGGTCCGGATCGCCATCGACGACTTCGGCACCGGCTATTCGTCGCTGACGTATCTACGCCAGTTCCCGGTGGACATCCTCAAGATCGACCGCTCGTTCATCAGCTCCCTGGCCACGACTCGTGACTCGTCCATGCTGATCCACACCCTCGTCCAGTTCGGCAAGACCCTCGGCCTCGAGACCATCGCCGAGGGGATCGAAGAGGAGGGCCAGATGGACCCCCTCCTGGCCGAGCAGTGCGACACCGGGCAGGGCTTCCTCTACGGGCGTCCCTTGTCGCCCACCCAGCTCGACATCTTCCTGAGCACCCACCTGACCCAGGACACGAAGACGCGAGCTTCAGGGGGCGGACACCTGGTGTCGTGAGCGACCGGCCGGCTCGCCGTGGTCACCACGACAAGGCGTCGTGCATCTATCCCACAAGCTTCTTGACACGGCCCAGGACACGGCCCATCGCTTGACGAGCGCCGTACGGGAGGAGCTGTGCTGGCGTGTGGAACGGTCGGAGCCCGCGACGAACGAGGAGGGAGTTCTGAAAGACCGGCTCGTCGTCGGTGAAACGTCGCTTGTACGAATAGGAGCCGGAACCAAGGTCGAAGGTCGTGTCCCCGACCCGTGCCGCGTCTTCAATGGACAAGACCATGCACACGAAGTTCGGTGACAGGTGCGCCCAGGACTCGTCGAAGCCGGTCAACCAGCCGCTCGCGTGACCCCCGGCGCTCACCACCAGATCCGCGGCGATCACCTCCCCGGGCCTTTCGATCGTGGCCAGTCGGAGCCGTCCCGTACCCGAGAGCTCGACTGCGGCCTCGGCGACAATGGCCCTGAAACTGTCGTCGAAAGGGTGCCCGGTGCCGCCCCGTCCCACCCGCCGGGCCTCGTAACACCGGCGAAGGGCGGGCAGCCGCTCGGCGATGTCCGGGGCGTCAACCGAGACCAAGTGCTTGAACCCTTCTGCACTCAGCTTCCGGCTTTGTGACCGGAATCGCTGTCGAAACCTCCCTGAGCGTTCCGCGAACCAGCCGTCGAAACCCCCGTCCCCCAGGTAGATGTGAGACCACGGAAACGAGTGCGGCGAGGCCAGAGCCGGATGGGGGCGGGGCCAACCCCTACCGATCAGTGTGGGCCACAGCGACCCCTGGGGCAGCGAATCGAGGAACACGATGTCGGGCGCGGGATCAGCATGAGCCAAGGCATGGCCCACAGCTCCCGCGATCTCCTCCTCGCGGCCGGGAGCAAACAGTGGCTCGACTCCGAAGAGCACGGGCACGGCCATGTTGTACTGATAGAAGCCGAATCCCGTCCGCTCCACATAGAAGGGGGCGATCCCGACGACATCATCGCCATCGGTCACGACCACGGTCCGGATCTGTCCGCGAGATGGCAGAGCGTGGCGGTACCATGCCAAAGCAAATACGGGAGCCGAACGCGGGCGCCGGCACTCGACTGCGAGCGCGTCCCATCCGGGGACGAACGGCAACAAAGAATCAACGTCGGTCAGAACCCGGGCGAACACGTGTCCCGCGCTCCTTAGGTGGCTACGGGGCCGGACTCGGATGAGCGGTCCGGTGCGAGCGTATCCCTACAGCGTCAGGGTGACCGAGGAAACTTCGCGCCGTTGCGCCGCACGTCCCTCGACAGTCTCACTCGGCTCGTTCGCCACTCGGCAACACCATGGAGGCAACGCAAACACCAGAACGAGGACACACAACCACAACACCAACCACAACCGGCAAGGCAACCACTTGCATGCCTGAGGCTTACTAGGACGCGATCTGACGTCGCGGAGGAGCTTCTACGGCAGGAGAACGACCGATCTCGGTCACCACCGTGGAGGTCGATATCGGCAACGCACCGCCGGTATGGAGCGAGACTGACTTCAAGAGTCCGCCCGCGATCGTCATCGACAGCGATACGTCACGAACGCCCCGGAATCGGGGAAGGCCAGTGGTCACCAACAGGCGAGCCGCTTCGGCCGGCGGGATGTCGTAGGTATCTCCGTTCCTTGTCGCTGCAGTCGCCCTCCGCAATATGTCGATGTAGATGCACATGTCATTCGTGAAGCTCGTGGCTTCCCCGGCATGACGGACGGTCGACCACCATCCAGATGGGGCCTTGAAGTAGCCCGTCGATCCGATGGCGATCACGTTCGACCCGCCGGTGATCGAAATCCTGCCGGGCTTCTGGATGTCCACCTTGTAGACCACAGGTGTCCCGCCCGGACCGCCACGGCTGTCGGTCACCGTGAGACTGTACCGGGACTCTGCTCGTAACGCCTTCACGGCATCGTGCAGCACCATGACGGGAGATCGAGGTGGAGCTCCAGATCTGCTCGACCCCGCGCATCCGGAAAGGAAGACAGCCACGAGGGCTGCGAAGGATCCCGGGATGTGCCCCTTTCGGCGGCTCGACCCCACGCCGAAATGGTACTTCGCAGTTCCTCGAGGGGCACTGAAGGTGGCGAGTCGGGCCCACGGCTAGCGTGGTTGCACCGACCCAGCGACGAAGCTCACGGAGGGCAGCTGCCACCATGGAGCACGACACGCGACTCGGGGGAGACGCGCCCCAGGCCGATCACATCTGTTTTCTGTTCGATCCACAGGCCACCTTGGCCATGTTGGCCGGACAGCGGCGGCGCTTCGCGTCCACAGTGGCCACGCTTGGCGCCGACGAACTGACATCGCCGTCGCGCTGCGAAGGATGGACAGTGGCCGACCTCCTCCGCCATCTCGTCTGGGTCGATGCCACGATGCGGCGGCTTTGGTCCGGTGACGAAACCCCAGCGGCAGGCTTCGATCCCCGCACCACTCCCAACGAAGCGGTTCTGTCCGACCGGGCTGTACCCGACGAGGAGGTCCGACGGCGCTACCTGTCGTCCACCGAGACGATGGTGGTCGAGCTGGAGTCCGCTGACCGGAAGCGATTTGGCCACCCCACCCTGTCGCCCGCGGGCCGAGTGCCTTGGTGGATGAGTGCGATGCACATGGGGTGGGATTCGATCGTTCACGAACGCGACGCACTGGCACCGTTGGGCCGCGCTGTCGAGGTGGTGCCCGGTGAAACGATACCGAGCCTCGCCTACTCGCTCGTGCTGGCCTCCTTGTTCGACCGGCGCGATCGATTGCATGTGCGGATGGGTCCGGTCCACCTCCGCCGTGGTGGCGGGCCCGTGACTGCATGGGCGGTGGCGGGAGGCCCTGACGAAGACTCTGCCGGTCACCCCCCCTTCGATGACCAGAGCGCGGTGTTGACCGGTGATCCTGTGGCAACGATCGATGCAATGTGTGGGCGGGGCTCGCTCACCCAGACGCTCAACGGCGACGCGGCTGTCATCGACCGACTGGGTGGGCTGGCAAGGTACTTCGCCTCGAGCGCCTAGCGACCGGGACCAGGAGATCGGACGGGGAAGGCCGCGGGGATCTCGGGCACCCGACCCGACGCGAATGGGCCTCGGTATCGTGGCTACCTCATGCCGGGACACGCTCCCTATGACCCGACGCTCTACAAAGGCAGCGCCCCCTACTACCTCCGGGGACGGCCGCCCTACTCCTTTGCGCTGCGAGAGACACTGGCGGTGGAGTGCGGGTTGGACGGGACGGGCCGGCTTCTCGACGTCGGGTGCGGACCGGGAGTCCTGGCCGTCGCACTCGCCCCCCTTTTCGACGAGGCCATCGGCTTGGACCCTGACACCGACATGCTCACCGAGGCCGCGCGGCATTCGGGCAGGCAACGGATCACGAACATCCGCTGGGTGCAGGGTCTTGCCGAGCAGATCCCGGACCTGGGCCTCGGCAGTTTCCGTTTGGTGACCTTCGGCCAGTCGTTCCACCGCACCGACCGGGAGCGGGTGGCCGAGGCCGTCTACGACCTCCTCGAACCCGGCGGCAGCATCGCGCTCGTGGCCCACACCGTCGACGACCGACCGGTGCCCGCCGGACCGGGCTACCCGACGATCCCCCACGAGGCCATCGGGTCCCTCATCGACAAGTACCTCGGTCCCGGGTTGCGGGCCGGCCAGGGGTTCGTTTCGATGCCCGCCGACCGCTGGCAGGACGCCCTTGGCCGGACCCGCTTCGGCCGAGGGCGCCAGCTCTTCGCCCCGGGACGCGCCGACATCGTCAAGGGCATCGACGGGGTCCTTGCCAACTACCTGTCGATGTCGTTTGCGGCACCCCACCTCTTCGGTGACCGGCTCGAACTCTTCGAGGCCGAGGTCCGCCGGACCCTGGTCGAGCGGTCCCCCTCGGGGCTCTTCTGGGACTGGCCCGGCGACACCGACATCGTCATCGCCGGCAAGCCGAATGGAGTGCTCGCTTGAGGCAGCTGTCCTAGGCGAAGACGACGGTCCGGTTTCCGTTCAGGAGCACCCGGTCCTCGAGGTGCCAGCGGAGCCCGCGGGCCAGCACGGAACGCTCGATGTCCCGGCCGATGCGCAGCAGATCCTCGACCGTGTCGCCGTGGTCGATCCGGCTCGTGTCCTGCTCGATGATGGGCCCGGCATCGAGCTCGGCGGTCACGTAGTGACAGGTGGCGCCTATGAGCTTCACACCCCGCTCGAACGCCTGGTGGTAGGGCCGGGCGCCGGCGAACGACGGCAAGAAGCTGTGGTGGATGTTGATGATGCGTCCGGGGTAGCGGCTACAGACATCGGGCGGCAGGATCTGCATGTAGCGGGCCAGGACCATCACGTCGGCCCGAGTGGCGTCGAACCGTGACACCACCTCGGCGAAGGCTTCGTCCCGGTGTCCGGGGGGGACCGGCACGTGGAGGAACTCGATCCCGTGCCACTCGACGAGCGGACGGAGGTCCGGGTGGTTCGAGACCACGAGGGGGATGTCACAGGCGAGGTCACCGCTGCGCCAGCGATGGAGGAGGTCCGCCAGGCAGTGGTCCTCTCGACTGACCAGCACCACGACCCGCTTGGGCATGTCGGTGTCGTTCAGGCGCCAGTCGAGGTCAAACTCCCGGGCCACGTCGCCGAAGCGGTGACCGAACTCCTCGGGGCCGAAGGGAAGGCTCTCGGCCAGTATCTCGATCCGCTGGAAGAACCGCCCGGTCGCCAAGTCGCCGTGCTGGGCCGCCTCCACCACCCAACCGCCGTGGGAGGCGATGAAGCCGGTGACGGCGGCCACGATGCCGGTCCGGTCCGGGCAGGTGACGGTGAGCACGTAGCGGCGCACGCACCCATCATGGCCGGTCCTCGCACCGCCCACGGCCGGCCCCGGTCAGCGCCGGGCCGATCGCCAGAGGCACCCCGATCCGAACCACGTGAGGACACGCTCCCCCACTCGGTACGGTGACCTCAGCCGTCCTGGACCCGAGCCCACTCCTGGCGTTCCGTTTGCGGCGTCAATCTCGCCAGGCCGGCCATGGCAAGCCTGAGTGCCATCGAGGGGGCAATAGGCTTCACTCTTGGTTGGTGGCCCTCGTCCCGGGCGTGGGCGGCTGCGGCTGCGACGACTTCGACCAAGCGCGCGGCAGGCACCGGCTTGCGCAGGCAGTCGAAGACCAACGGACCGAACGCCTTCCGAATTTCAGGTTCTTCGAAGAACCCAAAGGCCGAGAAGATCACCACCGTCGACGACGCCTCCAAGGATTCCAGCACAGCGGGGCCATCCAGTAGCCGCAACTGCAGATCAAGGAGAAGCATGTCGATGTTCTGGCTCGCCAACATCCATGTCGCCATCGCTCCATCCCCGGCTTCGAGGACATCGAAGCCGGCGTAACGCAGGATGGCGGCCGTCGATTCACGCACCGATTCCTCGTCGTCGACGACGAGGACGGTGGCGGCGCCCTTGGGCCCCGCTGCCGGGTCGACCCAAGATGCGGTCGTGCGAGGTGCTATCGCGTCGGGAGGCTGCAATCTCCTGGTCGCGTCCATGGGGTTCTCTCGGTCGATGAAAACGGCACGGGCTTCGTCTCTGTGTATCGGCACGGCGCCGAGAAATCCTGAGGGCAAAAACCCCCAAAATGGCCGGCGGCCGGCAGTGCCGACGCGTCCAGCACCCTGGAACGAAGTCCCTGGCTACGAGGGTGATCTCGAACGCAGCATGTGCGGACGCAAGGGGGTTTTTGGGATCAGCGCAACGCATGCACGGCCACGGCCAGGGAGTCCTCTTGGACCCAGTTGGTCTGGAAATGGAGGTTGGGCACGATCATCTGGTCGTAGTACCACCAGAAGAGGTAGATGCCCAACGAGAAGACCGTGGCGACGATGCGGCCGACATAGTTGTTCTGTCCCTTGACACGGGCCTGGTCCGGTGCCGACACGGTTTGGCCGAAGCGCCCGAACATCACCGCCAACTCGTACTCGACCCCGACCTCTGAGCGGTCGTGCTTGACCAGGTCCTGGTCCAAGAGGATGAAGGCGATGAACTCGACGATGCCACGTGCCACGACGGCCAGCACCACAAAGATGACGGGGTCTCGAAAGTCCCTGGTCATACGGCGCAGCACGTCCATGTGCGCGCTGGCCCGCTGGAATGACGGCGTCAGCTCGGCCTGCAGCCCTCGCCGACCGGCCTCTTCCCATGCAAATGCCAGAGCGGCGTCGAAGAGCTCGACCCGCCGCTCGTTGTGATCGCGCAGGCGGCGCACCAACTGGTAGAAGACATAGAAGCTGTAGATCCCTAGGGTCAGGACCGTCCAGCCCAGGGCCGTCCAGTAGTCGAAGATGTAATCGGTTTCGACTCGGCGCTGCCAGGCGGCATGCACCCGGTCGGCAGCCGGCATCGGAGGCGGGCCGGGCATCGGGCTGGCCCAGGGTGGTCCCGCGATGGATTGGGGAGGGTATTGCGGGGGGAGTGGCGGCTCACCCTGTGCCGGTCCACCAGCCGGGGTGGGTTCCCCTTCCTGCTCGTCGTCGGCCATCTCGCCTCCGAGGTCCGTGCTCTGGTCCGATCCTACGGGCACGCTTTCACACGGTGATGACGACCTTGCCGCGAGCGTGACCCTCCTGGAAGTACCGGATGGCGGCGGCGGCCTCGCCGAGCGGGTACGTGCGGTCGACGGCCGGCCTGACGGTCCCCGCTTCGAGGAGTTCCCGGAGAACCGACAGGTCGGCGGAGTTCTCCGACGCGGCGAGCATGCCGAGCTTCTGGCTCACCAGCGGCGACAGCAGGGTCGCCCGGAGCTGGCGGTCGAATCCACCGAGCCACCGTCCGCCGGTCTCGCCTCCGACGATGACGAGCCTCCCACCTGGCGTGAGAGCCCGACGGAGGCGTGCCAACCGGCTGTTGCCGCCGGTGTCGATGATGGCGTCGTAGCGGTGGCCCCCGGCCGCGAAGTCGTCGCAGGCGTAGTCCAGGACGTGGTCGGCCCCCAGAGCCCTGACCAGCTCCACTTTGCGGGCGCTGCACACCCCGGTCACCTCGGCTCCGAAGCCCTTGGCGATCTGCACGGCGAAGCTGCCCACTCCCCCGGAGGCCCCGATGACCAGCACCCTCTGCCCGGCTTGGACGCGGGCGCCGTCACGCACGGCCTGCAAGGCGGTCATTCCCGAGATGGGGACCGCCGCCGCTTGTTCGAAGGAGAGATCCGCCGGCTTGCGGGCGATCCGTCCCGCCCGGGCCCGGGCGAACTGGGCGAAAGAGCCCTCGCCCGCGCCGTACACCTCGTCGCCGGGCTCGAACCCCGTCACGTCGGTGCCGACTGCCTCCACGATGCCGGCCACACTCCGGCCCGGGTTGGGTGCCTTGGGCCGGCGGAACCCGAAGCCCATGATCCGCATGAGGTTGGGCAGACCGGTCATCAGGTGCCACGTGCCCCGATCCACACTGGCGGCGCGCACCCGTAGCAGGACCTCGCCGGGGCCGATCGTGGGCCGGTCGATCTCGGCCAGGCGGAGGACGTCCTCGGGTGCGGCGCCGTATTCGCCCTGGACGATGGCCTTCATCGTCTCCGCGCCTGCCGGCGAGGTCTGCGTCGTCGCGTTGAGCGTTGCTTTCTTCATGGGGTCTCCGATGGTTGTGTGCTGCGGTGTTCCGAGAAACGAGGGCATGGCAATCGCCCGGGGCGTGTGGCGCCGGCCGTCACCTCAAGCCGCCAGGCTGAAGGGCGGGTATTGGTCGGTGAGGAACCCGACGTAGGCCTCCACGCGGAGGGCGTAGCGGTAGGCGCTGACGAGGAAGTTCCTGATGCCCTCGGGGTACTCCCCGGTGAAGAGCACGGCGAAGAAGCCGGCGAGGACGCCCAGACACGACACGATGCACAGCCCGGCCACGACGAAGTACTGGGGAATGGCCAGGAACCACTTGTACAGGGGCTTCCACCGCTCGAGGTTCTCGGGATAAGTCAGGGCGAGCGACGTGTGGGGCTCCACCCCGTCGTCCTCGGAGGCGAGGTCGAAGTCGAAGGGGGGATAGTCCTCGTGCATGAAGCAGGCGTAGCTCGTGGCCCGCCACTCGTAGCGGTAGGTCATGACGACGACGTTGAAGAGCGGTCGCGGGATGCGCGCGGTGAAGAGCACGGTGAAGAGGCTGATCAGGGTCACGACCTGCCGGAGGCTGCGCAGGGCCCAGGCGATCATCAGGTGCGGGATGGCCAGGGCCCACTGCACGACGGGGCGCCACTGGGTGATGTGGCGGTCGGCGTGGAACTCCAGCTGGAGCGGATAGGGGGCGGACACGGACACGACGGCTCCTTCGGGTTGTGATGGTACTTACGTCGTAAGTAGAGTATGCTTACGACGTAAGGTTGTCAAGCCCCCGGCAGGAGAGGAGAGGAGAAACGGAAATGGCGCCTCCCCCCAAGACCGCCACGAAGCCCCGGAAGCCTCTGAGCAGAGACCGGGTGCTGCATGCCGGCGTCGCCTTCGCCGACGAGAGCGGGATCGCCTCGCTCAGCATGCGCCGGCTCGGCGAGGCCCTCGGCGTCGAGGCCATGTCGCTCTACAACCACGTGGCCAACAAAGACGAGCTCCTCGACGGCATGGTGGACCTGGTGTTCGGCGAGATCGACCTGCCTGCGGGCGGAACCGACTGGAAGACGGCCATGGGTGAGCGGGCCCGGTCCGCCCGCCAGGCGCTGGGACGCCATCCCTGGGCGATCGCGCTCATGTCGACGCGGACCTCGCCCGGCCCCGCCACGCTGCGACACCACGACGCCGTCATCGGAGCCCTCCGGCAGGCGGGGTTCTCGCTGCCGATGGCCGCCCATGCGTTCTCCCTCCTCGACAGCTACATCTACGGCTTCGCCCTGCAAGAGGCCACCCTCCCCTTGGGCGAGACCGCGGAGGAGACGGCCGAGGTGGCGAAGATGATGTTGGCGCAGCTGCCCACCGATGCGTACCCCCACCTCACCGAGTTCAGCGTCGGGCACGTCCTCCAGCCGGGCTACAACTTCGGCGACGAGTTCGCATTCGGGCTCGACCTGATCCTCGACGGCCTCGAGCGGGCCCGCGACGGGACCTGACCGTCGCACCGGGCGGACTCACGCCGGGGAGGGCATCGGCCTTCCCTGATCAAGGGTCAGCTGCCGTCTCCGGTCAGCTCCACCGCAGCCATGTTCCACCGTCCGCTCCGGGGTGCCGGGGCCTTGACCATGACCACCGTTCCGGCTTCGCCCGTCGGCTGGTTGGTGTACTGGCCCCAGTCGGTCGAGTGGCTGCCCCGGTCGATCCACTGGCCCAGGCGGACCCACCCGGGCGGCACGGTGCGCGCCGTCGTGCCGCCTCCCTCGCCCACCGCGAACACCAGCGACGTCTCGCTCGTCGTCCTGAGGATGAGGCTGGGCGCCCCGCCGACGCCCGAGGCAGCCGAGGACGCACCGGCGCCGTCGATGCCCTCCATGGCGATGACCGTGAGCTGTTGGTCGGCGCCCGGTCTCGCCAGGGTGGAAGTGACGGTCGCCCCGGTGAGGACACTCCGGGCCGTGGCGGCCCAGATCTCCGCGTCGCCCTGCCCCCTGTCAGCCCGCTTCAGCAACTTCCAGGTGAGTCCGGAACCGGACACGGCCGCGGTCTCCTTGCTGGCTCCCCGAGGTCCGGCGCTGGCCACGAAGGCGAGCACGGTCTCCCCCGCGGCGGCGGTATGGAACGAGGGGGACGTCACGGTCCCCCGTCCACGGGCTCCCACCTGGACCTGGAGGACGAAGCACGTCATGGGAGGAGCAGGGTTCGCCACCGTCACGGGCACGTCGGTGGTCGCGCCCTTCGCTCCGCTCGCATTCGTGGCCCGAGCCGACAACGTGTGCGGTCCGTCGGGGACTGCTTTGGTGTCCCACTGGACCGCATAGGGCGCGACGGTGACCGGAGCACCGAGGGGCCGCCCGTCCACCATGAACTGGACCGATTTCACGGCCACGTTGTCATGGGCGATGGCGGCCACCGGGATCGTGCCCGAGACCGTCTGTTGGGAAGCCGGATTGATCAGCGTCACGTCGGGTGCGGGATCGCTCGAGCTCAGAAGACGGGCCGGAGCCGAGCTCACCACGTCCACGGTCTTCACGGCCGCGGTTGCCACATGTCCCTCGGAGTCCGTGGCGCGGGCACTGAGCGTGTGGCTCCCCGGCGACGTGCTCCCGACCGTCCACGAGTACGCGTAGGGCGGGGACTTCGTCGGCGGTCCCAGGGGCTGGCCGTCGAGGAGGAACTGCACGGAGGCGATCGTGGCCGGTGAGACGGCCTTGGCGGGCGCCCGCAGGTCCACCGAGCCCGAGACCTTCGCCCCACGGTCCGGGCTCGAGAGCATCACCGCGGGGGCTGCGGTGAAGGGAGTCGTCTGGTCGACCACAGCCACGTCGCCTCCGCTGATCTGGAGCTCTGTGTCCACGACGTTGTTGTGGCGGTCGCTCTCGGCGAACAGGTGATCCGGGTCCACCGTGGCTTGCAAGACGTAGGTGCCATCGGGCACCCCGGTCAGGTCGATGGGCTGGCCGTTGTCGGTTTGGTCGTACTCGTCACCCCATCCGACGCTGAGGCCGAGTGGTTTGTTCGGTTTGGTGCAGTTTGATTGGGGTGGCGACGTGTTGTTGGGCGCATTGGGCACCCCTCCCACGAAGGCGTCAGCCGTGATGCAGTAATCGGTCTTCGGGCTGGTGGCCACCACCGCGCCGGGCGAACCGTCGCCGTTCATGAGGTTCAGGGTGAAGCGGGTCAACGGGTATCGGTAATCGCTGGGCGGGTCGAACACGCCCGTCGCGGCCAAATGCACCGTGTAGTCGGGCCTCCACGTGCTGCCGGTGCGGCTCTTGTAGATCGTCTGGACGAAGGTGGCGGTACCGGTGCGATGGTCGTACCTCGGCTTGATCTGGAACGGACCGGTTCCTGCGTCCCATGTGATGTGGGTGAACTGGAGCTGTCGATCACCGGTGTCTGGGTTGTCGCCGATGGAGATGTCGCCTGTCGGCACCTGGATCTGCAGGTCGGGCAATGTCACGTGGTAGGCGCCACGCGACGCACCGGCGGACGTCGCCAGGATGATCGGTGCAGCCACCACCGCCACCGCCACGATCAGCAAGGCTGCGGGACGCGGCATAGGCGAGGAACGTGAACGAACGTGCTCACCTGGTGCAGTGATCAACCGAACCACCTCCCTCCCCCCGGGGGGTGGGGGCAGCCTAGCGATCGGCTCCGGTGGCTGCTACCGAGGTGAGGCCCACCTTCGCCGTCGCCACCTTGGCCCTCATGCGGTCGCTCGCACTCTGCCCCGACGGCCAGTCGTGGGCCCGACTTGCCAGTGCGTCCGTAGCAGGTCCCGCCAACGGAAGGCGTCGCAAGGGATCATCCACAGCTTTCTGCGTAGCCGGTGGTGCCCGGTTGGTAGGCCTGTCCCGAATTCGCGTTCACCATCAGACACGACTCGTCGACGGCGACGAAGGCGTTGGCCGGAACCTGCTTCAGCTGGTCCACCTCGGTCTCCGTCCACCTGGTGTCGGCCGTGCCCTGGAAGAACCAGTTACTGCCGTTGTCGGCCAGAATCAATCCGTAGGTCTTCATGGTGGTGATCACGGTCTGGCACATGGCCGAGCACTGCGATGCGGGGAGACCGAAGCCGGCTGCCAGCCTGAAGCGCGCCCCCATCGGAGGACAATTGGCGTCGTTCTGACCGGCCTCATGGCGCGCCGGCCAGAGGTAGGCCTGTTGCGTGCACTGGGCCGTGAAGCGGATGGCGTGATTCATCGACCCTGACGACACCTCGTCGTAGTTGACGAGACCGGGGAGGATCGGCAGGCCCGCGGCGTCGGCGGAAGTCCAGCCTGCCGGGCGAAGAGCGTCCGATCGCAGGGCCCAAATGGCGCCTGATCCGGCTCTCGAACCCTTCTTGCCGTGGTAGTGGGTGGCGAAGAGCTCGTAGAGCGTGCACGTCGAGGGGTTCACCATGATGGCGTGACGGTCAGAGCCCCCTTCGATCGGCGTCGACCTGGACAGCGGGTACGGGCCCGGGTCGCTCTCAGACGCATACGTGAACCGCACGGAGACACGAGACTGTGAGGGAGCGACGATCTGCCACGGCAGGCCGTATGGCTTCTTCACCTTCCCGGAGGGGCCGTAGTCGGGGTGAAGAAACGCCGTCGATGCACCCATCGATGCAAGCCACCTGGCGCTGTTGGCGTTCACGGGGAGGCCCGTGATCGGCGTGTTCCACACGTTGTCGGCGGGGAATGCCGGGCACTGCGTTCCGGGAAGCACGGTTGCCCCGGTTTGTGCGCCCGCCGGTGCCGGAGCGGCCGCAACCACCATCCCGACCATGATCGCCATGCCGAGCGCGGCTCGCGCCATGGCTGAAGGCCGTCGCAGGAATTCACTCATCGCCGATCCCCTCGCCGCGCCGATCGTACATTGATCCGGGATCGTGGGGCTCAGGGACAGGGATTGCCGTCGCAAGGACGGTCCGCCGCCTTCAACAGCCGTCCAGGTCCTCCTCGATTCGGAGTCGCAGCCGGGCGAGGAGGTCGGAGGTCGACACGCCCGGGGAGTAGGGAACGGTCCGGAAGATCCCCATTTCCATTGGAACGCCGTAGAGCTTCGTCGCCATTTCGGCATCGAAATCGTCCCCGTGCACGACTAGGTCGATTCGGTGGGTCTTCAACCACGCCTCGTGGACCACGAGGGGAGCATCGGGGACCACCTCGTCGACGTAGCGACATCCAGCCACCACTGCCATCCGCTCGGCCATGGTCATGAGCGGACGACGCTTGTAGGACGCGACGGTGCCGTCGGAGTGGATGCCCACCACGAGCGCGTCCCCGAAGGCACTCGCCTTGCGCAGGAACTCAACGTGACCGGGGTGGAAGAGGTCCGCCACCATGTCCACATAGACCCGGATCATGATGCGAGAATCGTGAACAGATCCTCGATCACCTCCTCGTTCATGTCGGCCCCCATGTTTGCCACCCGGAAGATCTCGGAGCGGAGCTCGTTCTGGCCGTGGTAGATCACGTAGCCGTGCTCGAGCGCCCTGGAGAACAGGGCATCGGGGTCGCGTCCCGCCAGCCTGAACGACGTCAGGACCCAGGATCGGTGGGGTTCTTCGAGCAGCGGCTCGAAATGACGGGATCCCGCCGCCCAGACGGCGCCCGACAGCCGGCGATAGCGAGCTGGCCTGTCTTCGGATTCCAAGATGTCAAGGGCGATGTCGAGGGCGACCATGGCCTGGACGTTCGGTGTGCTCGGTGTGCTCTCGGCGTACGCGGGCACATCGAGTACCGGGACCGTGGGATGGGAGGGAACGTCCCGCTTCCAGAGGACCGCAGCAACGCCCGGGAGTGACTCCAGGCACTTGCTGCTGTTGAAGCAGACGACATCGGCGACCCGGTCGACTTCGTGCACACCGAGCGAGCTCACCGCGTCGACGAACAGACGTGCACCGTGGCGCCGGCAGAGCTGTGCCACGGCGTGCAGTGGATTGAGGATCCCGGTAGTCGTTTCGTGATGGACCATGGCGACCCATTCGGGTCCCTGAGCCTCGATTACGCCCTCGAGGGCCTCGAGGTCCAAGGGTGCTCCAATTGCAGAGGAGCACATTGCCACCTTGGTGCCGTCCAAGCCGGAGAGGGTCCGTTCCAAGCGCCGGCAATAAAGGCCGTTGTCCGCCACCACCACGTTGCCTCGCACGAACGACGTGAGGGCAGCGTCGACCGCGAGGGTGCCCGAACCATGCATCAGGCTGAGCGCGAACTGACCCGAATCGAATCCCAGGTGGGCCAGGATCCGTGCACGCACCCGCGCCTGGAGCTCTTCGAACTCGGGTTGGCGGTGGCAGAGCTCGACGTTGAACAGGTTCTCCTTGATGCGAGGGTCGAGATTGACGGGGCCCGGGTTGAAGAGGACCTGTCGGCGCGGCGTGAACGGCACAGAGTCCTCAGCGACCCACCGCAGCCCGGCCGCCGCCACCGCTTCGGCTCAACGCATCCCTGATCCGTTGGCTGTTGGCCTGTGCGGTCAGACCCACCCGGGGCGCCTTTCCGTCCCTCGAGATCTTGACGATCTCCGTCACGCCGGGATAGGAGCCCTCCAAGGCTGCGCAGGGTTGGCTGCCCACGGACTCGTGACATCCGTTGTCAAGGACGTAGTGATAGAGATTTGAAGGTCCATGGTCTCGCAAGGTGTGGGTCGTCCCTAGGCTCATGAGCAGAGAGCCGTCGCCGTTGATCACGACGACATCACAGGTGGCGTTGAGTGCCATCCCCAAGCCGATGGCGGGAGCCAAGCCCATGCTGCCTTGCATGTAGAACACGTCGTAGTCGTCACCAGCCTCCGCGAACACCGCCCGGCTGATGTAGCCGGTGGATGCCACGTACACTGAACCTCGCCCGTGACGATCCAGGATCTCTCGGATCGCCTGAGCCCTGGTCTTCACCTCGGCGCCTCCTCCCGAGGACCGCTGTTGGCGGCGGGCAGCAAGGTAGCACGGGCTGATTCATCCCTCATTGTTCTCCCCGGCCACGAGGATGAAGTCGTCCCAACCCAGCAACTCGAGCAGGGAGCGGTCGATCTCCCCCATGACGCGGTGTTGCGTGAGGGTATGGCGGTGGCCCACGACCAAGAGCACATCGATCCCGTACGGGATGCACAGCGACGCCAGGGGGTTGACGGCGTGGCCCAAACCCGCGTTCTGAAGGTAGACGCACGGTTTCGCCCCGGCCAACGAGGCCCCGGCGGCGATCCCTATCGCTTCGGCCTCCCAGGTCGCCGTCACGTGGCGGTCGGCGGGGAGACGAGACAGATCGGAGATGAACCCCTTGAGGCCGCTGTCGGGCACCCCGGTGAAGAAGTCATACCCCTGGCCCAGCAGGCTGTCGAGGAGCCCGCTATCGGACGTAACGAGCCTCATTTTCCTTCAGCTCGTCCACGTAGATGATCCGGAAGATCTCGTCCATGCTGACGACATGATCGTTGCCGTCGGACAGCCGCTTGTTCTTCATCAGCACGCCGAACGTCTCATGAAGAGCTTTGACGACGGCTCGGATCCCGTAATTGGCGAAGATGATCAACTTGAAGCCGGCACTGTCGAGTGTCTCGTAACTCGTGGTGTTGTATGTGGTCGGAACGCACACCAGGGGAACGGTCTCGGATCGGTGCCAGGTCTCGGCAAACTCGAGGACGGGCGCAGGATCCTTCTCCTTGTGATGGATCAGGATGCCTTCGGCTCCTTCTGCCGCATACTCTCTGGCTCTGTCCAATGCCACTTTCATGCCGAGGCCCTTGATCAGGGCCTCGGTACGTGCGATCACAGCGAAACCGGGGTCCGTTCGCTGTTCCAGCATGGCACTGATCTTCCCGCAGAACGTGCTTGATCTTTCGAGCTCCTCCTGCATGCCGGCGTAGAACGAGCATCGCTTGGGGAAGATGTTGTCTTCGATGCACATTGCACTCGCGCCCGCCTTTTCGAACTCCCTCACGAGGCGGATCGTGTTGATCGCGTTCCCACCGCCGGCATTGCCGTCGACGAGGACCGGGATCCTGACGCGGTCGACGATCTTGGAGATGACGTCGACATAGTCCTCGGTGCCGAGTATGTCCGCGTCCGGCAATCGTGCGGCCGCGTGGACCTCGAAGCTCGAGATCCAGAGCCCGTCCGCCCCCGCTTCCTCGGCGATCTTGGCCCCCATGGCGTTGTGCACGCCCATGAACACTGCGGCATGATCTCCATGCAGGAGCTCGAGAACTGTCTTGTCAGGGAAGATCATGGGATCGAAAACTCCGCTGTCGCCAAGTGAATGTTGGGAGCCGGCCTCACCTGCATTTGTCGGCGCGGGCGATCGCCGTCGCCCTAGCGATGCTCTGCATCAGCCTGATGCATCTCCAGCCGTCGAGTCCGTCAGAACTGCACCTCGCTCGACGAGTCCAGGCCGTCTCTTGCCTCCTCAGACCTCGGTCGAACCGGTGTCCTCATCCAGAGTCACGCTACGGATGCGCTGGGCGGCTGTCTACGCCACGGGCGTTGGTTTCTCTCAACGCCGGGCCCGTCAGGTCTTCTAGGATCGGGCGATGTCGCCCTCGACGGTCCGCAGCTCGCTTGCCGCCGCCTTGGGCCTTGGGATCACGATCGTGGTGGCCGCCGCTCCTTCCGCCGTGCTCGACCATCGCGCCCCGGTCCTTCGAGCCATCCTCGAGACGGCGGTGGCGCTTGTCGGGACCCTCGTCGCCCTCCTCGCGTTCGGCCGACTCCGCCGCTCCGGCAGTGTGGGGGACCTCGCGATCGTGTGCGCAGTCGCCTTGTTGGCCTGGGTGCACACGCTTTTCGGTGTGATGCCCGACCTGATCTCGCCCTATTCCGTCGGGAACGGAGTGAGCGAGAGGTTCGAGGTCTGGGGAACGATCGTCGTGAGGATCGTGGCCGGCGGGTTCCTGGTCGTCGCCGCCAACGCCTACAGACGAAGAACCACACCTGCCTCCCGGTCACGCATTCGGAAGAGCAGGCTGCTCGTGACGGCCGCCGTCAGTGTGGCGGCAATCCTGATGCTCGTCTGGTTGTCCCCCATCAAC
>JARLGQ010000116.1 GCA_031292675.1 Acidimicrobiales bacterium
ACCGCTTGGAGTACTGAGGTGCCTTGCGCGCCTTCTTGAGGCCGTACTTCTTGCTCTCCTTCTCGCGGGCGTCGCGGGTGAGGAGTCCGGCCTTCTTGAGGATGGCGCGCAGCTCGGGGTTGAGCTCGACGAGCGATCGCGTGATCCCGAGGCGCAGGGCGCCGGCCTGGCCCGACACGCCCCCGCCGGCGATGGTGGCGTCGATGTCATAGCCCTCGGCGAGGTTGGTGACCCGCAGAGGCTCGGTCACGACCATGCGGTGCGTCGCCGAGCTGAAGTAGTCGTCGAAGGCGCGCCGGTTGATGGTGATCTTTCCCTGGCCCGGCCGGAGCCTCACGCGCGCCACCGCCGCCTTGCGTCGGCCGGTCGTCTGGCACAGCGGTGCGGGCAGCTTGACCTTGGTCGTCACGTGCGTGGTTCCTGTCTCTCGGACTCGTCGGGGGGTGTAGCCACAGGGAGGGTCACGACCGGGCCCGGGCTCCGGGCAGGTCGAGGGGTTGGGGCTGTTGGGCCTGGTGGGGATGGTCGGCCCCTGCGTACACCTTGAGCTTGTTCAGCTGCTGGCGGCCCAGGCGCGTCCGGGGGAGCATGCCCCGCACCGCCCGTCGGACGACCTCCTCGGGGCGCTCCGTCAGCAGATCCCCGTACCTCTTCTTGGTGAGGCCGCCGGGGTATCCGCTGTGGTGGTAGACGAACTTCTTGTCGGCTTTGTCCGCGCTCAGCACGACCTTGGCGGCGTTGACCACCACGACGTGGTCGCCGGTGTCGATGTGAGGGGCGAAGATGGGCTTGTGCTTGCCCCGCAGGCGCGAAGCCACCTCGGTGGCCAACCTCCCGAGCACCATGCCCTCGGCGTCGACGACGTGCCAGGCCCGGGTGATGTCGTCCGCTTTGGGGGAGAACGTGCGCACGCAGAAATCCTTGTCTCGTGTCCCGGGCCCAGACGGGCGTCAAAGCCACCTTCGACACGGGTGCCGGCCTGCTGGGCCACCCTCGGAGACGGGCAACTCCTGCACGAAGCCAGCGGACAACGTTAGGCGCTGAGACCGCGCCGGGCAAGCGGCCCGGGCCTGCGGAGCGGAACGGGGCGGCGTCACCCGCCGTAGTCCACCTCGAGCAGGCACAAGCCCTGGGGCGGGGCGATCACGCCGCCCACCCGGGACCTGTCGCCGCTCTGCAGCATCCAATTGACGTCCGATGCCCGACGCCGGCCCCGGCCGACCTCGACGAGGGTCCCCACCAGCGACCGGACCATCTGGTGGCAGAAGGAAGTGGCCTCGATGTCGAACCGGAGCAGGCGGCCGCCGGGGCCGAGCTCGCCGGGCCGCACCGGCACCTCGGCGAAGCGGGCGTCGAGCACCCGCCGGGGGATGGGCGTCCCCGGTTCGGTGCCCGGCACCCGACGGCAGAAGGCCCTGAAGTCGTGCTCCCCGAGGAGCGCGTCGGCCGCGCTGGCCATGGCGCGCAGGTCGAGCGGGCCCGGCACGTGCCACGACAGTGGTGCGAGGAGCGGGTCCGGCGTCTGGTCCTCGAGGATCAGGTAGCGGTAACGCCGGGCACGGGCCGAGCGGCGGGCGTCGAACCCGGCCGGGGCCACCTCGGCCGACCTGACGACGATCGACGGCTTGAGAAGGGTGTTCACCGACCGCACCAGCCGGGCGCTGTCCACGCCCTCGCGCACGTCGACGTGCACCACCTGGCCCTTGGCGTGCACCCCGGCATCGGTGCGTCCCGCGCACACCAGCTCCACCCGGTGGCCGACGACCGTGGCGATGGCGCCGGCCAGTTCGCCGGCCACGGTGCGCTGGCCCGGCTGGGCCGCGAAGCCGCGGAACCCGGCTCCGTCGTAGGACACGGTCAGCCGAAGCCGGGACGTCACGGTGGGGACCTCGTCCCGGGGTGCCGGCGTCCCGGTCGAGGGTCGATCGGCGGCTGGCGCCGCCGGTCGTGGGCTCGTTCGGGCAGGCATCGACCCCACCTCGGCGGTGGCCCCGTGGGCGGCCGCCAGGTCGGGATCGAACAGGGTCAAACCAGCTCGATGCGCGCCATGGGCGCGCTGTCACCCTGTCGCGGGCCCAGCTTCAAAATGCGCGTGTAGCCCCCGGGCCGGTCCGAATAGCGCGGTGCGATCTCCACGAACAGCTTGTGGGCCATGTCCTTGTCCCTGATCAGCGAGACCACGTTGCGGTGGCGGTGCACGCCACCTTTGACCGCGGCGGTGATGCACTTCTCGGCCACCGGCCGCAACGCCTTGGCCTTGGCCTCGGTCGTCACGAGCGACTCCGCGGCGATGAGCGAGGCCACCAGGTTGCCGAGCATGGCCTTCTGGTGGGCGGCGTCACCACCCAGTCGCCGACCCCTGCGAGGAGTGCCGCGCATCGTTCCTCCTCAGTCCTTCACCCGGAGGGACAGGCCCCGCTCGTCGAGGCGCTGGATGACCTCGTCGAGGGACTTCTGGCCGAAGTTGGTGATGGCCAGGAGGTCCTCGGCCGTCCGCTCCACGAGCTCGCCGATCGTGTTGACCTGGGCCCGCTTGAGACAGTTGCGCGGCCGCTCCGACAGGTCGAGGTCCTCGATGGCGAGATCCAGGTCCGGCGAACCGCTCGTCGACGTCCCCACCTCGCCCAGCTCGAGGCCCTGGGGCTCCTCCTCCAGGTCGGCGACCAGACCCACCAGGGATCGCAGGGTGTCGCCCGCCGACGCCAGGGCCTCGCGGGGCGTGAGCGACCCGTCGGTCTCGATGTCGAGGACGAGGCGATCGAAATCGGTGGATTGCTCGACCCGGACCGGCTCCACCGAGAAGGCCACGCGCCGGACCGGCGAGAAGATCGAGTCGACCGGGATGACCCCGATCGTGCTGGAACGCTTGTTGCGCTCCGCCGAGGCATACCCGCGGCCCCGCTCCACCGTGACGTCGATGGCCAGGCGTCCCTTGCCGTTCAGGGTGGCGATGTGGAGCTCCGGGTTGAGGACCTCGACGTCCGCGGTGAGCTGCAGGTCTCCGGCGGACACGTCCCCGGGGCCTCTCTTGCCGCAGCGCAGCGTGACCGGGTCATCGGCGTGCACGCGCAGGACCACGTCCTTGAGGTTCAAGATGATGTCGGTGACGTCCTCTTTCACGCCGGGCAGCGTCGTGAACTCGTGGAGGGCGTCGTCGAACCTGACCTGGGTCACCGCCGCCCCGGGAATGGAGGACAGCAGTGTCCGGCGGATCGAGTTGCCGAGGGTGTGGCCGAAACCGGGCTCGAGGGGGCTCACCGCGAACCGCTGGCGATTGGCCTCCTCCTCGCCGATGGCCTCGACGGTGGGGCGCTGGATGATGAGCATGCGACTGGCTCCTGAGTGTCGTGGGGGTTGAGAGTGTGGGCTCGGAGGTGGGGGCTGGGCGGGGGGCGCTACTTGGAGTAGAGCTCGACGATGAGCGACTCGCGCACCGGCTCGTCGATGTGCTCGCGCTCGGGCAGCGACGTGACGCGCACCTGGGTGCGGTTCTCGCCCGCCTCGAGCCACAGGGGCAGCGGGCGGTCGAGGGTGTCGAGGTTCCGTCGCACGAAGTAGAGCTCTCGCGACGAGGGCTTGAGCGAGACGACGTCGCCCTGCCGAACCCGGTAGCTCGGGATCGTCACGCGCCTGCCGTTCACCAGGATGTGGCCGTGGCGCACGAGCTGACGCGCCTGGGCCCGACTGGCGCCCCAGGTGGCGCGGAACGTCACGTTGTCGAGGCGCAGCTCCAGCAGGCGCAGGAGGTTCTCCCCCGTGATCCCCGGTTGCCGGCTCGCCTCGGCGTAGAGGTTGCGGAATTGCCGCTCGAGCAGCCCGTAGATACGGCGGGCCTTCTGCTTCTCCCGCAGCTGGGCCAGGTACTCCGACCCCTGGCGCATACGGTCGCGCCCGTGTTCGCCCGGAGGGTACGCGCGGCTGTGACGGTCGGTGACCGCTTCGCTGACAGGGCACTTGAGCGAGTAGCAACGCTCGCCCTTCAAGAACAACTTGGTCCGCTCGCGCCGACACAAGCGGCAGACGGGACCGGTGTAACGCGCCATTGCGGTGGTGCTCCTTCCGTTCCCGCTAGACCCGGCGCCGCTTCTTGGGGCGGCAGCCGTTGTGCGGGATGGGGGTGACGTCCTTGATGCCGGCGACCTCGATGCCGACGGCTGCGAGCGACCGGATGGCGGTCTCGCGCCCGGACCCGGGGCCGCGGACCAGCACGTCCACCTTGCGCACGCCGTGCTCCATCGCCCGCCGGGCCGCCTGCTCGGCCGCCAGCTGGGCGGCGAAGGGCGTGGACTTCCGGGATCCCTTGAACCCGACGTTCCCCGCCGACGCCCACGCCAGGACGTTTCCCTCGTGGTCGGAGATGGAGATGATGGTGTTGTTGAACGAGCTCTTGATGTGCGCCACCCCGTAGGCGACGTTCTTGCGCTCGCGCTTGCGGGGCCGCCGTACGGCCGCGGACTTCGAGGACTTGGTCGCCTTGGTTGCCTTGGTCGTCTTGGCCATCAGTGCTTCCGGACCTTCTTCTTGCCGGCCACGGTCTTCTTCGGTCCCTTGCGGGTGCGGGCGTTGGTGTGGGTCCGCTGGCCGTGGACGGGCAGGCCCTTGCGGTGACGCACACCTTCGTAACAGCCGATCTCCATCTTGCGCTTGATGTCCTGGGCGATGTCCCGGCGGAGGTCACCCTCGACCTTGAAGTTGGCGTCGATGTAGGACCGCAGCCGGGCAACCTCCTCGTCGGTGAGGTCCCGCACGCGGGTGTCGGCGTTGAGGTCGGTCCCGGCGATGGTCTGCTGCGCCCGGGTCCGGCCGATGCCGAATATGTAGGTGAGGGATATCTCCAACCGCTTCTCGCGGGGGATGTCCACACCGGAGATCCGTGCCACTTGTGTCGCCGCTCCTCTCGTCCTGGTCGGTCTCGGGCCGGGCGCTCAGCCCTGGCGCTGCTTGTGCCGCGGGTTGGCGCAGATCACCATCACCCGGCCGTTGCGGCGGATGACCTTGCACTTCTCGCAGATCGCCTTGACGCTCGGTCGAACCTTCATCGCTGTCTTCCCTGCCTCGAACCCGTGACCCGACTTGCCCGTCCTGCTACTTGTACCGGTATGTGATGCGCCCGCGGCTCAAGTCGTAGGGCGTGATCTCCACCTGCACTCGGTCGCCGGGGAGGATCCGGATGCGGTGCATGCGCATCTTGCCCGAGCTGTGCGCAAGCACCTTGTGGCCGTTCTCGAGCTCGACACGGAACATGGCGTTCGGGAGCGGCTCGACGACCGTCCCCTCGAGCACGATCGCA
>JARLGQ010000117.1 GCA_031292675.1 Acidimicrobiales bacterium
ACCAGCTCATCGCCTTCCGGGCGCTGCAGGGACTGGGCGGGGGCGGCCTGATGGCCCTGGCCATGGCCATCGTGGGCGACGTCGTGAGCCCCCGGGAGCGCGGCCGGTACCAGGGCTACTTCGGCGGCGTCTTCGCACTGGCCAGCATCGGCGGCCCTCTCGCGGGCGGGTTCCTCACCGACCACCTCACGTGGCGCTGGATCTTCTACATCAACCTGCCGGTCGGAATCCTGGCCCTGTTCATCACGAGCGCGGTGCTGCGGCTGCCGCTGCCCAAGCGCACCGTGCAGTCGATCGACTACACCGGCGCCGCGCTCCTGGTGGCGGCGGTCACCCCGCTCATCCTCGTGACCGTGTGGGGAGGCAGGACCTACCCGTGGACCTCGCCCGTCATCATCGGGCTCGTCGTCGTGTCGCTCCTGATGGTCGGCACCGTCGTGTGGTGGGAGCGCCGGGCGAGGGAGCCGATCCTCCCGCCCCGCGTGTTCGCCCATCCGATCGTCCGGGCCGGGCTGGGGATGACGTTCTTCGTGACGGCCACCATGTTCGCGGCCATCATCTACATCCCCGTGTACCTGCAGCTGGTCGACGGCGTCTCCGCCACGCGCTCCGGCGTGCTCCTCCTCCCGCTGATGGCGGGAATGCTGACCACCTCGATCATCTCGGGCCGCCTGGTGACGCGGTTCGGGAGGTACAAGATCTACCCCGTCTTCGGCACGGCGCTCATGACCGTCGGAATGTGGCTCTTCACCCACCTCGAGATGCACACCTCCCTCGTCACCGCCGGCGCCTACATGGTCGTGTTCGGGGTGGGCATGGGGATGACGCTGCAGATCGTGGTGGTGGCCGTGCAGAACGCCGTGGACCGGCGCGACATCGGCAGCTCGACCTCGGCGGTGAGCTTCTTCCGCAACATCGGCGCGGCGTGCGGGACCGCCCTCCTCGGAACCGTGCTCGTGAGCCGCCTCGGGTTCTGGCTGCCCCGGCTGGTCCCGGCCCACAGCGGGCTCTCCCTGTCGCAGTCCTTCACCATCACCCCCAAGCAGCTGCGGGTGCTCCCCCCGACGGTGCGCGCCGGGGTGGTCGACTCGTTCGTGCGCTCTCTGCACGTCGTCTTCCTGGTGGGGATCCCCCTGGCCGGGCTGGCGTTCGTCTGCGCGCTCCTCCTGAAGGACCAACCCCTCAACGAGTCGGTGTCCCGGCACCAGGGCACCGGCAACCAGGGCGCCGACGTGAACGGCGCCGGCGTGAACGGCGCCCGTGAGCAGGGGGACGGGGCGGGCGAGGCCGCGCCCGACGCCGTGCTCGGGGCGACCACCGGTCATTGAACTTCTTCTCGTTCCACCTCATGCCGTGGCCGTACCTGGCGGGACCGCGTGAGTTCCTCGCCGCCAACGAGGCGGCGTGGGTGACCCTGTCGAACGCCAATTACGACCCCGAAAAGGGCAAGGACCTCTACGACCGCTACATCTCCGAGCTCGTGGCGGCCGAGGAGCTCGGCCTCGACGGCGTCGTCGTCAACGAGCACCACCAGAACGCCTACGGGCTCATGCCGTCGCCGAACCTCGTGGCGGCGGCACTCACGCGCGAGACGTCGCGTGTCAAGATCTGCGTCCTCGGCAACGCCCTGCCCCTCTACAATCCGCCCACCCGGGTGGCCGAGGAGATGGCCATGCTCGACGTCATGAGCGGCGGCCGCCTCATCGCCGGGCTGGTGGTGGGGGGAGGCCCCGAGTACTACTCCACCAACGTCAACCCGACCGAGGCCCGGCCGCGCTTCCGCGAGGCGGTGCAACTGGTCATCGAGGCCTGGACGCGCCCGGGCCCGTTCTCGTTCGACGGCGAGTACTACCGACTGCCTTACGTGAACCCGTGGCCCCGGCCCCTGCAGCAGCCGCACCCACCGGTGTGGATCCCGGGGCTCGGGTCGCCGAGCACCATCACCTACTGCGTCGAGCACGGGTTCGGCTACATGGGCGTGGCGTACTACGCGCCGCCTGAGACCTTCGTGCGCCAGGCCGTCGCCTACCACGACGCGGTGGAGGCGTCGGGACGGCCCTTCGACCCCGAGCTGCTGGGCTGGCTCACGACGGTGTACGTGGCCGACACCGACGAGCAGGCGGTGGAGGAGGCCGCGCCGCACCTCGCCTACTTCCAGGGGACGCTGGCGGCGGGCTTCGTCGGGCCCGGGAAGGTGTGGATGCCGCCCGGCTACATCGACCCGCCCGCCCTCGTCCAGTTCCTGTCGGACCTGCGGGGAATGGTGCAGGGCCCGAGGCCGACCGACCCCGCCGCCGCGGTTTGGAGGCGCTCGCCTCTCGTCGGGAGCCCGGAAACGGTGCGAGAGCGGCTGCTCGGCTTCGTGAACGAGCTCGGGTTGGGCACCGTCCTGGCCCTGTTGCAGTTCGGATCGCTCCCCGCCGACCTCACGGCACGCTCCACCCACCTGTACGCCACCGAGGTCGTGCCCTACGTGCGTGAGCACGCCAAGGAGCACTTCGCCACACGGGGATGGGTGTGACCGCACCCCGGGGGGGCGCAGGGCCGGTCCGCTCGACGCTGCGTGTCTCGGGGCGCGACGTCACGCTCCTGCGCGGCGGCGGCGGCGGCACGGGTGCGGGCGGCACGCTGCTGTACCTGCACGGGCTGTGCGACATCCACGCCGTGTGGCCCGGCGACGAGTGGACCGGGTTCCTCAGCCGGTTGGCGGCGCGCTTCGACATGGTGGCGCCCGCCCTGCCCGGGTACAACTCCAGCACCGGGCTCGAGGAGCTCGACGACGTCGAGGACTACGTGTACCACCTCGGCGACGTGTGCGACGCGGCCGGCCTCGACGAGCCCGTCGCCGTGATCGGGCACAGCCTCGGCGGGTGGTTCGCGGCGGAGCTGGCGCTGCGGCGCCCCGACCTGGTGGCACGGCTGGTGCTGCTCGATCCCCTCGGGGTGCACGTCCGGGGGGTCGAGGTCCCCCCGTTCTTCGGCGCGGTGGCGCCCAGGGGGATCGGCGGGGCGGGGGAGGCCCGCAGCCTCCTGTTCGCCGAGCCCGACGGGCCCGTCGCCACCGGCGCGCTGCCCGACACCATGACGACCGATCGACAGCTGCTGTGGTTCGCGGGCCTGGCCGGCGCGGCCCGCCTGGGATGGAAGGCCCCGCATTTCCAGAGCCGGAAGCTCACCGAGCGCCTGGGCCGTGTGCGCGTGCCCACGCAGGTGGTGCGGGGGCAGCACGACCGCCTCGTCCCAGCCGAGGCGGGACGCACGTGGGCGGACTCGGTCCCCGGGGCGAGCCTCGTCGAGATCCTTGGTTCCGGGCACTGTCTCCCCCTGGAGCGCCCCGACGTTGCCGCCGAGGTGGAAAGCTTCCTGGTCGGACCGCACTAGCTTCCTGGTCGGACCGCGCCACACCGAAGCGAGGAGGGCCAGTGCAGCTTGAGGGGGCGTCGGCGCTCGTCACCGGGGGCGCGAGCGGGATCGGGTTGGCCACGGCGGAGCTGCTGCGCGGTGCCGGGGCGCGCGTGGCGGTCCTCGACGTCCAACCCGCACCGGGCCACGCCGAGCTCTACGTCCGCTGCGACATCTCGGTCGAGGAGGAGGTCGTGCACGCCGTGCGCCACGTCCACGACACCTTCGGCGGGCTCGACATGGCCGTACTCAACGCCGGTGTGGGCGGGTTCGGCGCGCTCGTCGACCTCTCGAGCAAGGAGTGGGACCGCGTCATCGGCGTGAACCTGCGGGGGACCTTCTTGTGCCTGCGCGAAGTGGGCAAGGCCATGGTGGCGGGAGGCCGGGGCGGCGCCGTCGTGGCGGTGAGCTCGATCTCGGGCTTCCTCGCCGATCGGCTGATGGGGCATTACAGCGTGTCAAAAGCCGGCGTGGCCGAGCTCGTGCGCGTGGCGGCCCGGGAGCTCGGGCCTTTCGGGATCCGTGTCAACGCCGTGGCCCCGGGCACTACCGACACCCCGATGTTCGCCTCGACGAAACGCCTGCCCGGGTACCGCGAACGCGTGGCCGAGCGCTCCGCGCTCGGGGACGTCGGGACCCCCGACGGCGTGGCCCGCGCCATCGCCGCGCTCCTGGAGCTCGACTGGGTCACCGGACAGGTGCTCGCTGCCGACGGCGGAGTGTCGCTGTGGAGCCCGATCGATCCCGCCGAGAGCATGGGGACGTGATGGCGGCCCGCGTCCACCACAGCGCCATCGTCGTGCACGACCTCGACTCGAGCCTCCGCTTCTACCGCGACGGCATCGGCCTCGAGGTCCTCATGGACCACGTCTTCGAGGGTGACTGGCGCACCCTCTTCGACGCTCCGTCGAACACGCTGCGGTCTGTCTTTGTCGGCGATCACCGGAACGCGGACGCAGGTGTCGTCGAGCTCGTCGTCTTCCACGGTGAGGAGCCCACCCCTGCCGGCGGATCGGGGCCCGACTCTGCCGGTGCCCCCGGTGCAACCGGTGCCCCCGGCGCCGCGGCGGGGGCCGGCTTCTTCCTGTTGTCGTTCTACGTCGACGTCGACGCGGTCCTCGAGAGGCTGGCCGCGCTCGGGTTCGGCCCGGCCCGGCGCATCGACCAGCCCTCGCCCACGGGGCCCGTCGCCATGGCGTCGCTGTTCGACCCCGACGGGGTGCGCATCGAGCTCGTGGGCGTCCCGGCCGGCACCGGCCAGCAGGCACCGGGTTCCGGGTAGCGGGTTCCGGGTCGCGGGTAGCGGGGAAAGGCAGGCCGACGGTGCTCCGGAGCGAGGACCGATTCCTCACCACCCACGCGGGCAGCCTGCCCCGGCCGCGGGCCCTGGCCGAGCTGCACGGCCGTCGGAGCCGGGGCGAGGACGTCGACACGGCGGAACTGCAGCGGGCCGTGCAGGAGGCGACCGCCGAGGTCGTGGCCGCGCAGCTGTCGGCGGGGATCGACGTCGGCAACGACGGCGAGCAGGCGCGCGAGAGCTTCGTCACCTATGTCCAGCACCGGATGACCGGGTTCGGCGACACCAGCCACCGCCCGCTCATGGCGGACCTGCTCGACCACCCGGACTTCCTGGACCTCGTGGTGCCGCGCCACCTGCGGCGGCAGGTGAACCTCATGGCCGCTCCTGCGGCACTGACCGAGGTCGCCTACCGCGACACCTCCGAGGTCGACGCCGAGTGCGCGCTCGTCGCCTCGGCGCCCTTCGCCGAGACGTTCATGACCGCGGCGTCCCCCGGCATCGTGGCATCGGCCATGGAGAACCGCCACTACGCCTCGACGGAGGAGTACGTGCGCGCTGTGGCGGACGCGCTGCGGTCCGAGTACCGCGCCATCGTGGAGCATGGCCTCCTGCTCCAGATCGACGCCCCGGACCTCGCCCTCGAGCGCCACACCCTCTTCGCCGACCGGCCCCTCGCCGACTTCCTGGCCTGGGTCGTCACGGTCGTCGACGCCGTCAACGGCGCCCTGGCCGGCATCGACGCGGACCGCGTGCGGCTGCACGTGTGCTGGGGCAACTACGAAGGACCGCACACCCGCGACGTGTCCCTCGACGACATCCTCCCCCTGCTCTACGAGGCGCACGTCGGCGCGCTCGTGGTGTCGATGGCCAACCCGCGCCACGCCCACGAGTACCGGTGCTTCGAGCGCCACCCCCTGCCCCCCGGAATGTTGCTCGTGGCGGGCGTGATCGACACCACCACCAACTACGTCGAGCACCCCGAGGTGGTCGCCGAGCGCATCGTGCGGGCGGCGGAGGCGGGGGGGACCCCCGACGCGTTATGGCCGGGACCGACTGCGGCTTCGACACCTCGGCGGGGATCGGCGACATCGCCCCGTCGGTGGTGTGGGAGAAGCTCCGCGCCCTGCGGGCCGGGGCGGACCTGGCCACGAGCCGGATGTGGTGAGGAGCCGGCCCCGAGGGGACGGCGCGACGACGATGCGGCTTCGAGGGGACGGCGCGACGACGATGCGGCCCCGAGGGGACGGCGCGACGACGAGCCTAAGGTGTGGCCCGCGGCCCGCGGCGCCACCCGGCGCGGCGACACGGGCCCGTGGTGAGAGGTGAAGGTCGATGGAGTACGTGAACCTGGGCAAGACCGGCATGCGGGTGTCTCGCATCTGTCTCGGGATGATGAGCTTCGGAAACGACAGCGAGCGCGAGTGGGTGCTCGACGAGGACGCCGCCGAGCCCATCGTGCGCGCCGCGGTGGAGGGTGGTGTGACGTTCTTCGACACCGCCGACACCTACTCGGGCGGCGCCAGCGAGGTGGCGACAGGGCGGCTCGTGGGCAAGATGCTGACCCGGGACGAGGTGGTCATCGCCACCAAGGTGTTCATGCCCGTGACTCCGGGCGAGAACGGGGGAGGACTGTCCCGCAAGCACATCCTGTCGGCCATCGACGCCTCGCTGTCGCGCCTGGGGATGGACTACGTCGACCTCTACCAGATCCACCGGTGGGACCCCCGCACTCCCATCGAGGAGACGATGGGGGCGCTGCACGACGTGGTGCGGGCGGGCAAGGCCCGCTACATCGGGGCCAGCTCCATGTTCGCGTGGCAGTTCGCCAAGGCCCAGCACGTCGCCGAGCGCAACGGGTGGACTCGCTTCGTGTCGATGCAGCCGCATTACAACCTGCTCTACCGGGAGGAGGAGCGGGAGATGATCCCCCAGTGCATCGACCAGGGCATCGGGGTCATCCCCTGGAGCCCGCTGGCGCGCGGCGTGCTCGCCGGGAACCGCAGTCGCGACGGCGAGCGGCGCACGACCCGCTCGGGCACCGACCCCTTCACGGACTACCTCTACAGCCAGCCCTCGGACTTCGACGTCGTCGAGCGCGTCGCCGAGGTGGCGGCCAAGCGCGACGTGCCGCCGGCCCAGGTCGCCCTGGCGTGGTTGCTGCACCGTCCCGGCGTGACCGCACCCATCGTGGGATCGACCAAGCCCGGCCACCTCACCGACGCCCTGGCGGCCGAGAAGCTGGAGCTCAGCCCGGAGGAGATCACCTCCCTGGAGGAGCTCTACGTCCCGCACCCCGTGCTCGGGCACTTCTGAGCGGCTGAGCCGCTGAGCGGCTGAGTGACCGGGCGGCTGAGTGACCGGGCGGCTGAGCGCCCGAGCACGCCGCCGGCGGAGGTCAGACCAGGATGCGCTCGGCGGGGGCGCGCACCCCGACGACGGCAAGGACGCGCCCGAGGCCGAGGAACATGCCGCAGCACATGGTGAGATCGGCGAGCTCGTCGTCGGAGAAGGCGGCATGGAGCCTTCCCCACAATTCGTCGCCCATGCTCAGGTGGTCGATGGCGAAATGCTGCGCGAATTCGGCGGCGAGGCGTTCGCGCTCGCTCAGCGCCGTGCTCGAGCGCCAGTCGGTGACCTCGTGGTAGAAGCCCTCGTCGGCCCCGGCCGCGGCGCCGTCACGGGCCCGGGTGTCCTGGCACACCACGCAATCGTTGATGAGAGCGATGGTCCAGCGCGCCGCCTCGCGTTCGCGCACGGGCAGCTGACTGTTGTCGTAGACGGCCTCGGAGAGGGCCCCCATGCCCGCTGCCATCTTGGGGCGCAACAGCGCCCAGTCCAGGTGCTCGCCGAAGCCCCGCTCGGTAAAATCGATCCGTGCCATGCCAC
>JARLGQ010000118.1 GCA_031292675.1 Acidimicrobiales bacterium
CAGGATCTCCTCGGACAGGTTGGGGATGTCCCGGGTGATCTCCTCCGCCGCGAGCTTGGTGTCACGGGCGTCGACCTCGTGCTCCTCGATGTGGATCGAGGTCAGCACGTCGTCGCGCACCAGACGCTGGGAGAGGATGATGGCGTCCTCGTAGTTGTAGCCCTCCCACGGCATGAACGCGACGAGGAGGTTCTTCCCGAGCGCGAGCTCGCCGTTGTGGGTGGCGGACCCGTCGGCCAGCACGTCGTTGGCCGCCACTCGCTGACCCTCGTCGACGATCACCTTCTGGTTGATCGAGGTGTTCTGGTTCGAGCGCCGGAACTTGGCCAGGGTGTAGCGCCGGCGGCCCAGCTCGTGTCCCAGACGGTCACGCTGCCCGGCCCGGTACTCCACGACGATGTGGTCGCCCGACACCTCGGCCACGGTGCCCTCGCCCTCCGAGAGCAGCACGTCACCGGCGTCCTGGGCGGCGCGTGCCTCCACACCCGTGCCGATGTAGGGGGCCTCGGGCACGACGAGCGGGACCGCTTGCTTCTGCATGTTGGCGCCCATCAGGGCGCGGTTGGCGTCGTCGTGCTCGACGAAGGGGATCAGCGCCGTGGACACCGACACGATCTGCTTCGGCGACACGTCCATGAGGTCGACCTCGGCGGGCGGGACGTAGTCGATCTCGCTGGTGGTGCCGTACGAGGTGGTGGTGGCGCCGACGCGCACCCCGGCCCCCTGGGGCCCGCGCCGCACCAGGACACGCTCGTCGACGAAGCGGCCACGCTCGTCGAGCTTGGCGTTGGCCTGGGCGATGACGTGCTCCTCCTCCTCGTCGGCAGCCAGGTAGACGATCTCGTCGCTCACCCGCCCGTCGACGACCTTCCGGTAGGGGGTCTCGATGAACCCGTACTCGTTCACCCTGGCGTAGGTGGCCAGAGCACCGATGAGGCCGATGTTGGGGCCTTCGGGGGTCTCGATGGGGCACATGCGCCCGTAGTGGGAGCTGTGCACGTCCCGGACCTCGAAGCCGGCGCGCTCACGAGACAGGCCGCCGGGGCCGAGCGCGGAGAGGCGGCGCTTGTGGGCCAGACCCGACAGGGGGTTGTTCTGGTCCATGAACTGGCTCAGCTGGCTGGTGCCGAAGAACTCCTTGATGGCGGCCACGACAGGGCGGATGTTGATCAGGGTCTGGGGGGTGATCGCCTCGACGTCCTGGGTCGTCATGCGCTCCCGGACCACGCGCTCCATCCGGGACAGCCCGACGCGCACCTGGTTCTGGATGAGCTCGCCCACCGAGGGGATGCGACGGTTGGCGAAGTGGTCCTGGTCGTCGATGCGGTAGCCGGACTCCCCGTCGGCGAGGTGGAGCATGTACGTGGCCGTGGCCAGGATCTCCGAGGGGCTCAGCACGCCCTGGGTGGGCGAGGGCCGCTCCAGGTCGATGTCGAGGACGCTCGAGATCCGCTCGATCTCGGGGCCCAGCTTCCGGTTGAGCTTGTAGCGACCGACCCGGGTCAGGTCGTAGCGCTTGGGGTTGAAGAAGGCGTTCTCGAAGTAGGCGCGGGCCGCGTCGGCCGACAGCGGCTCGCCGGGACGTGCCCGCTTGTAGATCTCGAGGAGGGCGTCCTCCCGGGTGGGCGCCAGGTCGCGCTCTTTCTCCCACTGCCCTTCGAGGAAGTCGAAGTGCCGGACGAACCGGTTGAGGAACCCTTCGTCCTCGTACCCGAGGGCGCGCAGCAGGACGAAAAGCGACAACCGGCGCTTGCGGGCCACGCGGGCGCCGGCGGTGACGTCCTTCGACGGCTTCGCCTCGACGTCGAACTCGATCCACTCCCCGCGGTAGGGGTGGACGGTGCCGGTCACGATGGTCTTGGTGTCGCGACCGGGCTGGAAGATCACACCCGGGGACCGCACCAGCTGGCTCACGACCACCCGCTCGGTGCCGTTGATGATGAAGGTGCCCTTGTCCGTCATCATCGGGAAGTCCCCCATGAAGACGGTCTGCTCCTTGATCTCCCCTGTCTGCGCGTTCATGAACCGCGCCCGGACGAACACCGGGGCGGCATAGGTCATGTCCTTCTCCTTGCACTCCTCCTCGGGGAACTTGGGAGGTGGGCGCAGGTCGGGGTCGGACGGGTCGTACTCCAGCTCGAGGCTCAGCTGGCCGGTGAAGTCCTCGATCGGGCTGATGTCGGCAAACGCTTCGGCCAGACCCTTGTCCAAGAACCAGCGGAACGAGTCCCGCTGGATGGCGATGAGGTCGGGCAGTCGCAAGACCTCGTCGAGGTTGGCGAACGAGAAACGCTCCGGGCTCTTGGACCGTGCAGGCAACGGTCGACTCCTCCCAGGTGGGTGGCGGGCAGTGGACGAAAGGCGGATCGGGGGTGGACGGGGTGCGGCCCCGGACGAGCCGGGTCGGGTGGCTAAGGGGTGCTACACGGGTCGGGCAGGAAATGGCGCGGGGACTACGTCGAGTGAGCCTGCGCCGCGGGCACAGCGGCGCGCGTCAGCCAGCCGGATTCGGCAAGGGTGGCGCGAAGAAAGGGGCACGGCAACCGCACAGCATACGCGCGCGCGCGGCAAATGGCAACCCCTTTGACCTGCCACCGACAGGCTACGGACGCACCGTGGCGTCGTCAAGCACTCCGGTCCCGTGCCGGGGGCCGGCTACTTGACCTCGACGGTCGCCCCGGCCTCTTCGAGCTGGGCCTTGGCCTTGTCGGCGTCCTCCTTCGACACCCGCTCCAGCACGGGCTTGGGGGCGGAGTCGACCAGGTCCTTGGCCTCCTTCAGACCGAGGCTGGTGAGGGCCCGGACCTCCTTGATGACCTGGATCTTCTTGTCGCCGGCGGCGTTCAGGACGACGTCGAACTCGGTCTTCTCGTCCTCACCGGCCGATGCGTCGCCGCCGGCGGCCGGGGCCGCCGCCACCGCCACGGGTGCCGCGGCGGTGACTCCGAACTTCTCCTCGAACTCCTTCAGCAGCTCGGAGAGCTCGAGGACGCTCAGGTTGGCGATCCCCTCGAGGATGTCGTCTTTGCTGATCTTGGTGGCCATGGTGGCTCTGCTCCTTTGGATTGCTCGATTGGTGTCGGGTCTCGGGGGGGCGGGCGCCCGGTCAGCCCTCGGCGGGCTCGGGCCCGGGCTCGACGGAGGCGTCGGCCTCGGGTGCGGGCTCGGGCTCTGGGCTGTCTGCTGCGACGGTCTCGGTGACTCCGGCTTCCGCCGTCGGTTCGGGGGCTTCGGTTTCGGCGGCTGTCGGTTCGACAGATGGGGCCTCGGGCTCAGCCGCACCTTGGTCAGCCGCACCTTGGTCAGCCGCACCTTGGTCAGCCGCAGCCTCGGGCTCGGAATCGGCAGAGGCGGCTGCTTCCGCCGGCGCGCCTCCTCGCTCCTCGAGCAGGGCGGATAACCCGTAGGCCAGGTTGCGGGGAAGCGCCTGCAAGAGGCCGGCCATCTGTCGCAGCGGTGCGGCGACGGCTCCGGCCAGCTGCGCCAGGAGGACATCGCGCGGCGGCAGGTCGGCCAGGGCGCCGAGATCCTGGGCCGACAGGAACCCGTCGCCGTGCAGCCCCCCCTTGATCACCAGGCTCGGAGAGGTCCGGGCGTAGTCCCGCAGCGCTTTCGCCGCCGCGCTCACTTCGCCCGACACGAAGGCGATCGCCGTCGGCCCTTCGAGCAGTGGGGCCAGGGCCTCGTGCCTGCCGCCGGAGATAGCCAGCTTGACCAGGGTGTTCTTGTACACCTTGTAGTCGCCTCCGGCGGTGCGGAGGACGCGTCGCAACGCGGCCAGCTCGGAGACGGTCAGCCCCCGGTACTCCGTGAGGATGGCGGCATCGGCGGCATCGAGGCGC
This sequence comes from Acidimicrobiales bacterium, assembly GCA_031292675.1. Classification (GTDB taxonomy): domain Bacteria; phylum Actinomycetota; class Acidimicrobiia; order Acidimicrobiales; family UBA8190; genus Chersky-840. Next base: position 3,843 of record JARLGQ010000118.1, read on the forward strand.
TCCCGCACCTCGGTCACGACGGCCACCTTCTGTGGCCTGGGTGTGTCCATCATCGGCTCCCGTGCTCGGAACGGTGCGGCACCGCTCAGCTGTGCCGTCGCCGCATCCACCGAGCAGGGCCGACGGCCCCACCGAGTGTCACGTTCGTCGCCTGGTCAGGCGGGCTCGAGAGCCCCTTCGACGCCCGAAGGCGTGACCGGAGGTCTACGGCGACGGCAAGTACTCGATCTGTGTGGTTCGTACCGGCCCCCGAAGAGGCCGTCGGGAAAAGCTACTACGGCCCGAGAGGCCCCTCTTACGCCGACGCCGCGAGGTCCTCGTCGAGCTCACGGGCGCGGGCCGGGTCGATGCGGATCCCGGGGCCCATCGTCGACGACAACGTGACCCCACGCAGGTAGCGGCCCTTGGCGGCGGGCGGCTTCGCCCGCATCAGCTCTTCGATCACGGCGTGCACGTTCTGGAGCAGCTGCTCGGGCGTGAACGACACCTTGCCCACCCGGACGTGCACGTTGCCGACCTTGTCGGTGCGGTACTCGACGCGTCCGCCCTTGAACTCGGTCACGGCCTTGCCGACGTCGGTGGTGACCGTGCCGGTCTTGGGGTTGGGCATGAGCCCCCGGGGGCCGAGCACCCGACCCAGCTTGCCGACCTGGCCCATCATGTCGGGGGTGGCGATGGCCACGTCGAAGTCGAGGAACCCGCCTTCGACGCGGGCCACGAGGTCGTCGGCCCCCACCTCGTCGGCCCCGGCGCCACGGGCCTCGGCCGCCGCGTCCCCCTGGGCGAAGACCACCACCCGGGCGTTGCGCCCGGTCCCCGCCGGGAGGCTCAGGGTCCCCCGCACGATCTGGTCCGCCTTGCGGGGGTCCACCCCGAGCCGGACGGCGAGCTCGACGGTCTCGTCGAACTTCGCCGGGGCCAGCTCCTTCGCGAGCGGGACCGCCTCGGCAGGCGCATACAGGTGCTGCCGGTCGAAGTGCTCGAGCGCGGCCCGGTACTTCTTGCCTTTTTGCACGTCGGGAACCCTCTCTCGTCTCTGTCGTGCCGGGGGGGCGTCAGCCCTCGACGGCGATCCCCATCGAGCGCGCCGTACCCGCCACCTGGCG
>JARLGQ010000119.1 GCA_031292675.1 Acidimicrobiales bacterium
CACGCCGGGCTGGCCCGGCGCACTGGACCTCGACCCGGCCCGGGCCCCGGGGGCGGTGTGGGTACTCGTCACCCCGTTCGGGTCCGACGGGCCCCGGGCGCGGTGGAGGGCGAGCGACCTCGGCGTCATGGCGTCGACGGGGAACATGTACTGCACGGGGGACCCCGACCGGGCGCCGGTGCGGTGCACCGAGCCGACCGGATGGGCCCATGTCGGGCCCGAGGCGGTGGTGGCGACGCTGAGCGCCCTGGCCTCGGGCCGGCCCCAGGTGGTGGACGTCTCCGCGCAGGAGGCGGTGATGATCGCGTCGATGGGACATGTGGGGCGGTTCCCCCGCACCAAGATGCGCGGCAAGCGCTCGGGGGCGAGCGTGGGGATCACGCGCGAGATCTGGCCCTGTCAGGACGGGTTCGTGTCCTTCGGCCTGCGCGGCGGCAAGGCAAGGGTCGCCAACATGCAGACCATCACCCGGCTCGTGGCCGAGGACGGCCTGGCCACGCCGGCGCTCACGGAGCGGGACTGGACGACCTACGACCACAACCGGGTGGAGCGCTCCGAGCTCGACGCCATCGGAGCCCCCATCGCGCAGTACTTCCTGCGCCACACCATGGCCGAGCTCTACGAGATCGCGGTGGAGACCAACCTCATGCTCGCCCCGGCCAATTCCCCGCGCCAGCTCATCGAGAGCCGCCAGCTCGAGGCCCGCGCCTTCTTCTGCGAGCTCGGGCCGGCCACCCACTTCCCCCGCTCGTTCCTCCACGTCACGAGCCCCGACGACGCTCTGTCCAGCCCCGGGCCCGACGGGCCGGCCCGGTCCGCCGGTGACGGGGGGACCCCGCGCTGGCCGGCGCGCCCTACCCCGGCCCGAGAAGACCCCGGTTTGGGAGGCCACAGCTCCGAGCCGGCGTGGACGGGCACCAAGGTCCTGGAGTTCGGCACCGGCGCGGCGGGCCCCATCGCCGTGCGGTACTTCGCCGAGCACGGCGCCACGGTGGTGCGAGTGGAGTCGCGCTCGCGTCCGGACTTCCTCCGCACCTACGGCCTGGGTCCCGGCAACCCGTGCGGGCTCGAGGGGTCGGACATGTTCGACGCCCTCAACGTGGGCAAGCTCGGGGTCACCCTCAACCTCAAGCACCCGCAAGGCGTGGCCCTGGCCAAGCGCCTCGTGCAGTGGGCCGACGCGGTGGCGGAGAACTTCGCGCCGCGCGCCATGCGCGGCTTCGGCCTCGACTACGCGTCGATGGTGGCGGAGAAGCCCGACCTGGTCATGGTGAGCTCATGTCTGCAGGGACAGACCGGGCCGCACAAGGACTACCCGGGCTTCGGCGGGCAGGGCTCGGCGCTCGGTGGCTACAACCTGCTCACGGGCTGGCCCGATCGCGAGCCGGTGGGGCCCTACGGGACGATCACCGACTCCCTGGCCCCGCGCTTCGTGGCCAGCGCCCTCGCCGCGGGCCTCCTCTACCGTCGCCGGACGGGGAAGGGCGTGCACCTCGACGTGAGCCAGGTCGAGGCGGCCGTGTACTCCCTGACGCCGTGGGTGCTCGACTACGACGTCAACGGGCATGTCGGCTCGCGCCAGGGCAACCGCTCCGAACGGGCCGTGCCCCATGGCGCCTTCGCCTGCGCGGGCGAGGACCGCTGGGTGGCGGTGGCGGCCTGGGACGACGACGACTGGGCCCGCCTGGCCCACGCCATCGGCCTCGACCACGACGTGGCCCGGCGCTTCGCCACCTTCGAGGCCCGCCGCGCCGCGGTCGACGAGGTCGAAGCGCTGGTCTCGGCGTGGACGGCGTCGCGCCGGCCCGGGGACGTGGCCGAGACCCTGCAGGCGGCGGGGATCGAAGCGGTTCCCGTGGCCGACCTCGGTGACGCCTCGGCGGACCCCCAGCTGCACCATCGCCACCACTTCGTCACCCTGGAGCACCCCTGCATGGGCGAGTGCGGCTACGAGCACAACGGCTTCCGCCTCAGCGACGCGCCCGCCGGGTTCACGCGCCCGAGCCCCACCTTGGGCGAGCACAACGACTTCGTCCTGGGCGAGGTCCTCGGCCTCGGCGCCGGGGAGCGCCGGCGCCTACTCGAAGACGGCGTCCTCGAGTAGGGCGCCTCCGGGCCCGGGCGGCGGGAACCGGTCGATCCCGTGGACGCGAGGCCCCTGGAACCTCTATTCTAGAACAGGTTCTACTTTCGGGGAGCTCATGGAGACGGTGATCCGCGTCATCTACCGGTGGGAGGTCGCACCGGACGCGGCGGCGGACTTCCGCCGGTGGTGGCACGAGGGCACCCTCGGGATCCGGCGGGACCGGGTGGGAGCCCTGGGCAGCACCTTGCTCCGGTCCCGGGACGACCCGGGCACCTTCGTCGGCGTGGCCCGGTGGCGATCGAGCGAAGACCTCGAGGCGTTCTGGGCGGCGGCCGGCGGCGCGGCGTTCCCCCGAGCGGAGCTCACCTCGGTGGAGGTCCTCGACGAGCTCGCCGCCCTGGTGATCAGGAGCGAAAGGGAGGCCCCGTGAACAGTGCACACGAAGAACAGGGGAAAGCGGCGATGCGCGTGGCGTTCGTGCAGTCCACATGGCACGAAGCGATCGTCGACCGGTGCCGTGACTCGTTCCTCGAGGAGATCGCCACCCTCGGTGTGGCGCGGGACCGGATCGACCTCTTCCGGGTCCCGGGCTCCTTCGAGATCCCCCTGCACGCCAAGCGCCTGGCCGGCACCGGTCGCTACGCGGCGATCGTCGGCGCCGGATTCGTCATCGACGGGGGCATCTACCGCCACGAGTTCGTGGCCGAGGCCGTCATCAACGGGCTGATGCGCGTGCAGCTCGACACCGACACGCCGGTCATCTCGGTGGTGCTCACCCCCCACCACTTCCACGAGCACGACGAGCACGCCTCGTTCTTCGCCGAGCATTTCAAGGTGAAGGGGGTCGAGGCCGCCCACGCCTGTGCCCGGACGGTCTCGAGCCTGGCCCTGCTGCCCACGGGGTGAAGCCCTTCAGCCCCCGCCGGCCAGAGGGAGGAGGCCCCCCACGCCTCCGAGCGCACGCAGAAGGTCGTTGAGGTGCGTGCACGAGGCGATGCCGGTAAGGGTGTCGGGCACCACCCGCGCCAGGGAGCGCACCTCCGACCCCACCAACGCACCCACGGCGTCGGCGGCGGCGGGGCATTCGGGGAAGGGCAGTACCCGCGGCTCGGCCACGACCGAGCCGACCACACCGTCCACCCCCCCGACGCGCACGGTGTACTCGTGCAGGACGACCTCGTCCCCCCCGCCCTCGCCCACGGTGTCGCGGAACATGGCCCAGAGGGCGAAGGTGCCGTCGGGCTCGACCCGGACGTCGATGCAGCGCCGGCGACGCATCCAGTCCATCTCGAGCGGACCGATGTCGTGCCACGCATCGCCGTCCCCGGTGGCGGGCGGGGGTGCGGGCGGACAGTCCTGCATGGGCACGCCGAGGCCGGCCGCGATGCTGGCCACGGCGGTGCCGCCGGTGCGCCACCCCGAGCACAGGTCGGCCATGCGGTCGAGCGCGCCGGCGGGAGTGAGGGCGCTCGGATGGTGCCCGGCCCGGCGTGCCATGCGCATGAGCCCGTAGCCCGAGATGAGGGCGGCGGCGGGCATGTCGTCGAGCACCTGGCGTAGGAGCGACCCCGCCTCCTCGGGCGGCACGACCTCTTCGAGGTGCCGTCGGAACCCCCCGCCGGCGCGTGTGCCGATGACAGCGTCGGTCCAGGCCGCGGCGGGTGTGGTGGCGAGCGACTCCAGGCGCCGGGAGATGTCGAAGCCGGCGCTGACGCGCACTTCGGCCAGCACGGTCCCGTGACCGGGCCCGTCGCCGACGGTGCCCGAGCCCGTGCGAAGGTCGCGCGCCGCGCCCTCCATGGCCAGGGGCGAGCTCCACTGACCGCGCGGTCCGACGTCGACGTGCATGGTGCGTCGCACCGACCCCGGCGCCCGGGCCGGGACGTCGGGGAGGGGCTCGCGCAGCGCCACCGGTGTGCCTTCGGTCACGAGGCCACGCTACCCTTCACTCCCGCGTTCTCCGACGCCGGTGTCAGGTTTCGGCGCCGGCCCGGGCATGCGGGGAACGGCGGCAGCCGGACACGGGGAAAGGGGCCTCATGGCGAGACGGGTGGCGATCGTGGGCGCGGCGCTGTCGGACTGCGGCCGGGTCGACGACAAGTCCGCCTTCGAGCTGCACCACCAGGCCACGAGCCGGGCGCTCGCCGACGCCGGGGTCTCGCGCCACGAGGTCGACGGGTTCATGTCCCACGGGACCGGGGCCCTGCCTCCCATCGAGCTGGCCGAGTACCTCGGCATGGCCGACCACATCGACTACATCGACTCGACCGGGGTGGGCGGCTCGTGCTGGGAGATGTTCCTCGAGCACGCCGTGGCGGCCATAGCCCAGGGCCAGATCGACACCGTGCTGCTCTCCTACGGGTCGACGTCGCGTGCGGATCTGAAGCGCAGGTCCCGGACG
>JARLGQ010000010.1 GCA_031292675.1 Acidimicrobiales bacterium
ACGGAGCGAGAACCGGGGACGGTGTCGAGCGAGTCCAGCAGCTGCGTCACGTTGGTGTTCACCGACCGCAGTGACGAGCGCGCCAGTGACGCGTTCACGTAGGCCTGGCGCAAGATGGCGGTCTCACGTTCTCGCAGGATGAACTGCCGGGCTGTGAAGTAGGTCAGCCCCGCCATGGTCGCCGACAGTGCCAGCGCTCCCAGCCCGAATGTCACCGTGACCCGGGACCGCAGGCCCAGATTCGACCAGGGGCGCTTGCGCCGGCGAAGGTCCTCGGGGGAAGAATCGCCCGCCGAGCCCCTGCGGCGCGTGCGCAGTCCGCGCATGCCGGCCCTCAGGTAGCCAGCTTGTAGCCCATCCCCCGCACGGTGAGGATGTGATGGGGATTGGCGGGGTCGGCCTCGATCTTGGTGCGCAACCGCCGGATGTGGACGTCGACGAGCCGCCCGTCGCCGAAGTAGTCGTACCCCCACACCCGGTCGAGGAGCTGCTCCCGGCTGAGCACCTTGCCGGGGTTGGCGGCCAGCTCGCACAGGAGGCGGAATTCCGTTCGGGTGCAGTGGACCTCCAGCCCGGCCCTGCGCACCGTGCCCTCGTCGGGGAGCACCTCGACGTCGCCGAAGGAGAGGACGTCGGGAGTGTCCACCGAGCGGGAGCGACGCAACAGGGCCCGGATCCTGGCGGCGAGCTCCTTGGCCACGAAGGGCTTGGTGACGTAGTCGTCGGCCCCGGCCTCGAGGCCGGCCACCACGTCATGGGTGTCGTTGCGCGCCGTGACCATGATCACCGGAACGGCGCTGGTGCGCCGGAGCTGCCGGCAGCACTCGAAGCCGTCCATTCCCGGGAGCATGAGGTCGATGAGCACCACGTCGGCGGCCTGGTCGGCGAAGCGATCGAGCCCGACCTCGCCCGACCCGGCCTCGTCCACCTCGTAGCCCTCGTCCTCGAGCGCCAGGCGCATCGAGGCGCGGATGCGTTCGTCGTCCTCGACGAGGAGGATCCTGCTGCTCATGGGCACTCGCTCATCGGACGATGGGTCATCCGTGACTGGTCACCGCAGGTGCCTCCGACCGGGCCCGAGCCCGTCGGGACCCGCTGGCGGCTCAGCTCGATTTCCAGATCTGGGGGGTCCAGATCGTCCCCACGATCATGCCGTACGCCTTGGCGCCTTCGGGCGTCGTGGGGTTGTTCCAGTTCTGGACGTTGGAACGGGCGATGACGGCCCAGGTCGCCCGGTCCTGCCAGATGTAGGGCAGGTCGGCGTTCAGGCGCTTGGCGACCTGCTGGTACGCGGTCGCCCTCGTGGCCGGGTCGGTGGAGGTGCGTCCCTGCTGCAGGAACGTCTCGATCGCCGGGTCGGTGTTGCGGGCGAAGTTCGAGGCGATCGACGACGGGCCGGTGCCGAAGATCTCGGTGGGGCTCCACCACAGGTAGTTGAGGTCCGGGTCCACCGCCGCGAACTGGCGCCACGAAGTGGCCTGGAACAGGCCTCCCAACGCGTTGTTGATCTGGTCGGCCTGCTGGATCTGCTGGAGGGAGACCTTCATGCCCACCGCCTGGAGCTGGCTCTGGAGGAACTGCACCACCGTGATCGAGTACCCCGAGGTCGTGGACTGGAGCGTGAACGACACGGGCTTGCCCGTCTCGCTCTCGAGTTGCTTGACCAGGGCGCGTGCCTTGGTCGGGTTGTAGGCGGGGTACCCCGCGTCTGTGACGTAGAAGGGGGTGTTGGGGACGAAAGGCTGGTTCGTGGGTGTGTTGACGCCATGGTCGACCACTTGCGAGTACTGCTTGGAATTGATGGCCATGGCCATGGCTTGGCGGACGCGGAGGTCCTTCAGGGCGGGGTCCGAGAGGTTGCACATGATGAAGTTCATGTCGGGCTCACCCACGATGTGGGCACTGTCGTCGAGGAACCCGTAGCTGGGGTTGTCCTTGAAGTTCAGGATGCTCTCGGGCAGGTCCGTGTGCATGATGTCGATGTTCCCGGCGAGAAGGGCGTTGGCCCGTTGCTGGGCGTCGGTGATGGGCCGGTAGGTGACAGAGTCGAGGTAGGGCAGCCCCGATCGCCAGTAGTCGGTGTTCCGCTCGGCGGTGAAGTGGTCGTTGGGCGACCATTCCTTGAACTTGAACGGCCCGGTGCCGATCGGTTGTTCCGACCCCTTGGGGTTCTTGATCATGGCCGGAGCCGCGATGTAGCCGGGCTGGCCCCCGATGCCCCCGGCGAGGTAGGCGGGGAACGGCACCCAGGGCTGCTTCAGGTTGACGGTGACAGTGCTGGAGTCGGTGGCCACGATGGTGTTGACGGCGGTGAACGTCACTCCGAGCAGGTTGTCCTTGAAGTGGTTCAGGCTCCCGGCGATGGCGGCCGCGTCGCAGGGGGTGCCGTCGTGGAACCTGACGTTGGGACGCGCCTTGATGGTCCACACCGTGTAGTCCGAGTTGGGCGTGATGGACTGGGCGAGGTAGGGCTGGACGCTGCCGTCGCTGGCGATGATGGTGAGCGGGTCGAAGACGGTGCGGGCGTAGAGCACGCCGGTCTCGTCGAAGCGGCCCGTGGCCGGGTCGAATCCCTGTTCCTCGGCCTCGACGCCGAAGACGAGCTGCCCGCCCTTCTTGGGGGTGGCGGTCGAGATGCCGTTGCGGGGTCCGCTCGAGAGCGACCCCGAGCCGCCCGAGCCCGATCCGCACGCGCTCAGCAGGCCTCCTGCTCCACCGGCGGCTGCGACGCCACCGGCGGCGAGGAGCCCTCGAGCGAGGAAAGAACGACGGTCGATGTGGTCGGGCACG
>JARLGQ010000011.1 GCA_031292675.1 Acidimicrobiales bacterium
CCCGTTCCCGAGCCACCGGCGCGTGGGCGCAGGCGCGCGCCGGCCGGCGCGGCCTACGATGACGGCCGCGTCAGCCTCAGGGGACGGGGCTCGCCGGGGGAGTGTGAGATGAGTCGGAACGACGCTGGCCGTCGTACGCGTCCGGGCCGCCGGACGGGGACCGCGTTGGGGATCGTGGCCGGTGCGCTGGTGCTCGCGGCGTGCTCGTCGGGAACGACCAACGCGCTGAAGTCGACGAGCACCACCGCCGCGGCGAAGGTCACCGAGTCGACGAACCTTCCCTCGACCGGCCCCCTCGCCCCCGTCACCGGGGGAGTCACGGGCAAGCCGGGATACTTCGTCTACTGGGACCAGAACGAGGAGGTGGACCTCCTCTCCATGCCCTCGGGCACCCAGGGCCAGCTCCTGCCGGCCTGGGACCTCAACGGGCAGATGTGCGTCCTGCCCGACGGCCGCTTCGTGGGCGGGTACGACCCCACGTTGCCCGGCCAGCGCAACCTCGGCAGTGCCAAGCCCTACAAGCAGCCGGCCGACGGCGAGGAGCTCGACAACCCCGACGGCGCCTTCAGCGGTCAGACCCTGTACGTGCCGGGCCCTTACAAGCTGCCGGGGCAGACCGTCGGCAGCGACTCGCCCCCGACGCCCGACGGCGTGTTCAACAACAACCAGACCTACACCGGGTGTGCGGTCGACAAGACGGGCGACGTGTTCGGCAACGACATCGCCACCGCCCAGGGGGCCTACCCGTCACCGAGCAGCGGGCGCCTGGTGGAGTGGTTCGCGCCCAGCTACACGACCTACTGCATCGTCTACGGCCCGAACTCGGGAGGGGTGGGGCCGCACCACACGGACGGCTCGGGCGGCCTCGCCCAGCCGGGGATGATGGCCCTGGCCGACAACGGGGACCTGCTCGTCCCCAACGTGGGCACCTCGAGCGTGCTGCGCTTCGCGGCGTCGTCGCTCCCCCGGGGTGCCTCGCAGTGCCCGGGCGGCCTCTACCCGCGCAGCAAGGTGCAGGTGTCGACGTTCTACAAGGCGTCGTTCGCGGCCGGCATCGCCAAGGACCCGACCTGTGACTGCTACGCCGTGAGCAGCTACATCGGGGACCCGTCCATCAAGTGGGTGTCCCAGAGCGGCCAGCCCGAGGCCAACCGGGGCTCGGTGCCCGGGACGACGATCGCCAACCTCGGCAAGAGCCCCGACCAGTACAACCCCTTCGGCATGGCCTTCGCCCCGGACGGGACGTTGTACTTCATCGACATCCACATCGCCTGCAAGGGGTTGCTCACGGGCTGCGGGCCCGCCTCCTACGGGGGCCGGGTCATGAAGGTGACCTTCACCAACGGCCAACCCTCCACCCCGGTGGCGGTGGCGACGGGGTTCGACTTCCCGACGAGCGTCACGATCTGCGTCCCGGCCACGACGGTGTGCCCGTACCCGTCGGGAGCCATCGCCGCTCCGTTGTCGGGACCGGCGGAGAACCCCTCGCCCGACAAGGGCCCGGCGTCCAACGCACCCGCCACGGCGGGCTTCGGCTGACGACGCCCGCGGAGGATGAGGTCGGAGACCGGGTCGCACCGCCGGCGCCCCCCCACTGCTTCCCTGACGGCTTCCCTGACGGCGCTCGTGATGAGCGCGCTGGCCCTGCTGACCGGTTGCGGCGCGTCGGCGCCGGCCAAGACGGCGCTGTCGGGTACCGCCGCGGTGCCCCAGACTGCCGGGGGTCCCTCGTCGAGCGCGCCGGCGCCGCCGGCGCTCCCCGCCACCCCGGGCCCGTGGGACTGGCCCACCTACGGCCACGACGCCCAGCACACCTTCGCGGGCCGCACCACGTTGACCGAGTCCAGCGTACGGACCTTGCGCAAAGCGTGGTTGTTCCCCACCGGTGACTCGGTCACCGCCACCCCCACCGTCGTGGGCGACACCGTGTACGTGGGCTCGTGGGACGACAATTTCTACGCCGTGAACCTCGAGACAGGAAAGCTGCGATGGAAGACGCAGGTCTCGGCCCAGAACGGGGTCAAGCCCTATCCGGCCGAGAAGCACCGTGACCTGACCTCCGACGGCGGCCTCATCACGTCGTCGGCGTGGTTCGAGCCCGCCGCCGCCGGCCGTCCCGCGCTGGTCATCTTCGGTGGCGGCTACACCCTGTATGCGCTGAACGCCGCCACCGGTGCGGTGTACTGGCAGCACGCCTACACGGGCCGCCCCGACGAGCCGCCCAATCCCGACGTGGACGGGTCGCGCATCTTCTCGTCGCCGGTGGTGGCCGACGGCCTCGTGCTCTTCGCCGTCGACGTGGACGGGGCGGCGGGGTACGGGGGTTATCTCGTGGGCGCCAGCCTCGCCACCGGGGACCCGGTGTGGGAGTACCAGACCGACGTCGACGCCCAGGGACATGTGGTCGACGACGGGTGCGGCAGCGTGTGGTCGTCGGGAACGTTGCTCCCCGCCCTGGGGTTGGTCGTGTACGGCACCTCCGACTGCGACTTCTCCAACGTGGCGCCGATGGCGGAGTCGATCCTCGCCCTGCACATCAGCGACGGCAAGCTGGCCTGGGACTACCGCCCGGCGCGGGCCGACGTCGAATGTGACTGGGATTTCGGCGCCACCGCCAACGCCGGCGTCGACGCGCAGGGGAACGCGCTGTTCCTGGGCGAGGGATCCAAGGACGGGACGTACTACTCGGTCGACCCCGCCACCGGGAAGCTGCGGTGGTCGACCAACGTCGTCTTCGGGGGGTTCTCGGGCGGGTTCATCGCCACCACGGCCTACGACGGCCGACGCGTGTACGGCGCCACCGCCATCGGCGACTTCGGCCGCTTCGAGAGCAACGGGACGAAGCAGCAGCGGTGCGACGCCTCCAACCCCCGCGACACGCTGTCCCAGGAACCGTCGGACCACGCCTTCGACGCCCGCACCGGCGCCGTGCCGTGGCAGGCCGGCCAGGCCGCCTCGTTCTCCCCCACCACCGTGGCCGGGGGCATGACCTTCGACGGCCTGGCCCTGTCGGCCACCGCCGTCCAGGTGCGCGACGCCAGGACGGGGCACCTCGTCGTCCAGGTGAAGCTGCCCCAGGCCAACTGGTCGGGCATCGCCACGGTGGGCGACGCCCTCGTGCTCGGGCTGGGATCGACCTACAGCCCCAAGGCGGCGGGCATCGAGGTCCTCACCCCGGGCGGTGCCGCGCCGGTGGTGCCGGCGACGGGGTGAGGCGGGACCGGGATCAGCCGGCGGCCCGGGCCCCCGACCGCCGCGGCCGCCAGAAGGCGGGGATGTCGCGGGGCCGGCGGGGCTCGGCCAGCAGGTAGCCCTGGTAGAGGTCACAGCCCAGCTGGCGGGCCACGTGGCGCTGCTGGCGGTTCTCGACGCCCTCGGCGATGACCCGCAGCCCGAGCCCGTGGCCCAGCTCGGTGATGGCGGCCACGATGCGCTCGTCCTCGGCGTCGGTGCCGAGCCCGCTCACGAAGGACCGGTCGACCTTGATGTAGCTCACGGGCAGGCGCTTCAGGTGGCTGAGCGAGGAGTACCCGGTGCCGAAGTCGTCGATGGCGAGCCGGACCCCGAATTCGCGCAGCTCGTCGAGCATCCCGTTGAGGTGCCCGTCGTCGGAGACCAGGCCCGACTCGGTGATCTCGAGCATGAGCGCGCCGGCGGGCAGGCCGCTGTTGTCGAGGGCGCTGCGCAGGGCCGGCATCAGCTGCTGGCCGTCGAGCTGACGGGGCGAGACGTTGACGGCGAGGAACGAGTCGTTGGCCTCGGGGTACATGGCCCGCCAGCGCGCCATCTGGGCGCAGCCCGCTTCGAGGACCCAGCGGCCCAGCGCCACGATGAGCTCGGACTCCTCGGCCAGGCCCACGAAGCGGGCCGGGAGGAGCAGGCCCCGGCGGGGGTGCTCCCAGCGCACGAGGGCCTCGAGGCCCAGCACCCGGCCGTTGGCCAGAGACGCGAGCGGCTGGTACTCGAGGCGCAGCTCGCCGTTGTCCACCGCTGTGCGCAGGTCGTGTTCCAGCTCGAGGCGGTTCCCCACCTCTTCGCGCAGGCCGGCGTCGAAGATCGCCACGCGGCCGCGCCCTCTGGTCTTGGCCTGGAGCATGGCCATGTCGGCGTCCTGCAGGACGTCGGAGGCCTCGCGGCCCACGTCCGCCAGGCGCACCAGCCCGATGCTCGGGGTCACCGACAACGTGCGGCCCGTGCTCAGCTCCACAGGGCGGGAAAGGATGGTGCGCAATTCCTCGGCCCGCTGCAAGGCGGCGTCGGTGTCGGGCACGTTGGGCTCGAGGGCTGCGAACTCGTCGCCGTGCAGCCGGCTCAGGCTGATGACGTCGGGCATGGCCGCGTGCAGGCGCCGCGCCACGGCCAGGAGCACCTCGTCGCCCACGGCATGGCCCAGGGAGTCGTTGACGAGCTTGAACCGGTCGAGGTCGAAGAAGAACATGACGAGCGACTCCACCGCGGCGTCGTCGCTGTTCTCGATGACGCTCTGCACCGCGGTCAGGAAGCCGCTGCGGTTGGCGAGGCCCGTGAGCGGGTCGTTGCGCGCCTCCCACGCCAGGCGGTCGAGCAGCTGCTTGCGCTCGGTGATGTCGGACACCGAGCACACCACGCTGGCGTTGTCCGCCCCCTCCGATTCCCCGATGGGGCGGGAGCTGACCGAGAGCCACTGGTCCTTACCGTGTTCGTCGCGCACCCCGATGACCACGTTGGTGGTCGCCTGGCGCCGTTGCAGGGCCATCGCCAGCGGCAGCCCCGCCACCGGGAAGGGCCCGCCGTCCTCGCGCTGGGCGTCGTGCCCCCCGGTCAGGATGGCGTCGCCGCGCCCGGTGTGCAGGCGGGCGCCCAGGATCCGGGTGGCGGAGTCGTTGGCGGCCGCCACCGCTCCCTCGCGGTCGATCACGACCACACCCTCTTCGAGCGCGGCCACCGCCGCCGCGTACCGGCGCTCGATGGCGGCGCGGGCCGTGGCGGCCTCCTCGGCCAGCTTGCGCTCCGAGATGTCGCGCATGATGGCCTGGAAGGCGGGCTTGCCGTTCCAGCTCGTCCGGGCGCTGGACATCTCGACCGGGAGCTCCCCGCCGTCGGCGCGCAGCAGCCGGAGCTCGAATCCCTTCACCACGTCCCCGGGGTCCTGCAACTGGGCCAGGCGCGTGATGACGGAGGTGAGGTCGTCGGGTGACACGAACGAGGTGATGGGCTTGCCGAGCCCCTCGGCGGCCGACGACAGCCCGACCATGCGCAGCGCGGCGGGGTTGGTGTAGACGACCAGGCCGTCCTGGTGGACGATGATGCCGTCGGGGGAGTGCTCGACGAGCAGCTGCAGCCGTTCGGCGACATCGGCGGTGACCCAGGGGACGTCACCGGGCTCGGAGATGTCGGCCACGATCCCGAGGAACCGCGAGGCGCCGGCGCCGGCGTCGGGCACCGACACGGCACGCACCAGCATGCGGTGCACCGTGCCGTCGGGGGCCTCGAGCTCCTGGATCAGCTCGTAGGTCTCCCAGGTGACCCCGGCCTTGACGGTCTCGACGATGGGCGCCAGCACGGCGTCGCCGAGCTCGTCACCGCTCACCGACCGGCCCGACGGGCCGGGGGGGACCCGGTACGAACCGTCGGTGGCGGGAGCCTTCAGCAGGCGGAGGAACGGCGCGTGCCACATGACCCCGGGCCCGGGCACCTCGAGCTCCCACACCACCACGTTGGTGAGGTCCGACACCGCGGTGAGCTCAGGGGACGACTCGGGCGTCTCGTCGAACAAGCCCCGTCGGGCCAGGGGGGGCGCGGGTCGCAAGGGCCCCAGGCGTGCTTCGGCCATGTGGAGGTATCGGCGCCTGCGCAGGCGATCTTGACCCTGCTCACGGGGTGCGCCGGCCCGCCCCGCGATCCCACGGACAGTGCCGGGTTTTGGGGGGCCGGCCGGATGCGGAATGACATCGATGTGGTTCGACGACGCACGCCGGTGGCGGAAACGCGCGGCGCGTTCTCGCCCGGAAGCGCAACCTCAATAACACCAAAAAACAACACCAGCCTCTTTACGAACACGCGACCCGGGTCCTACTGTGTTGGCCCTTCCCCGACGACCAGAAGGAGCCTGGACAGTGTCCGAGGCAACCCGGCAGGGTACGAATGCATCGAAAGGACGGCTCGAAGAACCGGTCTCGCTGTGTGGAATCGGGTCGGTCACCGGCTACGGCTGGGGACACAAGCTCCTCATCGAGGGACTCCTCTCCGGGGTGTCGGCGGCCCGCCCGACACCGGGCTACTCCCCGTACTTCGACGACGACGTGGCGTGGGTGGCGCCGATCGCCGACGAGGGAGACCCCTCCGACGGCCCCACCCGCTACCGGCGGGCGGTGCGCCACGCGGCCCGCGAGGCCATCCACAACGCGTCCGACCGCGGGTGGCGGCCCGGCGGCGTGGTGGGCTTGATCCACGGGTACGTGCTCGGCGACGTGGACGGGTGGGCCAGCTTCCACCACCGCCGCGGCCTCGACGCCACCAAGCGCGAGTGGCTGGGGCTCATGCCCTCGACGGTGCTCTCCGAGGTGGCCGAGGAGTTCGGGATCCACGGTCCCACCATGGCCGTCACCGCCATGTGCGCCTCGACCGTGGCCGGGCTGCTCACCGCCCGCATGTGGATCAACGCCGGGATGGCCGACGACGTCCTCGTGCTCAGCGCGGACGTGTCGATCACCCCGGAGAACTGCGCCGCCTTCAACAAGCTGGGGGCGCTCTTCGTCGACGCCCCCTCGACCGAGACGTGCCGGCCCTTCCAGGAGGGGAGCCGCGGATTCACCGCCGGCGAAGGCGCCGTCGGTTTCGTCGTGTCGGGCCGCCCCGGTGGCGCCTACGCCAACATCCTGGGCGGGGCCATGACCCAGGACGGGTACCACCCCATCTCGATCGCCCCCGACCACGAGCAGGTCTTCCGGGCCTTTCGCGGCGCCGTCGAGGACGCCGGGGTCCATCCCGAGGAGATCGCCTACGTCAACGCGCACGGCACGGGGACGCGTCAGGGCGACGCGGCGGAGGCCGACGTGTTCGACGCCATGTTCCCCGCCGCCGAGGGGATCTTCTCGGTGAAGCCGCTCACCGGGCACTGCCAGGGTGCGGCCGGCGCCGTGGAGCTGACGGCGTCGCTCTACGGGTTCGAGCGCGGCGTCATCCCGGCGCCGTGTCGCGTGGCCAAGGGCCACCCCCGCCTGCTCGACGGGCCCACGGCGTGTGTCGAGGGGCCCATCGTGAAGGCCTCTCTCGGCATGGGCGGGCACAACGCGGTGATGGTCCTCGAGGCCGCGTCGGCCTGACGCGCCGCCCCACCGTCGGGTGGGAGTGCCCCGGCCTAGGCTCGGCCCGTGAGTCGATCCGAGCCGCGCGTGGCGGTCGTGACGGACTGGCCGCTGGCGGCCGACGCGGTGGTGGCCGGGGGTGGACGGGTGGTCCCGGTGGAGGACGCCGAGGCCCTGGTGTGGGTGGACTGGTCCGCGCCCGACCGCCTCGCCGCGCTGCTCGAGAAGTACCCGCACATCCGCTGGGTGCACCTTCCCGGTGCCGGGATCGAGAGCTTCCTCGGCGCCGGGCTGCAGTCCGACGGTCGGCTCATGACGTGCAGCAAAGGCGCCCACTCGTCGCTCGTCGCCGAACACGCCCTGGCCCTGGCCTTGGCGGGGCTGCACTCGATCGGGACCTCGGCCCGGGCGTCGTCGTGGGCGCCCACCCGGGTGAGCGCCCTGGTGGACCAAGCCGTCACCATCGTGGGCGGTGGTGGCATCGCCACCGCGCTCGTGGGGTTCCTGGCACCGTTGCGGGCCCGGGTCACCGTCGTGGGGCGGCACCCCCAGCCTGTGGGCGGCGGGCTGGGGACCCTCACCACCGCGGCTCTGCACGAGGCCCTTCCCGAGGCCCGGCTGGTGGTGCTGGCCCTGGCCCTCACCCCCGAGACCCGTCACATCATCGGGGCCGCCGAGCTCGATGCCATGCACGAGCGGGCCTGGCTGGTGAACGTGTCGCGCGGGGGGCACGTGGACACCGACTCCCTGGTCGACGCCCTGGAGCGCAAGGTCATCGCCGGGGCTGCCCTCGACGTGACCGACCCCGAGCCGCTGCCCGACGGCCACCGCCTGTGGAGCCTGCCCAACTGCATCATCACCCCCCACGACGCCGGCAGCTCTGGCGCGGTCATGGCCCTGCTCGCCGACCGGGTCCGCGACAACGTGGCGCGCTTCGGAGCCGGGGAGCCCCTCCTCGGACTGGTCGACCTCGAAGCCGGGTACTGACCACCCGGGCCCCGCCCGGCCGCCGCACCCGACGGGGCGGCGCAGAGCCGACCGAGTAGCGTCCCGCTCCATGGACACCGGCGATGTGGTGGCGGACTTCGAACTTCCCGACGAGACCGGGACCAAGCGGCGTCTGAGCGAGTTCCTGGCCAAGGGGCCCGTGGTGCTGTTCTTCTACCCCGCGGCCATGACGATGGGATGCACCCGGGAGAGCTGTCACTTCCGCGACCTGAAGGCGGAGTTCGAGGGCATCGGGGCCCAGCGCGTGGGGATCAGTGCCGACACCGTCGCCAAGCAGAAGCAGTTCTCCGACACCCACTCCTTCGACTACCCGCTCCTGTCGGACACCGACCGCACCGTGGCCACGCAGTTCGGGGTCAAGCGGGGACTCAACGTCCTCCCCAACAAGCGCGCCACCTTCGTCATCGGCACCGACAGCAAGGTCATCGCCGTCGTCAACAGCGAAGTGAACATGGCCAAGCACGCCGATCGCGCCCTGGAGGTCCTGCGTCAGCAGACCCCGTGACTGTCCACCACTGCCCGGTGGTTGTCAGCCGCCCGGTGGGTGTCAGCCGATGTGGTCGGCGGGGATGGTGCCCAGCTTGCCGTGCTGGAAGTCGTCGAGCGCCTGGACGATCTCGGCGCGCGTGTTCATGACGAAGGGCCCGTAGGTCACGACCGGCTCGCCGATGGGCCTGCCGCCGAGCACGAGCACGTCGAG
>JARLGQ010000120.1 GCA_031292675.1 Acidimicrobiales bacterium
CAGCGCCTTTTCGTATCTCACGGAAGTCAACAGCTACAACGGCGGGAACTTCTTGGACACGGGTTGGGTGGCGGGCTACCTGTTGATCGGCCTGGGTGCGCTGTGGGCGATGACCTCACCAGCGCCTGAGGTATCAGATACCGATGAATCCACGATCTCGTTGGTTGCTCCCTACGTCCCCGTGCTCGTCGTGCTGGCGGTGACGGCTTTTCAACTCCTGCGTGGGCGCCACATAGGGACCGTCTCGTGGCTGATGGCATTCGCCCTTGTTGTACTGGTCCTCGGTCGAGAGGCGCTGCGCCTGTTGAACCAGGTCCGAACCGAGGCGGGTCAGACTCATTCCATGGGCCCCGAAGACGGTCCTCTCTTTCCACCTGACCCGGATACCGAATCCGCGCTTTTGGGGCGCTGAGCCGTGAAGACTGGGTTTTCGCCTGTCTCCGGGACACGCGGGCCTTCAGTGCATCTCATGAGCCCCAGCGTGGGGGCTCGCCCGACAGCCCACAGGAGTACGGGTCTACGAACCAGCACGACCAGCGCCAGGAGTCTGAAGGCATGGATCGTCCGTTCGATCATGTTTGCGACCACTGGGTTTGCCCTGCTCGACCTCTCGCTCCTGGCCTCAGGTGGACATCACTGACCCAAGCGACCAAAACTCGATGGCACCTCAGAGGTTCAGCCACAACTCCTGTAAACGCCCTGTAATGCCGGTGTGAGTAACCCCTCGCCGAGACGGCTCAGGCCCGGAACTGCGCGCAATCGCTCTGGACCGCGAATACTCCGCGGGTCGCGGCCGGATCGAGGCGCTGACGAGCGGCACGTATGCGCCCCTCCTGACGGTGCATTTTGGCCAGCCGCTTGCGATCGTGAGCACCGACGGGATGACGCCCTGCCGAACACGGGCGAGTGTCAGACGGAGCGCCATAACGCGGACGGCCGCTCCGGATTTCCCGATCTGTACTGGACCGTCGTGCCAATTCAAGATCCTTCCCCTGGCTCTCGAAGGAGAGACACAGGGCGCCGACAGTGAGTAGGCCATGACAACAACACCCGGCTTACTTGGCGTCCGCGGGCAGGCAATACGATACCCGGAGTGAGACGATCGGCGATGGACCAGGGGGATGCACCGGGAGGCAGTGTTGCTGGATGAACAACGCTCTCACGTCGTCGGTATGGGAGGCGGTGAGGACGAGATGGAACATCCCATGTGCGATCGCCGAACGCAGCGCGCCAAGCGTGGGCTCGGGTGTCGATCCGTCATACCCCCCGATGGGCAGAACCTCCCGGCCGGTGGCGAAGATGAACGGTGCGGCAATGACCGATGTCTGGGTGGCGAGCAGGTCGGGAGCTCCGTTTCGCACCTTCTCGATTGTGGGCAGCGTCGCGATGGGTTGGAGGGGCGCACCGAAGAAGGACTTGTTGAAGGCGGTGAGAGCCGTCGGTTGAAAAGGCGTGTCGAATGCGCCCAGGTCGTTGATCACCACCGAAGCCGAGGCGACCGCCGGGACGGCGGCCATGGCGGCAACGGCGCTGAGAGCTCCGGCGACACCGGCCGCAGTTCGACCTGTCACGGCGAGTGCAGCGATGGTCCCCATGGCGAGGAAGGCGAGAGCGACAGCTACCCCCTTGAGCCAGCTGGGAACTCCGGTTCCCGCCGAGGGCACAAGCCACACCGCATAGACGACGCTAACGACGACGATGCCGATGACCACCGCCTTGACGGCGAGCGCGGTGCGGTTCGCCCAGGCCTGGCTGGCCGCGACACCGAGGAGGGCGGCAATAGGCGGTGACAGATCGCCGAGGTAGTACCAGTTGATCGCGCTGACAGAGAAGACGGCCGTGAAGACGACAAGCCAGCACCCCCATAGCACGACCGACGCGCGCAGCGGGTCGGTCCGCGGGTGACGCCGCCGCGACCACAAGAGGACCGGGATGACGAGCACCGATGCGGGAAGCAACCAGCCGGTGTCGCGTCCAGGCGCACCCTCGAGGAGACGGGTGGCCGAAGCCGCCGGAGCAGGCTGGGCGAGGAACGAGATCCCTAGCGTCCGGCCCAACACCTGATTGGGGAGAGGACGGTTCACCCGACCGAAACCGTTGTAATCGAACACCTGACTCACCAACGAGTCGTTGGTCGACCCGTCGACATAGGGCCGGTCCTGATGGGGGATCATCGACACGATGGCGATCCAGCTGAGGGAAACCGCGACTGCGACCGCGACCATTCCCGCCAGCCGGGTGATCCGCAGGGACAGGCTCGTGCCGGCAGTGATCAGGTACGCGACAGCGAGGGCGGGCAGTACCAGCCAGGCCGCCACCATCTTCGCCTGGAATGCAAGTCCCACCCACACTCCTGCCATGACCGTGCTCGTGAGCCTGCCGGTGCGAACGGCCGAGACCAGTGAGTCGACGGCCAGAACCAGAAGAAGGACGAGGAGCGAGTCCGCGACGTTGCCACGATTCAATGTCACTGTGGCCGGCGAGATGCCCAGGACGCCGGCTGCGATAATGCCGGCGACGGGCCCCGCCCAACGACGCACAGCCCGGTAAAGGACGAGGACGGACAGGACACCCTCCACGACCTGGGGAAGGGCGAGCGCCCAGGTGTGGGCGCCAAAGAGTCGCACCGACAGCGCCTGGATCCAGAAGGCTCCGGGTAGCTTGTCGATCGAGATCGTGGCGGCCGGATCGAATGCTGCGAAGAAGAAGTTGTGCCAACTCATCGACATGCTTCGATCAGCGGCCGCGTAGAAGATCTCCGTGGTCGACCCGAGTCGCCATCCGTATAGGCCCGCCGACACAACGGCGATCGCCAAGAGACTCGGTCGCGCCCAGCGCGGTTGGTCAGGCGGCGAAGTCCACGGAGCCTTCACGAGATCTGGTCGGGTGCGCCGATCTCCATCACGACTGCAAGGGTCCGCCGCATCACCTCCATGTTCTTGCGGCCGGCGCGCGCCGCCAACTCCCCGTCGACCCTCTCGATGGCCCGCCGAGTTATCGCCGCCGCCTTTGCGCCCCGGGAAGTGAGGGAGATAGTGAGCCTCCGGCGGTCGGTCGTATCCACCTCCCGATCGAGATAACCGCGCGAGACCAGCGCGTCGACGAGTTGCCCGGCTGCCTGCTTCGAAAGACCCAGGTGGACGATGATCCTGCTCAGCGGGAGACCGGCATGGGCGACTGCACCGATGACGTAGGGACCGTTCTTCGGGAGGTCATCGAATCCGGCAGCGCTCACCGCCTGCCTCACCGCTTCGCCGTAGGTTCGGTGCGCTCCTCGCAGAAGGGCAGGCAGTGGCACGTTCTCGTCCCTCTGCTCCCCTGGAACCATCCGGCCACCTTAGTCAATATTCCAGACAGTCTGCCTGCATACTAAGTGGAGCGGGCGCGATCGAGCGGTTGTAGCGACCAGGTCTTTTCCCCGTGGGATATAGAGGCGCCGGATAAGGACGCAACGACCAGATCGGTGCGCGCCGAATGTCACAGAGGCCCGGCGCGTGAGCGCGCCCTTTCGACGGATCTAGTAGCACCTGCCCGGGCGACAGGGGCAGGCTGCTACATATCGAGAACACTGGGAGGGTGCGGGCAACTGCTGTTCTTGTGCGGCCAGCCCCGGAGGCCGGTCTCAGGCGGGCCACCGCAAATGTTCTAACTCGGCGATACAGGTCGGTCCGGGGGAGCGACCTAGAGGTAGCGATGGGGGAAACCCTGGATCGTCCCCCCCACAAGGGGAAGCTTGAGTCCTAAGCCGACGGCCGGGTGTCAATCAAAATGCCTGGTCAAGGCCCAGAGGGTGTCGATCTCCTCTCTGATGTCTTGGTTCGAGAGTTGTCCGCTCACCTCCACACCGTTGTCGTTTCGACAACATTGTTGCTGTACAGAGGCACATTCGCGTGTCCGATCGCTCGGGCGCCAAGGTAGTCCTTGAGAGCCTTACTCGAACCCCGCATCGCGGAATGCCCAGAGACTCCGGCGCCCGAGCGATATCGGGCGGGTTTTGTCCTGGCGAGCGCAAGGAGGATCGAGCGATAGCTGGCCCTTGCGCGTGGTCTAAACGCCTTCCCAACCCATTCCGGAACGGGTGATCTGCGCTCCCCGTTGCGCAACCGTGATGGCCTCTTGGGGGCGCACCCTGCACTCCGCAGTTGCGGACTTCCTCAGCTCAGGAAGGCAGACTGTAGAGGTGGGGAGAGGAGTATTGGGGCTTCAGGTGGCGGGGATGTCACTGGGCCTCATGGCCTGCGGCGAGACGGCACCGGGGAGCAATCGCAAATGAACCTCAATCGAGGCCCTCGACAACGAGAGTCAGATCTCGGTGTGGTGGCGTTGAACGAGAACCTCAGCCCAAGTCTCGCGTCCCGTGGCACGCAAGCGCTCGATGTAGGGGGCGAGGTGCTTGCGTACGTGGTAGGGGCCCCCTCGCTGAGGACGATGTCCATGGGATCCTCTAGGCCTGTCCGCGCAAGCTGTGTTGCCGTCCAGTGCGCGAGACGTTCCCTACCCGTCGTCGCCGCTTCGGCGTCAGAGCTGCAAATGTCGAGCGTCTCGTGCGGATCGCGCTCCAGATCGAACAACATCTCGTCTGCCCAGTGCGGGTGATAGCCGTCGTGGCACGTGCGCAGGTAGAGGAAGTTGTCAAAACGCACGCCCCGCTGGCAGGACCACGCCCCCTGCGAAAGGACCAGGTGGTCTCGTCCGGCACCGCCGATGTCGACGACGCGTCCATCCCAGCTTGGCGGAATCCGAATGCCTGCGAGATCGAGCACCATTGCCGCGACGTCGAAATGGTATTGCAACCCGTCATGGACACATGGCTCGATCCCGGGCCAACGCAGCACAGCGGGAATATGGCAGGTCGCCTCATCGGCGGCCTGGTGATCGGCGTAGACGCCCAACTCACCGAATGCCTCACCGTGATCGCTGCTGACGAGCACCGCCGTGTCATCGAGGACGCCCAGGTCGTCGAGTTTGTTCACCAGGGTGCCGAGCGCGGCATCGGCGTAGCGGATGCCCACGTCGTAGCCATCGAAGATGGCCTTGACCGCTTCCATAGAACCGGCGTCCCACGGCTGGCGTGGTGGGGGCGGTCCCCATTCGTCCGGCGTGAATCCCCACGGTTCTTGGGCGGAGTGCGGACCGGCGAGCTGCCAGTTGTGCATACGCACGTCCTCGGTGTGCCAGGCCGGTACCGGATCCGAGGCGAACGGGTTGCCGTAGTCGTCGGGCGCGTTGTAGGGCGTGTGTGGGTCCCACAGATGCACGTGGAGGAACCACTTGTCGGCCCGGCCACGTCGCTCCAGCCAATCGAGCGCCCCCGGAAGCACCTGATCGGCACGCTCGGCCCCCATGCCGCGCATGAGGTTCATCGCCTCCATGAATCCGTGGTTCCACCACGTCGCAGAGTGCCGGAATGGGAAACTCGACAGCGATGCCGTATGCCAGCCGTTCCAGTAGAACGCACCGGCCCACGAGTCGAAGGCGTAGCGGCTCACGAACTCCCTTCTGGCACCTTCATGGCGGAGATCTGCCGCGCTGCCACCATGGCTCACCACACCGTTGCGAATCCCGAAGGAGCCCGTCAACAGAGCTGCCCGGCTCGGAAGGCAAGGAACATCAGAGGCATAGGTGTTCGCAAACCTCACCCCATCAGCGGCGAGGGCGTCGAGGTTCGGTGTCGTCGCGCGGTCATAGCCGTAGCAACCCAGGTGATCAGCACGCAGCGTGTCGATGTCCAGATAGAGCAGGCGCATGTGGCTCCGTCCTCAGCAACACCGTCGGGGTTAGCATCCTTCCACGCCTCGCCGTGGCGGCGGCAAGGGCTCGAACCCGCGAACAAGCCTAGATACCCTGTGTCGTGCTGGTCTGCCGACTCAACCCGGCTGTGGCTGGAAGCGTTTCGGTAGCTGGGCTTCCGGTCCGCTCGTCATCACCGCGGCTGGAGATCCCGGATGGGTCAACTGGCGATGCCACTGTGGAGCCGATCGCTCCGATGTCCGCAGCCAGGCAGCCCCAACCGGGTGTTCTGCGCTCCCCAAGGCCAACCGTGATCGCCCGCTGGGAGCGCTTCGTACGGGTCAAGACCAAGCGGTCACGTCAGAGCCCCGACGCCCTCGTAGGTTGTCACGTCAGCTCCAGAGTTGAACGCCTCGTGCCAGCGCTCGGCCCAGGCTGGCAGGGGCTCATGGGCGGGGTCGTGGCGGGGCATCTGACCCTTGGTCTCCCGCCACAGCATCGTCCCTAGGTCACGGCCAGGAACGTGGCCCAGCATCGAGGGATAGTTGCCGAAACCGCCTCTGAGCCCGATCCGGTTTCGCAGTTCCGATAGGTAGAGCCCACTCGGGGAGACGAGCTGCGTCGAGATGAGTCGGTCCTCGATGGGCACGTGCTCCTCGAACCCAGCCAGAACGAGCTTGTAGATCCGAGAGACATGCTCGAGGACCTTGGGTGCCTTGCGGACCCGATACGACCGGTCCGGTGTCACATCGTGGTGAATCACCAGAGCCGAGCTGCGGTGCTCGATCTCCTCGACAAAGTGCCATAACAGCATCGTCCCCACCCGTTCATCGCTGCCCTCGAACAACTGTCTGCGATGGTCGAGGACCATCTTGAACAGCGGCGTGAACGTCGCTTCGAGGCAGGCCACGTAGGCGAGGTGGAACTCCACATCCTCCCGTTCAAGCAGCTCGTCGTAGGCGGCGTTGGCGGCGGCGTAGGTTCCCTCTAGGCCTGGGTACCCGGCGATCATCGCCTTGGCGTGGGCACGGTGGGCTCGCGCGTGCTGAGCCTCCTGGCGGACGAAGAGATCCGCCTCCTCAGCGACGACGGGATTGGTGAAGTAGGGCTCTGCCTGCCTGGTGGCCGACACGATGTAGCGCTCGAAGGCAATGGCGAGGAAGGTGAAGACGTTGCCGAACAGCCCGAAACTCGGGTTGGCCGGCTGCCACTGGAACGGCACTGTTTCATCGATGTGGAACTTGGGGCTCCGCACCGTCAGTTGGCTCATGCGGTCCTAGCGTTACACTTTTGTGGCAAAGTGTAAAGCGTGGTCCAGCTCGATACGGCAACGACCAGGGAGCGCATCCTGGAGGCGACCGTCGAGGTCCTGGCCCGCTCGGGGACTCGGAGGCTCTCGCTTTCGGACGTTGCGGCCACCGCCGGGGTCTCTCGGCCAACTCTCTACCGGTGGTTCGTTTCGAAGGAGACACTCCTTGAGGCCTTCGGCGTCTATGAGCAGCAGAAGTACGACGCAGGGATCGCCCATGCTGTCGCCGGACTCGATGGCGAGGCCCGCCTGGACGCCATCCTCCGTTTCATCGTGGAGTTCCAACACACGTACTCGTTGCGCCGCATCGTGGACGTCGAGCCCGAGCACGTCGTGTACCAGATGAACCGGGTAATGCCGATCATGCGAGACCGGCTCCGCCCGCATTTCCCGGGTCCCGACGGCCTCATCGTCGCCAACGTCGTGACCCGGATCGCCCTGAGCCACGCCCTGATCCCCGACGACCACCCTGACCTCTTCTACGCCGAGCTGCGCCATGCCGCCGGTCTCGATCAGAAGCACGTAAGCAGCATCCGTCACCGGCGCGTCAAGGTGCCGACTAATCCGCGGGAGAAGTCTTCATGAACCCGAGTTGGCACCGCCGAATCACCAAGCTGTTCCTGGTCTCGAACTCGATGTTCTGGCTCCCCTGGGGTCTACTCAACCTCATCAAGCCCAAGTCGTGGTCCGGCGAGGTGATCCCCAACTTGGACGTCTACGACCTGTCAAGCCCAGTCGCCCGCACTGAGGTCCGCGCCATGTACGGCGGGCTGCAGATGGCGATAGGGACCGCCGCACTGATCGGAGCGGCGCGGGACAAGCACCGCGATTCTGCACTCGGCTTCTTTGTCCTCGCACTCAGTGGCCTCTCGATTTGCCGTTGGGGGGGCATGGTCGCCGAGGGAGAGTCCTCTTACCTGTCTTTCAGCACCAAGATCGAGCCCGGCAGGTACAACCAAGTCGGCTTGGCCATGTACGAGCTGCCCAACATGTTCTTGGCTTGGCTCCTCTTGCTGCTGCGGCCCCGCCAAGTCAAGGCTTGAACACCCAATCCGTGGCGCCGGATCTGTTTGGTCCTAGTCTCGATGCCTGAGTGTCGACCTTGCGACCTGGCTAAACCGCACGAAGTACTCGGGGTTCTGCTCGCTTCTGAGCCTCCTCGGCGGTGTCGGACCCAGTGGCTCCCCAGTACGAGCCGCTCGGTGCGGACCCATCCCGTAATTCCGACGAGGACGTCGATCCCGGGCGGTCACCTGGGGCTGCCACCGGAGAGCCACGGGTTTCGGTGCTCTCGGCCTGACACCCGGCACCGGGTGATCTGCGCTACCCCGGATGCGCCGGATCGCCCCGAAGCAGGTGCCGCGCACCCGGCATTATCGGGCGGCCTTGGCGATTCGGTCGAGCCGCCCGTGAGCAGACGCTCGTCGCCCTCCACCTCATCAACCCGGGAGTGGGGTGCGGAGACCATCGAGGAGCTTGGCGAAGGCGTCAGCGGTACTTGCGCGGGCTCGGGCGGGGTCCTCGGAGGTCGCTACGAGAAGCGCTGCATCTGTCATCAACCCGAGCAGTAATGCGGCCAGCGGCTGGACGAGGTGCGCAGCGATCTGGTCGGCCTGAACGGCCGCTTCGAGCAGGTTCTCGATGGCAGCGAGACCGCGTTGGGACTCGAGCTCCCGCCACCGACGCCAGCCGAACACCGCCGGACCATCGATCAACAAGGCCTGGGCGTCGGGTCGTTCGGCGACGAGGTCAAGGAACACAAGTAGCACCCTTCGGACCCGAGAGATCGGGTCGACTTCGTCGATCTTCGTCGGGGCCATCGACGTCGTAAGTTCCTCCTGGACGGCGTCGAATACGGCCAGAAACAGCTCCTCCCGATCGGCGAAGTGGTGGTAGAGCGCGCCCCTGGTCCCGGCCCCCGCGGCCTCGACGATCTCTGCCGTCGAGGTGGCGAAGAACCCCTTGTCTGCCCAGAGCCGCCGCGCCGCGTCGATAAGCGCCTCCCTGGTGGCAGTGGCCTGCTCGGCCCTGGTCGCCACCCCTTCTGCTCGACGTCTCGGCATTCCTGAACTACGGTACATCGACATGCGCACTGCATGTGAATGTACCAACGATCCGTGACGACGCTCGATGCTCACGGAGGGGGGGCCGACGCCGCCGCCGTATTCGAGGAGTTCAACCAGTCGGTCGGGACGGGCCGGTACTCGCCGTACCCGATGTTCGCCGAACTGCGCGCCGCCGGGGCGGTGCATCCCGGCATCCCCGATCTCGGTATCACGGAGCAGGCCGAAGGCGCAGCGCCGACCTTCAGCGTCTATAGCTACGACGCCGTCAGCGAGGTGCTGAGCGACCCGGCCACCTACAGCTCGATTGCCTACGCCGACGTGATCGGCCAGGTGATGGGGCGGTCGCTGATCGAGATGGATCCGCCCGAACACCGCGGCTATCGGCTCATCCTTCAGCACGCGTTCTCCCGCAGCGCCATGGAGGGGTGGAAGACGCAGCTCGTCGAGCCCCTGCTTGACGAGATGGTGGCCGAGCTGGCCGACGAGGGGCGCGCCGAGCTGGTCTCCCGGATCCTCTTCACGTTCCCCGTTCGGACGATTGCCGGGCTCATCGGCCTACCGCCGGAGATGTTCCCGCTGTTTCATCGCCTGGCGATCGAACTGATCGCCCTGAGCGTCGATTGGGAACGAGCCGAAAGGGCGGCCGCGACCCTGGCCGACGTGTTCGCCGAAGTGCTCGCCGAACGTCGGCGCGTCCCGACCGAGGACATGATGTCGATCCTCGCCTTCGCCGAGCACGACGGCGAGCGCCTCACCAACGAGGAGATCTTCTCGTTCCTGCGGTTGTTGCTCCCCGCCGGTGCAGAAACCACCTACCGCTCGTCGTCGTCATTGCTACTGGCGTTGCTCACGCAGCAAGATCAGCTTGACATGCTTGTCGCCGACCCGAGTCTGTTCAGCGCCGCGGTCGACGAAGGCATCCGGTGGGAGACGCCACTCCTGATCGCGCCTCGCTCCACGACCCGCGACGTCGTGCTCGCCGGCACCGAGCTACCTGAGGGATCGAGCCTCTTGCTGAGCCTCGGATCCGCCAACCACGACGAGGGGCGATGGACCGATCCCGAGGTGTTCGACCTCACGCGGCGCCGCCAGACCCACGTCGGCTTCGGCCTCAAGGCCCACAACTGCCTGGGTCAGCACCTGGCCAAGATGGAGACTGAGGCACTGGTCCGGGCCTTGCTGAGCGAACTACCCGGACTGCGCCTCGACCCCGACGCCGAAGAGCCCTACATTGCCGGCACACTCCTGCGCTCTCCGCCTCGCCTGGACGTGGTCTGGGACGCGTGAATCAGCCACAAGTCGCGCCCGAGGAGATCCTGTGACGGCGGCCCCGATCCGAGTCGTGCAGTGGACGACCGGCATCGTGGGCCGCTCCGCGTTGCGAGCCATCCTCGATGACTCCCGTCTCGAGCTGGTCGGAGTCTTCGGCCACAGCGCCGACAAGGTCGGACAAGATGCCGGGGTCATCGCAGGTCGCGACCCTGTCGGTGTCGCAATCACCGACGACATCGACGCGCTGCTCGCCCTGGGTGCCGACTGTGTCGTCTACATGCCCCACTGGCCCGACATTGCCCAGCTCGAACGGATCCTCGCTGCAGGCACCAACGTCGTCACCACCGCCCGTCTCGTCAACGGCGAGCACTACCCCGGCGACGCCGGCGAGCGCCTCCGCTCCGCCGCCATTGCCGGTGGCGCGACGCTTGTCGGCACCGGGATGAACCCGATGTTCGTGCCCACGCTCGCCCTCGCCGCCACTGCGATGTGCCGCAACGTCCGGCGCATCTCGATCCTCGAATCCCTGGACTGCGCCATGTACGGATCGGCGGGGACGTGGGAGGCCTACGGGTTCGGCGGCCCAGCCGATCCTGCCGCTGTGAAGAGCGCCCTCCTGCGCAGCGAGCCGGACTATCCAGAAACCCTCGACTCGATGGCTCGAGGCATCGGCGTCGAGCTCGACGCCATCGAGCTCGACGTGGCGCTCGCCGTGGCCGTCGGCGACCGCGACCTCGGGTTCATGGCCATCGCCGACGGCACCGTCGCCGCCCTCGACGCCAGGTGGCGCGGCTTGGTCGATGGCCACTCCGTGGCCGAACTCCGCATGGTGTGGAGGCTTGGCAGCATCTTCGGGCACATCGACGAACCCACATGGCCGATCCTGCACGCGTATCGTCTCCGGATCGACGGCGAACCCAACGTCAATCTCAAGTTGACCTTCGCCCCAGACGACTTCGAGACGTTCGACATCGGCACCACGACGGCCATGCCCGCCGTCAACGCCATCCCAGCCATCGTTGCCGCTGACCCGGGCGTGCTCGGCACGGTGGATCTCCCCATCGTCACCGCCCGTCACTTCGACGCTCAGCGCTTGTCCGCAAAGCGCGAAGGTTCAGGCCAATGACGACGGATGTCTACTACGACCCCTATGACTTCGACATCGACGCCGATCCGTACCCGGTCTGGAAGCGGATGCGCGACGAGGCGCCCCTCTACTACAACGAGAAGTACGACTTCTTCGCCCTCAGCCGCTACGACGACGTCGAGCGCTGCTTCCTCGACTGGCCGTCCTACAGCTCCGCCAAGGGGTCGGTCCTCGAGATCATCAAGGCGGACATCCAGCTGCCCCCCGGCATGTTCATCTTCGAGGACCCCCCGGATCACAACCTGCACCGAGGGCTCCTGAGCCGCGTCTTCACGACCCGGCGAATGGCGGCCATCGAGCCCAGGGTCCGGGCGTTCGCCCGTCGTTGTCTGGATGCACTCACCGAACGGGACGGCTTCGACTTCGTGGCCGACATCGGGGCGCAGGTGCCCATGCGCGCCATTGGGATGCTTCTTGGTATCCCCGAGGAGGACCAGCAGGCCCTGCGGGACCGCTTCGACGAAGGCCTGCGGCTCGAGGAGGGCGTCCCGCCCGACTTGTCGACGTTGATGAGTCAGGACACCGATTACGCCGAGTACATCGAGTGGCGTTCCCAGCATCCCTCGGACGACCTCATGACCGAGCTGCTCACGGCGACGTTCACGGATCGGGACGGGACGGTGCGTACGCTGACGAAGGAGGAGGTCCTCGGCTACGTCGGCCTGCTCGCCGGGGCAGGCAACGAGACCACGACCCGGCTCATCGGATGGGCCGGCAAGCTCCTGGCCGACCACCCCGACCAGCGGGCGAAACTGGCCCAAGACCCGAGCCGCATGCCCGGCGCCATAGAGGAGTTGCTTCGCTTCGAGCCGCCCTCGCCGGTGCAGGCCCGATCCGTCACCCACGACGTCGAGCACTTCGGCCAGGTGGTGCCCGCCGGGAGCGTCCTGCTCCTGCTAAATGCGTCTGCCAACCACGACGAACGGCACTTCACCGAGCCGGACCGATTCGACATCGACCGCGACGAGGGGCGACATCTGAGCTTCGGCCACGGTCTCCATCTCTGCCTCGGCGCGCACCTGGCCCGTCTCGAGGCCCGCGTCACCCTCGAGGAGCTGCTGACGCGCTTTCCGGAATGGGAGGTCGACACCCCGAACGCAGTGCGGGCCCAGACGTCGACCGTCCGGGGATGGGAGAAGCTGCCGGTGATCCTGCCCAGGGGGCAGGGACGGAAGAGCTGACGGAGGCAGGCCGCCGTGCAGAGGTCGTTCTCGCCCTGCGTCCGAGCCCACTGCCCGCGCACCAAGGTCGGGACCTCCAGGGCCATCCTGTAAATGCCGTTCCCAACCGGGGTCTGAGAGGCATAGGCGAGGACGGTTGGGCGACCGGTAGTCGGGGATCCCGGTGACACTGTGTATTCATCTGGGCCGTCCTGGATGTGGCGTGATGCGCTTCCTGGGCTGGGTCGCGACCCGCCCGGTAATCGCGCCCAGAGCGATCTTGCTCGGGGGCTCGATGGTCCAGCCCAAGGCAGGGGGCGAACAAGCCGGCAGGGCCGTGGTGTACAAAGCATCATGGCCCAGGACGCCGAGGGACGCGAGGCGCGTCAGGACTCGGACATCGACCCTGTCCCCCTGCACGTGCCGGGGACAGCCGATACGCGGGAGGGACAAGCAATACGGAGGGACCATCCGCCTTTCGACGACTCCTACCAAGGGGGTACTCCACCGCCGTGGGACATCGGCCGACCGCAATCCGCCTTCGTGCGTCTAGCCGAGACTGGCGAGATCCGCAGCCGAGTGCTCGACGTGGGCTGCGGAACCGGCGAGCACGCCCTCATGGCTGCAGGCAGAGGACTCAAGGCGACCGGAATCGATGCTGCCCCAACCGCCATCCGTCTGGCCAGGGAGAAGGCAGCGCGACGCTCCCTCGACGCACGTTTCGAAGTGTGGGACGCACTTGACTTGCCTGCCTTTGGCGAGCAGTTCGACACCGTGCTCGACTGTGGACTCTTCCACGTCTTCGATGACGACGAGCGGGCGCGATTCGTAGCTAGCCTTAGGGCCGTTGTAGTGCCGGGCGGTCGCTTCTTTCTACTCTGCTTCAGCGACAAACAACCGGGCGACTGGGGCCCGAGACGGATCCGCCAAAACGAGATTCAGGGCTGCTTCGCGGTTGGATGGCGGATCGACTCCATCAAAGACACCGTGCTGGAGGTCACCTTCGCTCCCGAGGGCGCACGCTCTTGGTTAGCCGCCCTTACCAGGGTTTGACCAGCGCGCCATGTGCGGGAGTCGGATACGTCAGACCCCTTAACATCGGGTCCGACGGCACCCCGTGATCGGGGCTAAAAAAACCCGGTGTCTTCCTCTCGTCCGACAGGTTGCACCGGAGTCCGACGACCGGGCCGATTGGCGACCCGCGCAGTATTCGCGGCCAGGAGCGATTGCGCGTGGGTAAGGTCAGAGGCGATTCCGTCACCTTCGAATTGCCACACGGAGAGTTCATCCTGGGGGTGCCGAGAATCCCATCCGGACCTTTGACCTGGACTTCTCTATGAGCTGAAAGTCGGTCGGGATCGGCTGTTGTCGTGGCCTGACGCGCCCGGCGTTGACTGGTAACTAGTGCCTCGGCCGGCAACGTGTGCCCCTTTTGACCAGCCTCCTGTCGACGAGTGACGTGCGCAGAACGCCGAGAATGGCGCATCCGCGCGATCGGGAGGACGGCAGTCGCGAGCGCGATATGGAGCGTTGTGGACCGTTCGACCGTGGGCCTGCGCGTGGCCGGTGCGAGGGAGGGACGGCGCAGGGGCTGCGGGGCCTGCTAATCGGAACGCTGCGGTTGCAGGGCTGCGGTGAGGGCTTGGGTGGCCACCCGGACGAGGTCGTCGTCGGAGGCGCTCGACACGTCGCGCAGCTGGAGGAAGTGGCGGGCCACGGTTAGGCCGAGGATGCTGCTCACAGCGATGGCGGCTCGCAACTCGGCGTCCGGGCCGCCGATGCCGGCGGCCAGGTTGCCGATCCGCTCGTCGAGATGGCGCCGGACGGCTTCGGAAGCCTCCGGCACGGTCAGCATGGACCGGACCAGGGCCCGCATCTCGGGGGGTAATGCGGCGGCGCGCACATTGAGGACGTCAGCCAGGTGGTCTGCTGCTTCTTGCGGTTCGCCGGCCGGGAGTTGGATGGCAGCGGTGAACAGCGCCGACTTGGATCCGTAGTGCTGCAGGACCAGGGATGGGTCAACCCCGGCCCGGTGGGCGATGTCCCGCACCGTTGTCGCCTCGAACCCTCGGCGGCCGAACTCCTCTCGGGCGGCGTCGAGGATCCGTGCCTGTGATGCCGCCCGTCGGGCCGCCCGGGTCGTCGTCGGCGTGGAGGCCACGGTGTCGTTGCGCATTCTTTTCACTCTACACGTGTTGAGCGAAGCGGTCGCTTGAGGGTACAGTTGACTCAACACATGTTGAGCAACAGTTCTCGCCATGACACTCAACGAGACGACCGACCCCATCTGGAGGGAACAGCAATGACTTCTCGGCGAAATGGCTCACCAACACGCGCCCTCGTCCTGGGAGGCGGCGGCGCCGTCGGTGTCGGTTGGCAGACCGGTCTGCTCATGGGGCTGCACGAGGCCGGTGTCGACTTGGCGGGAGCCGAGGCAATCGTGGGAACGTCCGCAGGTGCCCTCGTCGGCGCGCTGCTGGCCAGCGGCCGTGAGCTCACCGATGCGCTCACCAGCCTGGCAGCACTCGGACAGAGCATCGATCTCGACAGCCTGGCGGCCGGCGATGAAGCCTTCCTAAGCGCAGTGCGCCAGGCGAGCTTCGAGACCGACCCGCGGCAGGCGCTACGAGCGATCGGTCGCGCCGCGAAGAAGGCGAGCACGCCCGCCGAAGACGTCTACCTCGGCCTGTTCGGCACACTCGACGGCATCGCCTGGCCTGCGGGCTTTCGATGCACTGCGATCGACACCGACACCGGTGATTTGGCCGTATGGGACCAACGATCCGCCGTTCCGCTGCTGCACGCTGTCGCCTCCAGTTGCGCCGCGCCGGTGCTGTTCCCCACCGTCACCATCAAAGGTCGCCGCTATATGGACGGCGGCATCCTCAGTCACTTGAACGCCACGGCGGCGCCGCCGACCGACGTTCTGGTGGTCCTGTCCTGTCACCCCCTCGGTTCCCAGGGCGCCGGAGGGGGTGGCGCGCTGGCCGCCTCCGTTACCCCGGACGCTGAATTGGCACCATTGCGCCAAACGAGGCGGCTGGTAGCGGTCGAACCCGATTTCAGCGACATCGAAGCTCCGGCGAACATGATGGACCCGAACCACGCCCTCCAGGCTTTCCAGATCGGCAGGCGGCAGGCGGCAGACGAGGCCGCAGCAATCCAGGCCGCCTGGAACTTCTGATTCGGCACACAGTATTCGGTGCAATTCCCGGTCGACTGTGTATCTGAAGGTCGCGCATGTATGTGCCGGTACCGGTCGACGTCTGGCAGGAACCCTCCCACTATCAAAGCCACGCATATTCGGATCCCGTGCGCGTCGTGTACCGGTGTGGAGCCATCCTCGATGTGTAGATATGCCGGTAATCCCTGATGCTTTCCATGGCCTGCCAGACGGGCAGGTCGGAAAGCTGAAAGGAGCCCGGTTTGTCCACTTCAATTCACACTTCGCGAGGCGCGCCTGCGGTTGACCCAGCGGTGCGGTTGGGCCACCCGGTCATCGACCGATACCTGGAGTTCGTCGAGGCCCGCGCACGCTATAACACGCTGTTGGCTGCCACCTCTGATCTGCGGGTGTTCTTCACCGAGATCGACAAGGAGCCGGCCGACGTTGTCGTGAGCGACGTCTTGGCGTTCATCACCGCCCAGCGTCAGCCGCTGTTCGAGGGAAAGGTGGTGCGACTCTCCGACGGGGGCTCGGGGCTCATGGCCAGCACCATCAAGCGCCGCCTGTCGTCGTTGTCCGGGTTCTTCTCTTATCTGGTCATGATCGGAGAGCGCGAATCGAACCCGGTCCCGAAGGGCCTTTCGACCAGGCGATCGAGAAAGGACAAGGGAGCGCTCGTCCCCTTGGTGCGCACTCCTCGGGTGCTGCCCAAGATCCTCGAGCCCGCCGAGGTGGACGCGCTGATGGGAGCGCTTCGGCGCTGGCGGGACCGGGCCATGGTCGAGGCCATGGTCCTCGGGGGGCTGCGGCGCTGCGAGGTGCTCGGCCTTCGCCTCGAAGACCTGCGTCCCGGCGAAGGCAGGGTGTTTGTCTCGGACGGCAAAGGGGGACACCAGCGTCTCGTCCCGATCTCTCGACGGTTCTTCCGGTCGGTGGCGGCCTATCTCTCGACCGAACGCCCCGAGCACGCCGAGACCGATCGGCTCTTCGTGGTATTGAAAGGTCCCCGGCGTGGACAACCGCTGTCGGAGGACGGCCTCGATGAGATCGTGCGCTACACGCGCAGTCGAGTCGGCCTGGCCCATTGCACCTGCCACGAGCTGCGCCACACCTGTCTCACGAGACTTCGAGAAGCGGGCATGGCCCTCGAGGCCATCCAGGCCCAAGCCGGGCACCGCTCTATCGAGACGACGCGCATCTACCTGCACCTGTCGAACGAGTGGCTGGCCGACGAGTATGCCCGGGCCATCTCCTTGATCGACCACTCGGTGCTCGAGGCGGTGGCCCAATGACCCTCGTCCAACCACGCATCGTCATCCGGCCCACGGTCGCTGAGCGCGACTGGGCCGAGTTCGCCGCCTCCGCTCCGGCCCTGGCGGCCACCGCCCAGCGCTATCTGGCCCAACTGGACTTGTCGTTGCACCACAACAGCGTGGCTCGCACCGGCGATTCGCTGCGGCGCTTCTGCCGGCACCTGGTGGGTTGTTATCCAGAGCTCCGACAGTTCTCCGAGGTGGGCAGGGCCCACGTCGAGTCCTACAAGCTCGCCTTGGCTGGACACGTGACGGCCAAGGGCACGCCGCTCAAGGTGAATACGCTGCGGATGCGCCTCGGGATGCTCATGACCTTCTTCGACCGCATCATCGAGTGGGGCTATGAGGACGCCCCGGTGCGCAACCCGCTGTTCATCTCCGACATCCCCCGTCCCGAGGAGCTCTTGCCCAAGGCCCTCGACGACGCCGCTGCGGCGAAGTTCCTCCGCGAGGTGGCTGCCGAGCCAGAACCGCTTCGGCGTCTCGTGCTCGAGATCCTGTGTCGCACGGGGATCCGCGTGGGCGAGCTCTGCGCACTGGAGAAAGACGCCGTGGCCCGACGAGGTGGGGGGTGGTGGCTCAAGGTTCCGGTTGGAAAGCTGAGAAACGACCGCACGGTCCCGCTCCTGTCTCCCCTCGTGGAGCTGCTCACTGAATGGCAGGCCACCCACGGAGACGGCGGCACGGGACTGCTTCTCACCAACGAGGGCCGTCCCTTGAACCGCCACTGCGTCACCCGCATGGTGAACCGGGTGGCCAAGCGAGCCGGCATCGGGCATGTCCATCCCCACCAGCTGCGCCACACCCTTGCCACCCAGGCCGTCAACCGGGGGATGCGGCTCGAATCGATCGCCGAGCTGTTGGGCCATCGCACCTTGCGCATGACCATCCGCTATGCGCGCATCGCCAACAAGACGGTGGCCGACGAGTACCGGGCCGCAGCGGACAAGGTCGAGGCGCTCTATGAGGAGCCACCGGATCTGCCCGAGACCCTCGAGATGCGCCGGCTTCGCATCGAGCACAGCCGCATGCTCGGAAACGGCTGGTGCACGAGGCCGTCGCATCTCGACTGCAGCTTCGAGTCGCTGTGCGAGGGGTGCGGATTCTTCGCCACCACCGTGGAGTTCAAAGACACGCTCACCCGCCAGCGTGACCACGCCGCCGCCCACGGCCAGGCCAAGCGCACCGCTCTCTACGAGGGGCTGCTCGGCGGGCTCGAAACGGGGGCGTCGTGACAGAGCGCGAGGACATCATCGACGAAGAGACCAGCTACGTGATCGACGACGCGCTGGGCGTCATCGCTTTGGTGCAGCGACTGCCCTCAGACAGCTTGGCCGCCAAGGACCTCCAGGCGGCCGTGACGCTGGCCCGGGCTGCCCGTTCCCGCCTGGCCCGATTGGTCGCCGACGCTCGGGACGAGCAGACATCGTGGGCCGAGATCGGCCGCATTCTCGGCACCGGCCGGTTCTTCGCTGTCTGCCGTTACGGACCCTTCGGCCGACGAAGGAGGACGCCCATCGAGCTCGACTGATCTCACGCCGGCCGCGGCGGGTCCTGCCTCCGACGAAGGTGGTGGGGCCCGCCGATTACCGGCATATCCCGCAACGACTTGACGCGATTACCGGCATAAGTGCCGTTTGCGAGCAATGGCTGGGGCCATGCGGGGGCCCGCAGGCCATTGGTAACGCTCATGGGGCATTCCGATCGGAGCGGACGATGGGAGCGCATCTCATCGGGTGGCCCACCACCCCGACCGTCCGTGCTTCTTGTCGTCGAAAATCGGCGATCTTTACCTATGTCCGGCGTTCTCGGCCCTGGGGATCCCGCATCGGAACACCTCGCGTAACGAGAACTCGACGAACGGTGCTCGGGTCAACCGGCAAAGCCTCACCTACGGCAACCAGCGACCAGCCCGAACGATAGAGAGACGCCGCTTTGTCGATTGCTTCCAGACCGAGCTTCGGATACCGCCGTGGGACACCGGCTCGGCGCATGCACTCGACAACCGTTTGACGCGTGATCCCAAAACGTTGGGCGAGCTCTTTCATCCCGACCCCTGAGAGGTATCCGGAACTGAGTTGACTTAGTTCGCCGGGGCGGAGGCGGCGCTGATGTTGCCTCGGAGGGCGTTCTGAGGTCGGATCTGACGATTCGAGACAGGCGGTGCTCAGGAGTCTCTGCAGGTCAACAGGGGTGCGAGGGGG
This sequence comes from Acidimicrobiales bacterium, assembly GCA_031292675.1. Classification (GTDB taxonomy): domain Bacteria; phylum Actinomycetota; class Acidimicrobiia; order Acidimicrobiales; family UBA8190; genus Chersky-840. The sequence continues at coordinate 19,368 of JARLGQ010000120.1, forward strand.
GTTGGAGTAACGTCCTATTACCTCCACTCAGCTCCCAAGAGAGTGTTGACTCTCGAACCATCGGCCGGAGCGATACTCGATGGCCTGAGGGTTGTTTTGAGGCGTCCGGCGGGGGCGATGCAACCTGCATTCTCGCTCGATGGCCGAAGGGGGTGTGAGACCCCTTTTGTGTCCCAGATTGGGGGTCCTCCGACCCTGCCGTAGCCGATCGAGAGGTGTCACCCTAGAACCAAAGAGGTGGTGTGGATGTCGATGATTTCTCCGCGACCCTAGGGCTAACCACAGGGCACGGGGCTGGCTTGAGCAGGTGTGAAGTCAACAGCAGCGGTTTACTCACGAGAGGAGGACCTCGGATGGAGAAGATGAAGGAAGTCGCGACCGAATTCTTGGCGAAGAAGAAGGTGGCGGTAATCGGTGTCTCGAGGAACCCCGGCAACCACGGCAGCAACGTCGTGTACCAACGTCTCCGAGAACGGGGATACGAGGTCTTCGCCGTCAATCCGAATGCCGACGAGGTTGAAGGCGATCGCTGCTACCACGATCTGAAGTCAATTCCCGGCGGCGCGGACTGGGTCGTGATCGGAACGAAGCCCGCGACCGCGGATGCCACGATGCGTGAGTGTGCCGAGAACGGAATCAAGCGCGTGTGGATGCATCGGGCCTTTCGAAGCGGCAGCGTCTCGGAGTCGGCTACGGAATACGGTCGTCGCTATGGCATCAAGGTGATCAACGGGGGATGCCCCTGCATGTTCGAGCCCACCGCCGATCCTGGGCACAAAATCATGCGCGTAATGTTCACGCTGACCGGCAAGGTGCCGAGGCAAGTGTAGTCCGTCCTAGACGTATCGGAGGAGTCTCCGCGCGAGGGCGAATTGAACATCCCTCACGTGGATGGGATTTTCGGGCACGCACACGCCCATGCCAGATGAGTTTCTGGACACCCACAGAGCACAGAGCAGGAAGAGACGTGCCAGAAGGGAGAGACCGGGGAGTCGGGGCGGGCTCTGCGCCACCTCAGGGGAGGACACGATCCCCCACCCCGCTCATCCCCCTCAGGGTTCCCAGCGACGTAGGGATAAGAGCCGCCGCTGAGGACCTCCGCGAAAATGCTACGCCGCCCGAGGCGATGAGTCCATGACGAGAGGGCGGGGGTTGCAGGAGGTCTGTCGGCTGTTGCATGGTGAACGCGGCCCCCACCCGCCCGTTCCCGTCTAGCCACTCCCAACGAAGGGGTGGGTACCTCCCAAGAGTGTTGCCGTTCTGTAGTTCCCCGATCGGCATTTGGGCTGCTCAGGTGCTCCGGGAAGCTCGGAGGTCCGAGTAGGAGCGGACCAGGCCAATCCTATTCCGTGGGCGGCAAATGTTCCTCGGGCGCCTGGTGCTCGTCAAACCAACCATGGGCGTGACGGGACGCCCAGGCCTCGGTCACCCAGCCCTTGATCATCGATCGCATCGAGTCGCGATGGGTCAATGCAAAGGCGATGTGGCCGAAAACCACGACGGCCACAGCAAGGGCGAATAGGTCGTGGACGAATGTTGCCCCCGTGCGCCAATTCACCGGGAAGAACCTGAACCATTGCATGACCGCGCCGGAGGCCAACATGACAAGGATGGCTCCGCCGGTGAAGATGGTGTTGAGTTTCTGACCGGGATTAAATTTGTCAAGAGTGGCGACCGAGGTGTTGCCCAACTTCCTCAGCCAATAAATTTCTTCCCTAGTCCAGAGATTGACACGATGCACATCGCGTCGCATCCGGGCCCCCCACGGTCCGACTAGTGAAGCGATGATCGGCAGTGGCAGCGCTATGCCGGCCCACAGGTGGATCTCCGACACGGTATGGCGGGGGAGGACGAGGCCAAAGAACGACCCGAAGTACAGGGGCACGGCAGTGGCCATCAGAATGCCGAACAAGACGGCGTTGGCCCAATGTGCCGCGCGCTGCATTCGGTCGAAACGCAGGATCCGTACCGAGGCACTCGGCGCGGATCGTACCTTAGACACCACGGGTCAAGTGCTCCCAGGATCGTTCGCGCCCGTCGAGCCATCGATCCACCCGTTGACCGGATATCCGTTCCGCTCCCAGAACCCTGGCTGCACCTGGTCGACAACATGAATGGCCGAGAGCCACTTGAGAGACTTGTAGCCGAACATCGGCGCGACATAGAGCCGCACCGGCCCGCCGTGCTCAGTAGTGACCGGAGCGCCGAGCATTCGATAGGCCACGATGACATCGGGCAGGCGCGCCTGGCTAAGGGTGAGGCTCTCCGTGTCAGTGTTGTCGAAGGAGTCAAAGCTAAGTGCCACTGCTCCCGGCCGGACTCCGACGGTATCGAGGATCTCCGACAGCCGGACCCCCTCCCAGTGGACCTGAGGCACCCGCCACCCGGTGACGCACTGAAAGTCCCTGACAAAGCTCGTGCGGGGCATTGCCTCGAGGTCAGCCAGGGTGAATGTGGCTCGGCGTTCGACCAGTCCGTCGACGACCAGCCGGTACCTGTCGCGGGTTACCACCGGGTAGGTGCCACTGACCGAGTAGATCCGAAAGTGGTTGCCCTCGGGGAGAAGAACCCCCAGACCGGACGCGACGGAGACCCCGAACTCCTGGACCTTGGCGCCAAAGGCGATCCCGGCTGCCCCCAACGCCGCCATGATGAGGAACACCCTCCGTCCCACGGCCACCGGCTCATCAGGTGTGGCACGAGGCGGCTGATTGGCGCTCGAGGGCACCCGCCGAGCATAAATCTGTTCTCCGCCGCAGAATCGTCGGGGCTGCGGTTCGGCACGCCGATCGCCTCCCCGGCCGGTCACCCGAGGGTGGCGGCGATTCCGTCACAACTAGCGTGGTTGATGTGCCGCTGAAGGCGAAAATACTAACTGTCTCGGAATCGGTCAGCCGGGGCACCCGCCAGGACCGGTCCGGTCCCGCGTTGGCCGACGTGCTCGTCCGGAATGGATTCCGTATCGTCGAGCAACGAACTGTTTCCGATGGCGTTGGGCCGGTGGCCGCAGCGTTGATCGAGCTCTCGGCGTCGTTTGCCGGGCTCGTCGTTACAACCGGTGGGACTGGCTTTTCGCCCACCGATCTCACGCCTGAGGCAACCCGCACTGTCGTCGAGCGGGATGCTCCGGGCCTGGCCGAGGCTATGCGCAGCGCCAGTCCGCTCGGGTGTCTTTCGCGAGGTGTGGCCGGGACGGTTGGGCACTGTCTCGTGCTCAATGTTCCGGGATCGCCTCGCGGGGCGGTCGAATCGATCGAGGCCGTGGCCGACGTCCTGGCCCATGCCCTCGAGCTCTTGGCCGGTGCCAGACCACATTGAGCCCGGCCCACCCAGAGGTCGGGCCATGCTGTCGGGCAGATTCTGCTCGGAACGGTCCGAGCGCGCCGGGAAACTTCGAGTGCGCAGGGATAAATTGAGCGGCGTGACCCGCCCTTCGCCCGAGATCCAGAAGCTGGGCAACGACTTCAGCCTTCGCCTCCGTCGGACCGCGTCATGACCGGTCTCGACCTGATTCCTCCCGATGGCCTCGACTGGATCGCCACCAGCGAGATGGCGCTGCCGGTGGACCAGGCATGTTCTTGGGCCGTTGTTCCCCACTGCGGCGCGGTCGTGACATTCTGCGGAACGGTTCGAGATCACTCGAGCGGGCGTTTCGCTGTCACCAGCTTGGAATACGAGGCGTATGTCGAACAGGTCGTGCCCCGGTTGGGTGACGTGGCAGCGTCTGCGCGTTCCCGATGGCCCGCCATCGGTCGCCTCGTGCTCCTGCACCGTATCGGGCGCCTCGTCGTGGGCGACGTCTCGGTCGTCGTCGTGGCCTCGACCCCGCATCGAGAAGAGGCCTTCGCCGCTGCCCGGTATTGCATCGATACGTTGAAGCACACCGTTCCCATTTGGAAGCACGAGACTTGGGCGGGTGGTTCCGATTGGAGCCTTTGTTCGCATCCCATCGGGGATGCCATTGCGCAGGACGACGCGCCCATGATCGGGCCGACGCAATGATCCCTCTCGAAGAGGCTCGTCAGTTCGTCCTCGGGTCATGTTCAGCGCTGGCGCCGCGCTCTGTGCTGCTGGATGATGCCCTGGGATGTGTGCTCGGCGTCCCGATCGTCGCTTCCGAGCCGGTGCCACCGTTCACGAACTCCTCCATGGACGGGTACGCGCTCCGGGCACAAGACACACGTGGCGCTCCCGTGAGCTTGGAGGTCGTCGGCTCGATCTCGGCCGGACGTCCTTTCGACGCCACGGTCAAAGCCGGGCAAGCGGTCCGGATCATGACTGGGGCACCCCTCCCGCCGGGCGCCGACGCTGTGGTGATGATCGAAGAGACACGGGCCTTGGGCTCCACGGTCACGATCGAGCGCGAGATCCAGGCCGGGGATTTCGTCCGCCAATCGGGACTCGACGTGGCCGTAGGGGAACTCGTCGCCGAGGCCGGCACTGTGCTCACCCCTGCGTATCTCGGCGTCCTGGCCGATCAGGGAGTCACCTCCGTGGTGGTCCACCCCCGTCCCAGGGTTGGTGTGCTCTCGAGCGGCGATGAGCTCGTCGAAGCCCCAGGGCCCCTTCTCCCCGGCAAGATCCGTGACGCCAATCGCCACACCCTCCTCGCCCTGTCCCGGCGTGAGGGATGGGAGTGTGTCGACCTTGGCATCGTCGGCGACGACGAGGCTGCCATCGTGGACGTGCTGACCCATGCCGCCACCATCTGTGATGCCGTGGTGACCAGTGGAGGAGTGAGCGTGGGCGACCACGACCTCGTCCGTGTAGTCCTCGAGAAACTGAGTGCGAGGACCATGCGGTGGATGCAGGTCGCCATTCGGCCCGCCAAGCCATTGGCCTTCGGCACATTCCCGGACACGGGAACCCCCGTGTTCGGGCTCCCGGGCAATCCGGTGTCAGCGATGGTGAGTTTCGAGTTGTTCGTGCGCCCTGCGCTGCGAATCCTCAGCGGGTACCGCAGCCTTGATCGACCCATTGTGGCGGCCGTGGCGGAAGCGGACGTGCGCCGCCGACCAGATGGCAAGCTCCACCTCTTGCGGGCCCGGGTCACGCTCGATCGCCTGGGGACGTGGCGAGTCACCACCGCACAGAGGCAAGAGTCGCACCAGCTCCATGCCATGGCGAAGGCGAATGCCCTCGCGTTGATCCCCGACGGCACCGGTGTCCCGGCCGGGGACTCCATCAAAGTGATGCTCATCGACCCTGATGAACTCGCCACCGTGCCACTGGAGCTGTCTTGACCACTACGGTCCCCGTGGGCATCCCGATGGGGCCTCACGGCCGCTGGCCCGATGACGCGGCGGCGCCGTCAGGCCAAAGCGCTCCACGCCAGGGGCCCCTCGTCGATCGCTTCGGGCGAGTGCACGATGACCTTCGCATTTCGGTCACAGACCGCTGCAATCTTCGCTGCGTCTACTGCATGCCCGAGGAGGGGGTGGCCTTTCTCCCCCGCAGTGAGATCCTGACCTTTGACGAGATCGCTCGGGTGGCGCAGGTGGCGAAAGGCTTGGGCGTCACCTCCATACGCCTCACCGGTGGTGAGCCTCTGATGCGCACGGGTCTCACCACCCTGATCGCCCGCCTGGCAGGGATCGGGTTCGACGATCTGGCCATGACCACGAACGGCACGGGGCTCGGCACGCAAGCCCGCGCCTTGGCCTCGGCCGGCCTGCGCCGCGTCAACATCAGTTGCGACTCACTCCGTCCCGACCGGTTCGCCACGGTTCGACGACGAGGCAGCCTGGAGGTCGTCCTCGACGCCATGGAGGCGGCCGAATCGGCCGGCCTCACCCCGGTCAAGGTCAACGTCGTGCTCCTGCGCGGGCACAATGACGAGGAGATCCTCGATTTCGCGGCGTTCGCGCGCCGCACCGGCCGGGTCGTGCGGTTCATCGAGTTCATGCCGCTGGATGCCGAGCGCAAATGGGATCGCAGACATCTCGTCCCCGGCCGAGAGGTTCTCGAGCGAATATCGGAAGTGTGGCCGCTTGCGGCGGTGCGCGGCGTCGACGGTCGGGCACCGGCGGAGCGTTTTCGCTTCTGCGATGGACAAGGCGAGATCGGATTGATCTCGAGTGTCACCGAGCCCTTCTGTGGCACCTGCAACCGCCTCCGTCTGACGGCGGACGGAGCGCTGCGCAACTGCCTGTTTACCGATGAGGAGACCACCGTGCGTGATGTGTTGCGCAGGGGAGGCACCGATGCAGATGTCGGGCAGCTCTTGCGTGACGTAGTCTGGGCGAAGCTCCCGGGACATGGGATCAACGAACCAGGGTTTCTCAGCCCGCAACGATCCATGTCCATGATCGGGGGCTAACGGTGGCCCGCCTACGGCTGTTCGGACCGGCGCGAGAGGCGGCGGGCCGCGCCAGTGTCGTGCAGAAAGGCGCCAGCGTCGGGGAGATCATCGCCACCGCCGAACAACGATTTGGCGCGGACTTCGCTCGGGTTGTCGCTGTCTCAGCCATCTGGCTCAACGGTCAAACCGTCGAGTTGGACGCGAGTGTGGCTGACGAAGACGAGGTTGCGATCATCCCGCCGGTCTCGGGAGGATGACGACCAATGTGCCGACCTCGCTCGGTGGTGAGGACCCTCAGGCCGGCGCTCTTACCCACGTCGACGAGCAAGGTCAGGCGCACATGGTCGACATCACGGGGAAGGCCGTCACGAGACGGCTGGCCCTCGCCCGGTGTCTCGTCGTCACCGCGGCCGATGCGAAGCGCATCTTGGCATCGCGCCGAGGGGGAATGGACGTTGTCGAGGTGGCACGAGTCTCTGGCATCCAGGCCGCCAAGCAAGCGTCGTCCCTCATCCCGCTCTGCCACCCTTTACGCCTGGATCGGGTCTCCGTCGACGTCGACGTTGCAATCCATCGCGTTACGGTCAGCGCGCTGACGGAAATCGTCGAGCGAACCGGCGTCGAGATGGAGGCCCTCACGGCGTGCGCCGTGTGCGCGCTTTCTCTCCTCAAAGCGGTTGTGGAGGTAGACCCGGCGGCCTCGATCGAACAGCTGACCGTCTGGCACAAGTCCGGTGGGCGTTCCGGCGACCGGGGCCGTACGAGCCCGGACGGACTGGGCGAGGTGCCTCGGGTTACCTAGGCCGC
>JARLGQ010000121.1 GCA_031292675.1 Acidimicrobiales bacterium
GCTGCACCACCAGGCCACGAGCCGGGCGCTCGCCGACGCGGGCGTCTCCCGCGACGAGGTCGACGGCTTCATGTCACACGGGACCGGGGCCCTCCCGCCCATCGAGCTGGCCGAATACCTCGGCATGGCCAACCACATCGACTACATCGACTCGACCGGGGTGGGCGGGTCGTGCTGGGAGATGTTCCTCGAGCACGCCGTGGCGGCCATCGCCCAGGGCCAGATCGACACCGTGCTGCTCTCCTACGGGTCGACGTCGCGTGCGGATCTGAAGCGCAGGTCCCGGACGGCCAACCTCTTCTTCGGCAACCGGGGCCCCATCCAGTTCGACGCCCCCTTCGGGCACACGCTGATCGCCAAGCACGCCATGTCGGCGCGGCGCCACATGCACGAGTTCGGTACCACCATCGAGCAGCTGGCCGAGATCGCCGTGTCGGCGCGCTACAACGCCGGGCTCAATCCCGACGCCTATTACCGGGACCCCATCACCATCGAGGACGTCCAGTCCTCGAGGATGATCGCCGACCCCTTCACCAAGTTGCACTGCTGCATCCGGTCCGACGGCGGGGGGGCGATCCTCCTCACCCACGAGGAGCGGGCCCGGGACTGCGCCGGCACCCCGATCTGGGTGCTGGGCACGGGTGAGGCCATCTCCCACACCACCATGAGCGAGTGGGGTGACTTCACCGAGTCGCCCTGCGTCCGGTCGGCTCGGAAGGCCTTCGGCCAGGCCGGCGTCACCCCCGAGGACATCGACGTGGTGCAGGTCTACGACAGCTTCACGCTCACGGTGCTGCTCACCTTGGAGGGACTCGGCTTCTGCAAGAAGGGGGAGGGCGGTGCCTTCGTCGAAGGCGGCACGCTGCGGGTGGGCGGGGCGCTGCCGACCAACACCGACGGGGGCGGGCTGTCGTCGTGCCAACCGGGGATGCGCGGGATCTTCCTTCTCGTCGAGGCCGTGAAGCAGCTGCGCGGCGAGTGCGGCGACCGTCAGGTCCAAGACGCCACGCTGGCCGCCGTCAACGCCACGGGGGGCTGGATCTCCTCCACCGGCACCGCCATCCTCGGGCGCGGGTAACGCCCGGGCGGCGGGCCGGGGGCCTCATCCCCGGTCGTCGCGACGGACGTCCTGCAACCGTACGGCGCCGTCGTCGTCGCCCCTCCCGTCGTCGTGCTCGTCGGTCAGGCCGGCCCGGACCGCGGTGCGCGCCGCGACGGCGATGGCCCACCCGGGGTGCTCCACGCGGAGGTAGTTCTGGGGCCCGACGCGAGAGGGCCGTCCGAACTTCCTGAGCATGCCCAGACGGACCAGGCGCTCGAGCTCCTTGGCGACCTCTCCCGAGGAGCTGTAGTCGACGCCCTTCGACGCCTCGGACTGGTTGAAGGCCTCCTTCTGGGTGTGCGCCCACAGCAGCACGCGCAGGCGGATGCGACGGCCGAACAATTGATCGCCGTACACGTCGAGAGCGTCCACGAACCCCCCTTCCTGCTCTCTAGTTTGTAGTGAGCAGAACCTGAATTGCCAGGGGTCGTGACGCGACGCGACGAATTGCCCCGCGGCCAGGGAAAAGGCGCCGTGGATCCCGGCGTGGGACGCCGCACGACCGGAACTACATATTTGTAGTTCGCCCGTCAGTGAGCGGGCAGGGCGATGGCCTTGGTCTCGAGGTACTCCTCGAAGCCCTCCACGCCGTTCTCGCGCCCCACCCCGCTCTGGCGGTATCCCCCGAAGGGGACGTCGGGCGCGTTCCAGAACCCGCCGTTCACCATGAGGGTGCCGGTCCGGACCCGCCGGGCCACGGCCATGGCGCGCTCCTCGGACGCGCTCGTCACGGCTCCCGACAGCCCGTAGATGGAGTCGTTGGCGATGCGCACGGCGTCGTCGTCGTCGTCGAAGGGGATGACCACGAGCACCGGCCCGAAGATCTCCTCCTGGGCGATGGTCGCCCCGGGGTCGACGTCGGCGAACATGGTGGGCTCCACGAAGAAGCCCTTGGCGAACTGGGCGGGCCTGGACCCGCCCCGCACCAGGCGGGCGCCCTCGGCCTTGCCCTTCTCGATGTAGCCCATGACCCGGTCGCGCTGCTTGGCGCTGATGAGGGGGCCCTGGAGGTTGGCCGAGTCCCACGGGTCGCCGTAGGTCACGCCCGCCATCATGCCGTCGGCCAGCTCCAGGAACTCGTCGTAACGCGACCGGGGGAGCAGGAGCCGGGTCGTGATGGCACATCCCTGCCCGGCGTGGGTGCACACGCCGATGGCGCTGACGGCGATGGCGCCGCCGGGGTCCGGGGCGTCGTCGAGGACGATGTTGGCCGACTTCCCCCCGAGCTCGAGGAACACCTTCTTCACCGTGTCCGAGCCCTTGGCCATGATGCGCCGGCCCGTGGCCGTCGACCCCGTGAAGGTGATCATGTCCACGCGCGGGTCGGTGGTGAGGACCTCGCCCATCAGATGGTCCGACGACGCCACCACGTTGACCACCCCGGCGGGGATGTCGGTCTCCTCGGCGATGATCCGGCCCAGCACCGTGGCCGACCACGGGGTGTCGGGGGCGGGCTTGAGCACCACCGTGTTGCCGGCGGCCAGGGCCGGCCCCAGCTTGGCGAGGTTCAGGTTGAGCGGGAAGTTCCACGGGGTGATGGCACCCACCACCCCCACCGGCTCGCGCCGCACCAGGCGGCGCTGGGGCTGGCCGAAGACGTCGCGCTCGGGGAGCCAGTGCTCGTACTGGTAGCTCACCGGCTTGTCGATCCAGTACGCCAGGTCCTCGACGGGCAGGTCGACCTGGTTGGCATAGGTGAGGGCGATGGGGCTGCCCACCTCGGCCACGGTGACGGCGCGCAGCTCCTCGATGTGGGCGGCGGTGGCGGCGTGCAGCTGCTCGAGGCAGCGCCGGCGCAGCTCGGGGTCGGTGGACCAGGCGGTGTCGTCGAAGGCGCGGCGCGCCGCGGCGATGGCGGACTGCATGTCCTGCGCGGTGCCGTCCGCGGTGGCGCCCAGGACCTCCTCGGTGGTGGGGTCGATGTTGTCGAACCCCTGACCCGAGCTCGCCTCCACCAGCTTGCCGTCGATGAGCAGGCGGGGCTCGCCTTTCACGTCGTGAGCACCGGTCATGTCGTCGTCTCCTTCATCCGGTCTTCGCGCAGTCTCGTCTTGAGCACCTTGCCGTTGGGCTCGCGCGGCAGCTCGTCGACGAACTCCAGGGTGCGGGGGATCTTGAAGTCCGCCAGCCGTGTCGCCAGGCGGGCCGTGAGCGCCTCGGCATCACGGGGCGCGCCCGGGCGCAGCTCCACCACGGCGTGCACCTTCTGGCCCATGCGCTCGTCGGGCAGCCCGATCACGGCCGAGTCGACCACGTCGTCGTCCTCGATGAGCGCCGCTTCGACCTCGGCCGGATAGACGTTGACACCACCGCTGATGATGAGGTCGGTGCGCCGGTCGGCGAGGAAGAGATAGCCGTCCTCGTCGAGCCAGCCCATGTCCCCCACCGTGAAGTAGTCGTCGTGCCAGGCCGACTCGGTCTTGTCGGGCGCGTTGTGATACTGGAACCGCTGGCCGGCGAAGGCCGACACGTACACCGATCCCACCTCGCCGGGGCCGAGTGCGGCGCCGTCCTCGCCCACGATCCGCACCGACAGGCCCGGGAAGGGCCGCCCCACGCTGCCGGGCTTGGCCAGCCACTCCTCGGGGGAGATGACCGAGGCCATCCCTTCGCTGGCGCCGTAGTACTCCCACACCGTGCCGGGGGGGAACACCTCGATGATCTTGCGCTTCACCGGCACCGGGCACGGCGCGGCGGCGTGCAGCACCTTGCGCATGCTGGAGCGGTCGTACGATCGCCAGTCGGCCTCGAGGATGCGGATGAAATTGGCCGGGACCATCTGGGCCGTGGTCACCCGCTCCGTCTCGATGAGCCTCAGGCACTCCGCCGCGTCCCACCGGGGCATGATCACCACCGTTCCCCCCTCACCCAGGCTCATGAGGGCGTAGGCACTGGGGGCGGTGTGGTACATGGGGCCGCACATCAGGTGGACGTCGTCGGGGCCGAAGCCCCAGAAGCTGGCGAAGGGGTTCGGGGGGGTGTCGCGGGCGGCGAGGGGGGCGGCGCGGGCGATCCCCTTGGGACGCCCCGTGGTCCCCGACGTGTAGGTCATGGCGACCACGGGGGTGCCGAGGAAGTCCCCGGTGGGCGGGTCGGCCCGGCCTTGCGCCAGCGCCTTGGACAGGTCGGGGCCGGTGACGTCGAGCTCGGCCACCCCGGCCCGCGCCGCGGCGCGCCGGGCCACGGGCGACCCGTCGTGCACCACCAGGGCGGCTGCGGAGTCCTCGACGAGGTAGGCCACCTCGACTTCGGTGAGGCGGGTGGAGACGGGCACGACGAGCGCGCCCAGGCGCGTGGCGCCGTGCCAGACCGCGAAGGCCTCGGCGGAGTTGCCCGTCATGACCGCCACGCGATCGCCGGGGCGCGACGCGTGGGGGGCGAAGGCGTGGGCCATGGCGTTGGCCGCCGCGTCGAGCTCGCCGAAGCTCGTGCGCCGGTCGCCCAACACCAGCGCCACCCGCTCGGGGTCGGCGCGGGCCACCCCCGCCAGTCCCCGGGGCGCGTCGGCGTGCATCGGGCGAGTGTAGGACCGCCGGCCGGCGTGTGCCTGACACGAACGTCAGGTATATGATCGCAAAGCCGCCAAGCGCCGAGGGGGAGGAGCGCGATGCAAGCCGAAGATCTCATCCTCGTGAGCGTCGACGACCATGTCGTCGAGCCCCCCGACATGTTCGAAGGCCGCGTCCCGGCCAAGTGGAAGGACCGCGCCCCGCGCATCATCCACAACGACGACGGCACCGACGTGTGGTCCTTCGAGGGCAACCTCATCCCCAACGTGGGCCTCAACGCCGTGGTGGGCCGGCCCCCCGAGGAGTACGGCATCGAGCCCACCTCCTTCGAGGAGATGCGCGCCGGCTGCTACGACATCCACGAGCGGGTCCGGGACATGAACGCCAACGGCGTGCTCGGCTCGATGTGCTTCCCCTCCTTCATCCAGTTCTGTGGCCAGCTCTTCGCCCGCACCGAGGACAAGGGGCTCGCCATCGACATGCTGCGGGCCTACAACGACTGGCACATCGAGGACTGGTGCGGCGCCTATCCGGGCCGCTTCATCCCGCTCAGCATCCCGCCCATCTGGGACCCCGAGCTCATGGCGTCCGA
>JARLGQ010000122.1 GCA_031292675.1 Acidimicrobiales bacterium
CGCTCGGGCTCCCGGCGAACACACCCGTGCTCTCCGGCATCAACGACACGCAGGCGGGCGGCGTGGCCGCCGGCGCGTTCTCGGGGACGCATGCCGGCCTGGCGCTCGGCACCACCGCGGTCATCGTGACCCACCTGGAGAAGAAGAAGGTCAACCCCCTGCGGTCGCTCTACACCATGCCGAGTCCCCTGGAAAGCGCCCACATGCTCTCGGCGGAGAACGGCGTCGCCGGAGTGGCCGTCGACTACTTCCTCGACAGCGTGGTCTATCCCGACGACACTTTTGTGACCCCCGAGACGATCAACGACCGCTACCGGGCCTTCAACGAGGCGGCCGCGACCTCGAAACCAGGCGCGGGGGGCGTCCTGTTCCTACCTTGGCTCCGAGGTTCGCTCGCCCCGCAAGTCGACGGGCGAATGCGCGGTGGGTTCCTCAACGTGGGGCTCGACACGACCCGCAGCGACCTCGCCCGCGCCGTGCTCGAGGGAGTCGCCCTCAACCTGCGCTGGCTCCAGGGCCCGGTCGAGAAGTTCATCCATCGCCGGATCTCCCACTACGTCTTCTACGGCGGCGGAGCCTGCTCCGATCTCTGGTCGAGCGTCATGGCCGACGTCCTCGGCAAGCCCGTGCACCAGCTAGCTGACGCGGGCTTCGCTAACTCCATCGGCACGGCGGTCTTCGGGTTCGACCGTCTGGGCATCGCCGCGGCTTCCGACCTGACCAAGCGCCTCCGGATCAAAGGCGTATACGAACCCGATCCTGCGAAGCGGGCTCGCTACGACGACCTCGCCGGGATCTTCGCCGACACCTTCAAGCGGACGCGGCCACTGAGCCACCGCCTAGCCAAGCAACCCTGACGTCCCACACAAAGCTCGGCCTGGCGGACCGGGTCCAAGCCGTCGTGCTCACATACGAGATCGGCGTGGTCATCCCCGGCATGCTGGGCGTCCCTCATCCTGAGACGCTGCGCTCGCCCCGGGCCACACCCCGCTCGATCAGGACCTTGTAGTGGGCGCGCCATCAGGAGATCGCGTTTAGCGACCCGGTGGCTGCCGTCCTGGGTGTTCTTCGCCGTCAGATATTTGGGATCCGTCAAGCTTCGTGCCCACAGCGTGCCCACACGAACGCGGAACAAGGCGGAACACGGCAAACGCCGAGGACCATCGCAGAGCCGAAATTCTCGGATTTGCCTGCCTCTTTGCTTCCTCCAGCTGGTCGGCTGCAGGTCACCGGATCGACGCCGGTCCCGACCACCGGATGGCCCAGGTCGATTTCGTCTGGCGGTCGGTTTCGTGGTCGAAATATCGTGCCCACTACGTGCTCAAAAGGAAACGAGAACGAGTCTAGATTTGGGTGCCTTGGCGCCTGGCTCGTGATTCACAAGGCTGGTCAAGGGGAGCCCGTGCGCAGACAGCTAGTGCTGCTAATGCGTCACTTGAGTCCATGACACGGGCCCGGCCAACACCCCGGCCCGGCCCCGTGACAAGAGCAGCCTGTCCCCAAAAGACGAACGGTGAACCTAAACGCGTCGCGGCACCTTGCTCGTGACTCTGCCCACCGCTCGCAGCACCTTGTGTCCTCGGTCAGCGGTCGGGTCGAACATGCACGGACAGCCTCCCCGGATGACAGTCATGCCGTGCTCACGTCCGTAATCCGCTGCCGACTCGGAGACGCTCCCAGGACCAAACGGCGGCTGATGCATCCAAACTCGCTTGACGCCTAGCTCCTCGCACTCGCGCACAGTCGCATTCGCGGCTTCTGGCTTGGTCCCAATGACGACCCAATCCACACCTCCGGGTATCGACTTGAGATCGTGGTAACAAGGATCGCCCTCCACCTCGTCGGCGTTCGGGTTGATGGCGAAGACTTCGTAGCCCCTTTGGCGCAGTCGCTGATAGATGACATTTGCCCCATGGCTCTGTGAATTCCTGGAAACTCCGGTCACTGCAACGCGTTTGTTAGCCAGAAACTCAGAGGCAGCGTCCTTCATCCTTAGCAATGGAATCACCTCCTTGACTCGTTAAGGCTCGATTACCCGGTAGCAGACAGATTCTTAGTTCCGACGGGGCCGTCCCGGGACTCGCTGACAGTATGCACTTGTGCATTGGTCGCTCGTTCGATGTTGCGCTTCAGCACCGCCAGCATTCGTGCCTGCATGATCCAGGCAGTCGGGAGAAGGAGCCAGTCGGAGACGAAACGTTCTATCCAGCGAGGGCGGAAGGTCTGGTAACCGCTGACTACCAGGCGAGTACGCCCGCCGGACCCCTCATTGAGCTGAAAGCCCCAAATTGCTTCCATGTAGGCCGCTGGTCGTGGTTCTTTTGGATCGAGCCAGCGGCCTCGCAGATCGGTATACCCATACAGACCTAAGAATCGGTTCGGCTCCAGCACTCCAACCCGGTAGGCGTCCATGCGGCGGCCCAGTGCCCAGAACGACAGCTGGTCGCCGACAGCGACGTTTTGCCACTCCGGGTGGACTTCTCTGGCACTTGGGCGACCGGCGTTGTCGAGTCGGTCCCAGGAGTACCAGCCCCCGCGGTCCCAGCCAATCTGGACAAGCCAAGGCCAGACCTGGTCGGGCGACGCCTCGATCGTGACGGCCATGGTTGACGACCGCTTGCCCTCGGGGACCAACTCAGCGCCGGGATATGGCCCGGTAACTTCCTCTTCGGTAGCCCCCCAATGCATGAGACGAGGGCGGACCCAGCATCCGTAGATAGCAGCTGCCATACCCGCCCGAGTAACGAACTTGCGCGCGATTGCCATATAGCCATCGTGAAACACTGGGGACGGCATACCCAGGGGCGAATGTCACCAATGGATGCCAATCGTCAGCATGCCGCCAACGTCCGATGGAGATGACCCTCGACTCTAGGAGCGTCTTCGGATCAGTATCTTCTGGTCTTAAATTTAGGTCTCATTGAGAGCACCAGGCTCAGCTCGCGACCGGGATACCCAACTCGTGCCTTCGGGTCATCGAGCGCGCTGGCCACGATCGCACTGGGAGCGGCCAGCGGAGGTCTTCGAAGCCCTCACCAGTGACCTAGGGCCCTAGCGAACACTCGACAGGCGGCCAGAGACTGGTGGGGGTGACCCGGCGATTGGTCCTTCTGACCGGGCTGCTCCTGGCAGGGCTGATAGCTGGGTGCAGCACCGCACCACCCAATGTGCTGTTCACGCGCGGCACTGCCGACCGGAATCTGACTTACTGCAACTCGCAAACGTTGGATCTCTACATTCCCCATGCCGCCATCCCTGGCCCTCTTCCCGTCGCAATATACGTCCACGGGGGGGGGAATGACTTCAGGCGACAAGTCGGACCTCAACCCGGTTTTCCTTGACGCACTGACTTCGGCTGGCTATGCCGTCGCCAGCATGAACTATCGGCTTGCTCCCGATTCTCGGTATCCCGCGCAGATCGTGGATGTGAAGTGCGCAATCAGGTATCTGCGAGCCAAGGCGCCTCGATACGACCTGAACGGAAGCGAGATATTCGCGTTCGGCACCAGCGTCGGGGGGCAACTCGTTGCGCTCGCCGCTCTCACAGGTCCCCATTCGGCATTCGATGTCGGACCGTATGCGACGGAACCGAGCAATCTGCGTGCAGTAGCAGACTTGTTTGGCCCAGCGAACCTCACTGAGCGAGCATCGGGGTTCTCTCCCTCCGACATTCAGCAAGCCTTTGGCAAGATTGATCACCGGGATCTGCTTCTCGCCAGCCCCACGCATTTCGTTGTTCCGAACTCGCCGCCCATCCTTCTTGTTCAGGGCTACAACGACACGAAAGTTCTTAGACCCTGTTCGGAAAATTAGTACACGTCATTGGATAAATAGCCCCTCTGAGGGTCCGGTCGTCGCGTAGCGTTGCGTATGGAATCGGACCCGGTTGCAGTGGCGCAGACCTGGCGAACAACGCATGGCGACATGAGCGATGAAGAGTGGGAACTCATCGCGGATCTGGTTGCCCCCTATTGGACGCCCGGATCGATGGGCCGTCCGGTCAAGGTCGATCGCCGCCGTGTCGTCGACGCCATCTTCTACGTGGCGGCCACTGGTTGTCAGTGGCGAGCGCTTCCTGCGAGCTATCCGAACTGGAACACCGTGCATCGCTACCACCTCGAGTGGTCCCGAGACGGCACCTGGGAACGCATCGCCGAGCGACTGGCCTCGGCGGTGCGCACAAAGGAGGGTCGTGACGGCGAGCCAGCCGCCGGCATCGTCGATGCCCGCTCGGTGCGCGCCGCGGCCACGGTGAGCAAGAAAACCAAGGGATATGACGCCGGGAAGAGGATCAACGGCCGCAAGACCTTCGGGATCGTCGACACCCTCGGACTCCTCATGGCGGTGGTCGTCGTCGCGGCGAGCATGTCGGACAACGTCGGCGGAATCACCGTGGCGGACCGTGCACGCGACCGCTCCGCTCGCTTCGCCAAGCTGTGGTGCGACTCTGGGTTCAAGCGCACCTTCATCGAGCACTGCCGCAACCACCACGTTGGCGTCGAAGTCGTGAACCGCATCCACCCCGGCCAATTCAAAGCGCTCCCGAAACGCTGGATAGTCGAGCGCACCTGGGCATGGCTCATGAACAGCCGACGCCTCCAGGTCGACTACGAGCGCGATCCGATCGTCACCGAGGGCTTCATCTGGGCCGCCCACAGCCGCTACCTGCTGCGCCGACTCACCCAGTCGCCGATCGCGTGATCGCGCTGGGGAAATAATCGCGACAGTCACTTAGGTCGCAATCGATTGAACTTTACAGGGACCTCAAAGCCGCGGATGACCAAACGCAACTGGTCTTGGCAGAACATGGGCCACATGTTTATGCAAGTCGGCCCGAAGCCGATTGACCCGAGTCTTCGACAGATTGCGCAAGAAATGGTCCGATTCTTCGACGATGCACGGAGCACGTGAGCCCCAGCGAATGGTGAGCGCCATGGCTCGTACGTCATAAGCCCGGACCGGAATTGCTGGAAACCGGGCACCCGAATCAGGCGGCCAATATGAGTCACACAACCGGTGGTATGGGGCACCGCCGCGCAACTGAGCCCCGACCGACTCTTGCCGGCCAATGCTTGGATCCGGCATCTATTGTTAGAGACATGCAGACGGAGCATTCGAGGTTCCGAATGGGACGGCTCGACCATGTGCACGTCCGCGTGCCGGATCGGGCGGAGGCCGCCCGATGGTACGCGGAGCATCTCGGGTTCGAGCCCGTCGACGCGTACGACTTCTGGGCGACCGGCTTCGAGGGTGGTCCGCTCCAGATCTCGGCCGATGGCGGTAAGACGATGCTGGCGCTGTTCGAGGCTAGTGAGGGTCACCCGATGGTTCCGCAGCAGACCGGTATTGCGTTCAGCGTCGACGCGGCCACCTTCATATCTTTCGCCCGCTCATTGCCCAGCGGGATCGACAGTCCACGCGGCGACCGTCTCATGCTCGCCGATCTCCTGGACTTCGACATGTGCTGGGCGTTCGATCTCGTCGATCCGTGGGGAAACCAGTACGAGCTGAACTGCTACGACTACGACCGGGTTAGAGCCGAACTGGTCGAGACTGATGCAGTGGAGGCCGTCCGCTACTGGCCACGCGAGCTGTACGCGGCATACCTCAACTCCGCGTCGTCGTAGTCGGAGACGACCGATCGGCGTCCCCAAAGGCCAGATCGACGCCGGTCCCGACCACTCGATACTTCCAGTCGGACAATCAGCCCGATCGATGCTCGAGGATCAGTGCCGCGAGATCTTGTCGAGGGGGTTGGAGTCTTGACCCGACCCGTCCATGTTCACCTGTCGCTCGTACCCCTCTCTGAAGCCGGTGACGGCTCCAGTGGGTCGTAGTCCGCGTCCGGCGTGAACTCGACCTGCACCGTGACCTCGCCCCGACGGACCTCCATCCGCGCCAGGCGCTCAAAGACAGCCCTGTCGGCAGCGGTGAGCGGCGGTTGGGTGATGGACCTCGGCCAGAGGCGGTACCGCTTGACCACGTTGATCTCCGCGGCGAGAAGAAAGAACTGAGCCCCCAGGTAGATCCAGGCCAGCAGGACGATGACGACGCCGAAGAAGCCGTACGTCTCGGTCGCGTGTCGGAGCTCTCGACCTACGTACCAGCTCCCGACGATCTGCAGCGCCTGCCAGAACACCGTGGCCAACGCCGCGCCGAGGACAACCTCACGCCACGTGAACTTCACGGCGGTCATCACCATGTACGCGATGAGAATGAGCCCGAAGTTCACGGCGAGAGACCCCACCAACAAGAGCGCGGTGGAGACCGCACCGTGTTGCGCCAGGGTTGCGAACCCCGTCAGCACGGTCGATCCAACGGTGGAGACGGCGAGCAGGGCGAGGACGGCAAACCCTCGGAGATAGCGCATGGGGAGGGACGGCCAGCGCACGTAGGGGATGTTCCACACTTTGTTCATTGCGCTCTGCGTCGCCAGTCCGAGGCCGATGGCTCCATACAAGAGGAGCAGGCTGCCGATGACGACCGCGAGCGCGCTCCCGGTCAGACCGTGGACCTGCGATTGCAACTGAGAGCCGATGATCGGGAAGCTCCCGAGAGCACTGTCGACGAGGTCCTTGTGCAGTTGGGCGTTGTCGTGGAGGACATAGCCGAGGATTGTTGTGAAAAGCATCAACAGCGGGAATATGGCGAAGAGGCCGTAGTACGCGATGAGCGCTGCCTTGCTGCCCGCCTGGTCGTTGCCGAACTTCTGCACGACCGCAAAGGGAAAGCCGAGCACATCGTGTCTTTGCTGGAACTTGTCCGTCCGGCGGACGAAGGCCTCCATCGGGCCCGGCCTTTGCCTCGCGCTCACATCCGCGGTGGTCTCGAGGCCCTGATCCTGAGAGCGAGCGGACGCATGTTCGGGAACGGTCACGGCGCCCAACGATAGGTCTGCACTTGCGCACCACGACACTTCTGACGACCCAGGTGAGGGTGCCAGCGGATCCTGAAGGTTTTCCGAGGTGCAGGCGCGTCGCTCGCAACGTCGACAAGACTGCTCCAATGAGCGCTGCCCGGCCCACGGCACGGCATCGCATGGCTGACCCGAGCCGTCCGTGACACAGCGCGACGAGGACACGGGAGCTCCGGAGTACGCCGTGGACCCCGACGCGCCTCGTCAGGCACCGAATCTGTCCTACATCCCCGCGCTCGACGGGATCCGGGGCGTCGCCATCATCGTCATCATGGGGTATCACGGCGGCGTCTTCCTGACGTCGGGTGGGTTCTACTCCCTCGACACGTTCTTCGCCCTCTCGGGCTTCCTCATCACGTCACTGCTGATCTCGGAATGGCAGCGATCGTCGACGATCCGCCTCGGGCGCTTCTGGGCCAGACGCGCCCGACGGCTTCTTCCGGCCCTGTTGGTCATGTTGCTCGGTATCGCCGTCTTCGCCGCCTTCCTGGTTCCCGCGGGGACCTACCCCACCCTGCGCGGTGACGCCTTCTCCGCGCTCTTCTACTTCGCCAACTGGCACTTCATCGCGAACGGCTCGAACTACTTCAACCAGACCGCGCTCACCTCGCCGCTGACCCACACCTGGTCGCTCGCGGTCGAGGAGCAGTTCTACCTCGTCTGGCCCCTGATCGTCCTCGGCCTGTTCAGGCTCTGGAAGAGCACTCGGGCCCTGCTCGTGGTGTGCATCGCGGGCGCGTTGGCATCGGCGATCGAGATGGCCATTCGCTACTCC
>JARLGQ010000123.1 GCA_031292675.1 Acidimicrobiales bacterium
CGCGGCCCCGGGGGCGCACCCGAGTGCGGGGGAGTCGCCCCGGGCGGGGGGACGGCGGGTGGTGGCCGGCCAGCGCCTGATGCAGGCGGCCAGCGACATCTTCCTGGGCTGGTTGAGCACCGGGGAGACCGACTTCTACGTCCGCCAGCTCCGCGACATGAAGGGCACGGTCAACGCCGCCTCGTTGGGAGCCCGAGGGCTGCTGGGCTACGCCAAGTTGTGCGGGTGGGCCTTGGCCAGGGCCCACGCCCGGTCCGGCGCCGCCGCGCAGATCGCCGGGTACGCCGGCAACGGGGGAGTGCTCGACGACGCCGTCACCGCCTTCGCCGTGGCATATGCCGACCAGACCGAACAAGACCACGCCCTGCTCGTCGAGGCCGTGCGCAGCGGACGCATCGTCGCCACGCCCGGTCTGTGAGCTCCGGCCACCTGAGCTCCGGCCCTCCGAGCGCCGTGCCTGTCTGCGCTCCGTCGCCGGCCTGCGTTACGTCGCCTGTGCCAGCGCGTCGATCTCGGCCATGTCGTCGTCGTCGAGCTCCCAGTCCGCGGCGGCGACATTGGCGCGGACCTGACCGGGCGAGGTGGCCCCGGCGATGACCGAGGCCACGGGACGGTGCGCCGCGATCCAGGCGATGGCGAGCTCCACCATGCTCCGGTTCCGGCGCGCCGCGAATTCGGTGAGCCGTTCCACCACGGCGAGCAGGGCGTCGGAGAGCGGCCCCTCGTTCTGCTTCACCCCCGACAGCCTGGTGCCGGCGGGAGGTGGCTGGCCGCGCCGGTACTTTCCGGTGAGCACTCCCGACGCCAGGGGGAAGTAGGGCAGGAAGGCGAGGCCGGCCCGCTCGCACTCGGGGAGGACGTCGCGCTCGGCCTTCCGGCGCAACAGGCTGAACTCGTTCTGCACGCTGACGAAGCGGGCCGATCCCTCTGGTGCGGCCGCCTCGGCCTCGCGCAGCTGCGCCACCGTGAAGTTGGAGCAGCCGATCTCGAGCGCCTTGCCCGACTGTACGCACTGGTCCAGGGCGCCCAAGGTCTCTGCGATGGGCGTGTCGGGGTCGGGCGCGTGCAGCTGGTACAGGTCGACGTGGTCGGTCTGCAGGCGGCGGAGGCTGTTCTCCAGGGCGCGGAGCACGTAGTCGGGCTTGGCTCCCTTGTGGTCCTCGTCCACCGGCATGCCGAACTTGGTGGCGAGCACGATGTCGGCGCGGCGCGCCCCCAGGGCCCGTCCCAGGAACTCCTCGCTCCGGGTCCCCCCGTAGATGTCGGCGGTGTCGAAGAAGGTGATCCCGGCGTCGAGCGCCTCGTGCACCACCGCCGCCGACTTGTCGTAGTCGAGGCGGCCTCCGAAGTTGTTGCAACCGAGGCCCACCACCGAGACCTCCAGCGAGCCGATCTTGCGAGAGCGCATCATCGTCCTTGTCGTTCGAAGGTCGTCTTGGAGAGTGCCGCGCCCGACACCACGGCCGCGTCTCCGGGCCACCGTCGCACGCTGATGGACTGGCTGGCCGTTGCCAGCAGGGTACCGTCCTGCGCCCACAGGTGGGCGAGGCCTTGGCCGAATCCGTGCGCCAGGGCGTGTATGTGGATGTCGCACAACACCCATTCCGTCGGCACGAGCTGGGCCACCCGCAGCGTGTTGTCGAGGCTCCGGCCCATGGTGCGCACCCCGAGAGGCTGGCTCACCCCGCCCGACACGAAGTCGCCGATCACCGCCAAGGTGGCCGCGGACGGCTCGAGATGGCCCGGCACGCGCGTCCAGAACGCCGAGTTGGCGTCCCCCGGCGTCCCGTCGAGCGCGACCATCATGCGGCCCCGGGCCACGCGCTGCTCGACGCGCACGAGCACCGTGTCGGCGAACATGGGCGGGATCTGCTGCACGGGGCAGTCCTCGGGAGCGGGCACGTCGGGGAACTGCACCCACGTGCCCGACAGGTCGAGGTCGTAGCTGCCGAGGGCGGCGTTGACGGTGAGCACCTCTTCGGCGCCGAGCCGGCCGACGGCCCTGCCCTGGGTGGTGTTGCGGCCGGTGGCGGGGAGGACGACCTCCCAGTCGAGCACCGTGCCCGTGGGCGCGTAGGTGAGGTACTGGGCGGTGGCCCACACCGTGGGCCGACCGGCTGCCTCCTCGAGGGCGACGATGCCCGCGGCGAGGCCGCATCCGCCATAGAGGAAGCGTCCCGGGGTGCTCACGGCGGGGGTGACCGGGAGGCGCCACCGCAACGGGTCGTCGGTGCGCTCGAGCCCGAGAAAGTGCCGTGCGTCCATCAGCGGCACCCTAACGACGCCCCGCCGGCCCCGGCGAAGCGGAACCCGAGTCGGTAACCGATGTGTTACGGTAACCTGCTTGTTACCGACTTGGGGCGAGTGCGGGGGAGGGGTGGACGATGGGCCAGGCACGGGCGTCGGGGGACCCTTTCGAGGCCCTGGGTGACGCCAACCGGCGCGAGATCCTGCGCCTGTTGAGCACGGGCGACAAGCCGGTCCAGGAGATCGCCGCCGCCATGCCCATCAGCCGGCCCGCCGTGTCGCGCCACCTGCGCTTGCTGAAAGACGCCGGGATGGTGACCGAGCAGGCCGAGGGGACGCGCCGGATCTACCACCTGCAGGAGCAGGGGATGCACGCCGTGCAGCTGTATCTCGAAGGCATCTGGGGGGAGGCGGCGGCCCGGTTCCGGTTGCTGGCCGAGAACACCGACAGGTCGGGTCGGCGATGAGCGCACCGTTGCGGATGTCCTTCGACGTCGCCTGCTCGGTCGAGCACGCCTTCGACGTATGGACGTCGGGGATCGGCACGTGGTGGCCACCCGACCACACCGCCACGGGGCGGGCCGACGCGGTCGTGCTGCAGGCCGGGGTGGGAGGGCGGATCTACGAGCGCACCTCCGACGGCGTCGAGCACGACTGGGGCAAGGTGACGGTCTGGGACCCTCCCTCGCAGGTGGCCTATGTGTGGCACCTCGGACGCGACCCCGCCGACGCCGGAGAGGTGGACGTCCGGTTCCTCGACCGCGGTGACGCCGTCACCCGGGTGGAGATCGAGCACCGGGGCTGGGAGCGATTCGGAGACGCCGGAGAGCAGTGGCGTCAGAGGAACCTGGCCGGATGGCAGACGGTCGTTCCCCACTTCCAGGCCGCCGTCGCGAAAGGAGACCGTTGATGACCGCAGGCAGCAAAGAGGACCCGTGGGTGCTCAAGACCCCGCCGGGCACGTCGGAGTACACCATGTACCGCGACGAGGAGGCCGATCCGCCGGCTCTGGTCTGCCAGGTGGGCTCGACCACGTTGAAGTACCACCTCCGGGCCGTCGAGGACCTGCACGCGTGGTTGGCCGAGCAAGGCGACTGGGTCGTGCTGGGCGCGGCCGACGAGAAGAAGCCCGCCGCTGCGGGCACCGTCGAGGCGTGGGGACGGGCGGCGGACAACCCCGTCGGCGGTTGGTACGGGCTGCGCAACGGCTACCGCGGCCGGTTCGGGATGTACCTGCCGCCGCTGCTCGAGGCCCTGGGCCTGGCTGAGCTCACCCACGAGCCCCGCAACAACACGATGCGGGCGATCTGAACGGCACGAGATCCGACGACACGAGATCCGAACGACACGAGACACGAGGAGAGGACCATGACCGTCACCAAGGTGATCCGCTACAAGACCAAGCCCGAGAGCGCGGAGGAGAACGAGCGCCTCGTCCGCGCCGTGTTCGCCGAGTTGGCGGTGAAGAACCCCGAAGGGCTGCACTACGCCAGCTTCCGTCTCGAGGACGGGGTGAGCTTCCTGCACGTCGCCGTGCTCGACGGTGACGACAACCCGTTGACGAAGTCGGCCGCCTTCGCCGAGTTCCAGTCCGGCATCGCCGACCGGTTGGCGGAAGGTCCGTTCCAGGCCGACGCCACCGCCGTCGGCTCGTACCGGCTGCTGCCCCGGTGACCGGCCGCTGATCGGCCGGCGGATCGACCGGCTGTCAGTTCACCTGCCGGTCGTGGCCCTCCCAGTAGGGCTGGCGCAACCGGTACTTCTGGAGCTTGCCGGTGGCGGTGCGGGTCAGCCCGTCGCGTAGCTCGACGGACCTCGGGCACTTGAAGTGCGCCAGGCGAGCCCGACAGAACTCGATGAGCTCCTCCTCGGTGGCGACCGCGCCGGGGCGCAGCACCACCAGCGCCTTCACCGTCTCCCCCCACGTGTCGTCGGGGATGCCGATCACCGCCGCTTCTGCCACCGCGGCGTGCTGGTAGAGGCAGTCCTCCACCTCGATGGACGAGACGTTCTCACCCCCGGTGATGATGACGTCCTTCTTGCGGTCCGCGATCACGGTGTAGGGGCCGTCGAGGTACCCGCCGTCGCCGGTGTGGAACCAGCCGCCTTCGAGGGCCTTGGCCGTTGCCTCGGGCTGTTCCCAGTAGCCGTCGAAGACGTGGTTGGTGCGGGCCAGGATCTCGCCCTCCTCGTCGACGCGCATGCGCACCCCGACGGCGGGGACCCCGGCGCGTGCCAGCATCGAGGCGCGCACGGCGCTGTCGAGGTCGTCCCACTCCGAGGGGGCCCGGTTGATGGTGAGGAGGGGAGTGGTCTCGGTCAGGCCGTAGATCTGGATGAATTCCCAACCGAGCTCGGTCTCCACCGCCTCGATGGTCTTCGACGGCGGCGGTGCGCCGGCCACCACCACCCGTACCGTCCCCCGTCCCGGGACCTCTGCGCCGCGCCGGCGGCGCTCGGCGGCGGCGCCGAGGATGGCGGCCACCACCGCCGGTGCCGC
>JARLGQ010000124.1 GCA_031292675.1 Acidimicrobiales bacterium
GGCTCCGGGGGCCCGCGCGCCCCGTGTCGGCGGGGCGTGGGCCGGGACCACGGGGGCGACCGAGGGTGGGGCGTCGGCCCGCCGGAAGTGGCCGTACCCGTAGGTGCCGTCACGACGCCGGCGGTTGAAGCGCACCCGGTTGAGGACGATGGCCACGTTGGTGTTGGCCGTGTCGAGACGCAGCAGGCACTGCTGGAGCCGCTCGGGATTGAAGCGGCGGGCGTCGACCACCACGATCACGAGGTCGACCATGGTGGCGACGAGCACGGTCTCGGCCACCCCGATGAGCGGCGGGCAGTCGATCACCGCCGTCTCGTGACGCTCGCGCAGCTGCTCGATGAGCAGGGGCAGATGGGCCGAGACGATGTCCGACGGGTGCCGGTCGATGATGCCGGCCGGGATCACGTCGAGATAGGGGTTGGGGGTGCGCGAGGCGTGGGCCAGCGCGTCCTCGGTCCGACGGCTCGTGACCCCGGGGCCGAAGGGCACGCCCATCTGGGTGTGCAGGGCCGGCTTGCGCAGGTCGCAGTCGATGGCCGTGACATGGCGGTCCTGCGCGGCCAGCGCCCAGGCGATGTTCGTCGCCACCGAGGTCTTGCCCTCACCCGGGTCGCACGACGTCACCGCGATCATCGCCGAGGCGCCGGCGGGCAGGCTGATGAGGAGGTTGCTGCGCAGCTCCTGGAAGGCCTCCATGGCCATCGGTTCGCTGTGCTTCACGAACAGGTCGGTGGGACGCAGCCCGGGAAGGGCCACGCGCGGGATCTCTCCGAGCACGGTGGCGCCGATGCGCTCTTTGACCTCGGTGACCCGGCTCAGCCGCCGGCGGACGCCGGCCGCCCACATGGCGGCGAAGATCCCGAGGATGACCCCGAAGGCCGCCGCTCCCAGCAGGATCGGAGTGCGGGGGTTCGAGGGCGCCGACGGCGTGGGCGCCAGACCGAGCTGGTTGAGCTGGTACCCGGACTCCGCCGGCTTGGGCTGGTAGGAGATGAGCTGCGTCGCCGCCGCGTTGGCGAAGTCCCTAGCGGCCGCCTTGCTGGTGCTGGTGGCGGTGATCGTGACGATGAAGGTGCCCGGGTCGACGGACGCGTCGATCGAGGCCCCGATGGACTGGTACGGCTGGGGCACGCGGCTGCGGGCGGCGACGAGGTTCGGGGCGCTGGTGGCCTCGGCAGGAAGCTGGGGAGCGATGAGGGAGATGATCGCCCCGGGGTCGCTGTTTCCGAGCGCGGCTTCGGTCGCGGGCTGCACGGCCACGAGGGTGCTCGACGAGTAGTGCCGGGCGGGTAGGAACGCAGCCGCACCGCCTGCCGCGAGACACAAGATGAACGCCGCCAGTGCGACGACGAGATTGCGACGGACGTCTCTGATGAGTTGGCGAATTTCCATGGCGTCAGATCACCTCGTACTGGCGCATAGCCTGATAGCTCCGCATGGCGGTGGGGCCTCCC
The DNA here is from genome assembly GCA_031292675.1 of Acidimicrobiales bacterium. GTDB lineage: Bacteria > Actinomycetota > Acidimicrobiia > Acidimicrobiales > UBA8190 > Chersky-840. The sequence continues at coordinate 1,455 of JARLGQ010000124.1, forward strand.
CCTCCCGAGGTCACCGCGCTGCGAAGCATGCCGAGCGACAGCCCGAGCACAGTGGCCAGCCGATAGTTCTCGAAGATCGACTCGACCTGCCCGGCGGCCAGCAGTCCGATCACCACCACCGTGAGGGCGAGGGCGAAGACTGCCACCATCGGGTCAGGATGGAGGCGCCAGGTGGCGAATCCGTTGGCGAGCGCGAGCACAACGGCCAACAAGAAGACCCCTAGTCCGATGAGGCCAGTCCGCAGCCAAAGGTCCAGACCGATGTTCTCGGTGAGGTCGGTCACAATGAATACGTTCGGCCCCGTTTGAAAATAACTGTACTCGAAACCGAGCCCTTGGCCCAGAATGGGCTGTTGTTCGGCGTCACGCAGGGCGACGTCCCACTTGGTGAGCCGGTCTTGGGCCGACTCCTGCTTCGCCCGGGAGTTCAGCGTGGTGCCGAGGGTCCTGTTGATCGTCGAGGAGAAAGGCGAGGTCACCGACTTCTGGGAGGTGACGGCGGGGATGATCGCGACGGCGAGCGCCCCACCCACGACGGCCAGGCCGAGGACGAGGACCTCCCCGGCTCGGACCCTGAGCCTCCGGCGGGCGGTCCGGCCCGACATCACCAGCAGCACGACGACGACGACCGCCCCCGCCATCAGCAGGACACCACGCTGATAGGCGAAGAAGGGACTGAGCACGAGTGGCACCACGGCGACGAGGTTGAGCCGGCTGCGGTGCTCCTTGGTGAGCTCGGAGAGTAGGCCGATCGTCCCGATAGCCAGGAATATGGCGGCGGCGTCGGTGCCCATGGGACCGGTATCGCTGAGCGGCACCAAAGGCAGGCCCAGGGTGAAGGAGACCTTGCCCATCGTCGTGAGGATCAGGACCGCGGCGATGAGCGCCGACCAGCGCAGTGTGCGCTCCAAGCCACGGCCGTCGAGAAAGCGCCGCACCGGCACCCCCGACGCCAGCGCGTATCCCCCCATGACGTAGATGATGGCCTTGGCCTCGTAGGGGATGTACACGGTGCTGTTGTGGCGGAGAAGACCCTCGACCGTCTCGAGCGTCCACCAGCCCGCCAACGCGGTCCACGCCAGGGCCGGGAACCCGATCCGTTGGGGCCAGCCCCTCACGGCCAGCCGTGCCAGGAGTGCGACGGAGATGACGACTTCGGGCATGCGGAATTGGAACGTCCCGGTCCCGGGATGGAAGATGCCGCGGGGGACGTTGTTGTAGTTGCCGTAGAGGCTTGCTTCGACGATCAGCATGCCGAGAACGAAGAAGACGACCCAGTGCTCCCTGGCACTGCGCTCCCACTGGGTGAACACGTAGAAGAGCCCGCCCGCCACCACCGCGCCACCGAGGAGGAGGGTCAACTTGCTCATGCGTTCACCGTGGCGAGGAGGGGTTCGAGCGCGGCGTCCCATGAATGGGAAGCGAGCACCGCGTCGTGGCCCACCTGACACAAGGCGGAGACGGCCTCGGGGTCGTCAAGCAGCGAGCTGACGACGTCGACCATCGTCTCGGCATCGTCGGCGACGACCACACCTCGCCCGATGAGGTCCTCGAGGCCGTCCACGGCGACCGAGGTGGCGACAACGGGGCGACCCGCATCGAGTGCCTCGAGGATCTTCAGCCGGGTACCTCCTCCTGACCGCAGCGGGGCAACAGCCAGACGCGCCTGAGCAAGGTAGGGAAGGACATCCGATACGGTACCGGAAACCTCGACCGACGATGATGCCAGGGCCCGGACCGACGGGGCGGGATCCCGGCCGACGAGCAGCAGGCGGGCCGCCGGAATTCGCCTGACGACCTCGGGCCACACCTCCCGGGCGAACCACACCGCGGCATCGACGTTCGGAGCCCACCCGAGGGCAGCCACAAAGGCAGCCGTGGGGGTGGAGGCGGGCTCGAGCGGGCACGACGGGTCGGGGTCCCTGCCGTTCGGGCATACGAGGAGACCGGGCAAGCCCGCGCCCAGGCGGTCGCGCTCGCGCTCACTCACCACCACGACCGTGTCGAAGTCCCGCAACGCCTTGCGCTCCATGGCGGCCAGCAACGCGGCTTCGGTGTAGGCCGCCGCAGCCGAAGGTCCACGCGCCGTCCGCCCGTAGCTGCGCATGAGGGCGGACTCGACGTTGTGGAGGTCGAGAACTCGCCTTGCCGCAGTCACGTCCCGGCCCAGTGGTGCCATCTGCATGTACTCGATCTGGAGGAGGTCCAACGGGCCCTCGGCGGCCGCGGCGCGCACCTCCGCCCGAAGCTCAGAACTGAAGAACCGGCCTGCCGAAAGACTCCTCGTCGCCAGCGCGCCCAGAACGGAGCGGCCCGCCGTAGGCCTCCAGGGGACACTGCGGACGTCGATCCCGAGTTTCTCGAGGCCGGCAATGTCGGCGGTGCCGTCGTCGTACGCGCACAGCACCAGGTCGGCTCTCTGCGCCAGCCGACGGGCCACGGCGAGGACGCGCTGCTTCCCGCCGTCGTTGTCGGGAAAGGGCACGAACTTCGTAACCATGAGCGCTCTCACCGGGCCAACCAGTCACATGCCCTTGGGGCGACGCACGACAGGCCACTGCGTCTGCCTGTCGCCACGGAGGTACCGAACCAAGCCGCCGATCGCCACCGCGTTGAGGAACAGCGCCTGGCCGAGGGCGTCGGCCAGGCGGCCGAGCGTGCCGGCGCGAGCAGGCGGAACGTCGGGGGCAGGGCTCCCCGGGTCATCAGGTCGGTTCGCGTCGCCCCCGAGGTTCGACGAGGCCGTCGCCTTGCGCGCCAGCCCCCACAACGCGACGAGATGACCGGACAGGAACAGGACCGCCAGCCTGCTGGTGCGGGCACGGCGCAGCGCCGTCACGAGCAGGGCGACGTGCGCGACAGGGGCGAGGGTGTAGCGCGCCAGGCGATGCCCCCAGATCTGGGCGGCGACGATTCCACCCGCCGGTCCCAGCTGGCTCTTACGGCGCATGAAGACGTGCATCGCCCCCGAGACGCTGCGCGTCCGGCGCTCCCACTGCTGCCCCAGGGTCGGCACGGGGGGATCAACCGCTCGGGCCCGTGGCTCGTATGCGATGGCGTATCCCCGTGCCGACAGATCGAGGGCTGTCCACAAGTCGTCGGTGGCGATGTCGGGGGGGACAGGCTGCCAGGCCTCCGTGCGGACCGCGGCCAGCTCCCCGACGAGACCGATGGTCGTACCGAGCCGCCACTCGCGCTGTTTGAGCCAGGATTCGAAACGCCAGTAGAGGTCCTCCCCGGCTCCGTCGGCCTCGACCTTCTCGCCCGCCACCGCACCGACGTGGGGGTCGCCCAGGTGCCGGACCAGCGCGGCGATGGCCCCCGGGGCTATGACGTTGTTGGCATCGCTCACCACGACGACAGGCGCGGTGACTTTCGAGAATCCCAGGTTGAGCGCCTGCGCCTTTCCCAGACGTTCATCGGCGGTGACAACGGTGGCTCCGGCCTGCTCGGCGCGCGCCGCGGTCTCGACGTCGGCGTCGGCCACCACCATGACGTCGAGCGGACCGGGGTATCCATTGGCGAGGACGTCGCGGATCTTGGCCCCGATGCACTCGGCCTCCCCGTAGGCAGCGACGAGCACGGTGACCGGAGGCCATTGCTCCGGATCGGAGCCGGACGCCGCCTGCCTGCGTCGCGAGGCCAGGGCCAACCACGCGGGATACCACAGGTGCCCGCTCGACGCGGCCATCACGAGGGCGCCAACGCCCAGCCTCGAACGTCGGGTCATGCCTGGTAGTTTCGTCCGATTCGAGACCGCCCTGTAGGGGCCGCGGGCGGCCTCGCCGGGGAGGATGTGTCGCTCGCGGCTCGATTTCCGCCGAGCGTGGCCAACGTCACGCCACCCTGTGCGCCCGTGTAGCCAGGACCTCCTGGTAGACGGCCAGCGTCCCCCGAGCCGTGCCCCGGCCCGTCGGCGGGTCGGGGCGAGGAAGCGGCCGGTCGCTCAGGGCCGCTACCAGGGCTTCCGCCCAGGCGACGGGGTCGAGGGGAACGATCTGGCCGGCTCCGGTCCGGTACACCTCTTCGGCGAGAGGCGGCGAGGCCAGGACGGGTGTCCCGGCCCCCAGCCCACGGTGCAGCACCCCTGAATGCGAGCCGACCGCGTAGGGAAGGACGAGGAGGTCGGCCGCCGCCGCCCACAGGTCGAGGTCGCCCTCGGGCACGAACCCCCGTCGCAGCTCCACCCCGGGGCACTCCTCCAGGCGGGCCAGGTCGGCCGAGTCGTAGGCCTCCCCGACGACGAGAAGCCTGGCCCTCGGCAGGGCGGCGGCCACCCGGGGCCAAGCCTGCGCCAACAGCCCGATGCCCTTGTAGGGGCGGACCTGGCCGAGGAGGAGCACGGTGGGGACCTCTTCGAGCCCGAGCTTCTGCCTGGCTTCGTCGCGGGGGACGGCCGGGCCCCCGAGCATCAGGTCGACGGGCACGACGTGGACGGGGACGCCCGGAGCGCTGGCCTCGACGAAACAACGCGGCTCTTCGCCGTGGATGATCAGGGCGTCGGCGGCCCGCCACCGCCGCGCCTGGTCGGCCGCCGCCCGGGCGCCGCCCTCGAGAGGCATCGGATCGTGGATCGTGAGGACGACAGGCCGTCGCCGCGAGATCCGACGCAGCAGCAAGGGGTCGACGCCGGGAACCACCTCGGTCTGGACATGGACCACGTCAGGACGGGCGCGCCAGACCGCCTTGGCCAGCGCCAGGATCGACGGGGGGACCTCGGTCAGGCGCAGCGCGTAGAGGCGGGCTTTTCCCATGCGGTCCACATCTGGTCCCCATCGCGGGCCCCTGATCACCAGATCGGGGTCGCCCACACCGGCCGGCGCGGCCAGAGCGACATCGGCGTGCTCAGCCACGAGCGCGGCCCGGAGGCAGCGGGTGTAGTGGGCGATACCTCCCCGGTCCGAGGCGTCGACGAGAAGGACCCGCGCCGCCGGCTCGGGGGCATCCGGCCGCGGCGAAACGCGCCGCTGGGCAACGGCGGAATCCTGGTGCAACGGGAGATCAGTCATAGGCGAGCATGTGTGCGGGACGACTTCTTGTTGTCACCCCGTCACCCGAGGCGGTGGGGTGACGTTCCAGCGAGAGCGGACTCGAGGGGCTCGCTCAGCCCATCGAGGAAGCTTCTTTCGGACCCGTCGTCGCCGTATCCATTGTGGCAGCCTCGATGTGCGTCGGCTCGATGTGCGTCGGCTCCTCGATCCTGTGGATACGCAGGACGGGCGCATCGGAACGCCCGGTCTCACCGTTCGGCTCGATCGTGTTGCGAATCACAGCGGTGAAGGTCTGGAACAAGATCACGATGTCACGCCACAACGACCAGTTCTCGATGTACTGATTGTCGAGCCTGGCCCGCTCGTCGATCGAGGTGTCGCCGCGCAGACCGTGCACCTGGGCGAGCCCCGTGAGGCCGACAGGCACCCTGTGCCGGTCGTCGTAGCGGGGAACGTCGACCTTGAACTGCTCGACGAAGAACGGACGTTCCGGGCGGGGTCCGACCAGGGACATGTCCCCCTTCAAGATGTTCCACAGCTGGGGAAGCTCGTCCAGGCCGGTCACCCGTAGGATGTGGCCGATCTTCGTCACGGCGTCGTTGGTGGGGTTCCACTCCACGTCCGATCGCGAGTTGACCCGCATCGACCGGAACTTGAGGACCTCGACGATGACGCCCCGCTCGCCCACCCGCTGCTGGCGGAAGTGGACCGGGCCCGGGCTGGTGAGCTTCACGGTCACCGCGATCGCCGCGTACAGAGGAGACATGACCGCCAGCGCGAAGGCTGCGACCGTGGCGTCGAAGACCCGCTTGACGATGCGGGCATTGCGCCGCAACAGCGACCGGCGCAGGCGCAGCAGCGGGTAGCCCCAGACGTCGTCCACGTTGCGCCCGTTCATGGCCGTGGCGAGCTCGAAGAACCGGGGAAGGACGTGGATCTCGACCGAAGCGTCCTCGCACGTCCGGAAGACCTCGACCATGTCGGCTTCACGCGTCACCCCGAAGGCGACCACGACTCGATCGATGCGCTCCTCAGAGAGCACCATGCGGAGCATGCCCACCCCGCCGAAGAGCGGGAGGGGGAGACCGGCGCTGTCGACCTCGTCCAGGAACCCGACCGGGCGCAGGCCGTATTCGGGATGCTCGTCGAGCATGGCCGCCATCTTGGAGCTGACGTCGCCCGCCCCGACGAACAGGGTCCGCTCGGCGAACCAGCCCCGCGACCGCAGCAGCCGCACGACCCAGTACATGGCGCACCGGGCGACGACGATCCCGCCCGCGGCGACGGCCCCGGTCACGATCAACCTGGCCGTGGAGGGCCCGGGCACCTTGGCCAAGGCCAGGACCAGGAACGGCGCCACCGCGCAGGCGGCGAGCGATCCTGCTTCGCGCGCCACGCTCAGCGTGATGCGAGGGCGGTAATGGCCAGTGAGCGCCAACGCGACCAGTACCGCGGCCGCCGCGCTCCACGTCCACCACGCCGCCAGCGGCAGCCCGAGGGCAGCGACCACCACCACGACGAGGACGGCGTCGAAGAACGCCACCGTGCTCATCGCCGCATGCGCGGTAGCCCGAGCCTGAAGCGAGACCGCCCGGGCATGACGCTCGGACGGCCTCGCATTGACCCAGGACTGGTAGTTCAGCCCAACGGACATAGCTCTACGAGCTTCTGGTCGATTGCTTGAGTATTGGCGTGGAGATCAGATCGTGGCCTGGCGCAGCCGACGACTGCGGCGCACCATGAAGCCACCGAGGATCAAGGCACCGGCGCCAACTGCCGCCATTTCCTCGATGTCGGCACCCGTGAAAGGCAGACCGCCGGCGGCGGGCTCCTGCACTGGCGCGATCGGCGTGCTCAAGGGCAACGGCGCCGGGGTGACGGGTGTAGACGTTCCCGTCGCCGGAGTCGTGCACCCCGTGTAGCAGGTCGCCGGCTGGGCCGGCGTGTCGGCGAACGCAACCGCCGCCGGAACCGACACCACTCCAAGCGCGGACACGGTCAGGCCGAGTCCCATACCGAGGAGCTTGCTTTTCATTTCGCTGTCAACCCTTCACCCCGCAGCAGCTGTGCTGCCGCATCCCGAAATTCCCGGTCGTCGACTCCCGCCACACTCCGTGACCGGAATCTACTCGCCACTACTTGCCGAACGGCGGAAGGTCCCGCCACCGCCGACCGGCAACTACCTGCACTTGTACCCCTACCCTTCCGGTGTCACGCTCGGTTGGGAGCGTGCTCCGAAGGTCCTGCAAACCCACGCCACTGCGTGAGCAACCTGCAACTGATTGTCACGGACCCGCATCGACACAGACCCTATGGAGAGTCAACATTCGGTCAACTGCCGTCCGCGGGAATCGGGCCCAAAGCCCCAGGTCCCGGGGTCGCGGCCAGGTCTCCGCAGGTCAGGGCAGGGCGGGGTGGCCCCGCCGGCGAGGACCGGTCCGGGTCGGAGTCGACTCGGATGGGGTCGAAGGGAGCCGGAGCCGGAGCGGGAGCCCGAGCCCGAGCCGGTCAGGAGCCGGTCAGGAGCCGGTCAGAACGACACGGTGAAGGGCACCGCGTCGGTCGTGGTCGCCCCCCGGAAGTGCCAGGTCACCGGGGTCAGGCGCGCCGTGGGGAGCACCGTGAACTGCCCCGAGGACTGGGGCAGCGTGAAGTGCACGACGACGTCCTGCTCGTGGCCGGCCTTCACGTCCACGGGCGCGGCGATGACCCAGGTGGGGCCCTCCGCCCCCAAGGCGTCCAAGGGCGGGTTGCCCGCCACACTGGGGACCGAGGCGTATCCGGGCAGGTTCACGGCCATGACGCCGAGGTACTCGCCGTACTGGGTCCCGAGGCCGGGATTTGGGCCCGCCAGGAACTGGGACTGACCGGGCGGGGTGGCGTTGCGGAGGTGCACGGTCAAGGTGCCCAGGGTGCGTTTTCCCTGGGTGTGCAGGTCGAGGTCGGTGTCCACCGAGAGGTACTGGTCGAGCTTGTTGCCGCCCCGGTTGATCACCGCCGCCATCATCGAGTCCGGGGCCAGCTGCCCCGCCACCCCGGCCTGCACCCAGGCCGCCTCCGCGTCGGGCTGCGCCGACCACATCATGAGGTGACGGCCCTCGGCCACCGTGGTCATGGCCGTGGACAGCGACTTGAGGTCGAGCGACTCGTTCTCCAAGGCGTTGAGCGCCGCCTGGGCGAGGGCCCCCAACCGGTCCTCGCGCGCTCCCTCGGCCTTGGCCTGCTGGCCCGTCGGCTGGTCGACCAGGCCCTCGTACTGGTCGTGGACCAGGAGCTGTACGACGTCGTCGGCGTGCACCACGGTGCCGTCGCTCAAGGTGACGGGCCCGGTCACCTCGAGGATCTGCTGCAGGGTCTCCACGTCCACGACGATCACCCCGTCGACGTGCTGGCCGGTCTCGGCCGCCCACATCCGGGCCGCCAGAGGGCCGTTGACGTCGAACTGGGGCGTGAACCCCAGGTTCCGCCAGTCCTGGCCGGGCTTGAGCCAGCCCCAGCGCGCCTCGAGGTCGCCTGTGACCGGCGCCTTGCCGGCGGGCACGGGGATGTTCACCGTCTGCTCGAGGTGCGACAACTGGAGATGGCCATCGGAGGTCACGAGCGTGCCGACCTCGAGGAAGTTGCCCGAGCCGGCTCGCATCTCTGCGTTGTTCGCCATCAGCAGGAGGTAGGTCTGCGGGCCCTGGAAGATGTCGGCCAAGGTGCCCGCCACCCCGGCGGCGTGCTGCAGCCGGGAACGCACCTGATCGAGATCTCGCACGAAGGTGTCGTGCTTCGAGGCGAGCGGGGAGATCAGCGCATGCGCCGGGCCCGTGTCGATACGCCCCAGGGCACGGTCCGTGCTCGCCGCCAACGCCGCCAGCCTGCGCAATTCCACGACTCTCTGGGGGCCGCTGCTGTGGGGCGCCTGCAACACCGCATGGGCTTGGTCGATGGCGCGGGCGCCGACCCGGGCCACCTGCCCCGAGGCAGCGGAGAGATCCTGCACGGAACGCAGCTGCCGTCCGATCACGGGCAGGATGTCGAGTGGGGCCACCAGTGGCGAGTGCAAGAGGCCGTTGGCCGAGTCGAATTGATTGACGGCGGCCAACAGCGGTGCGGTCGCCGAACGGTCCACGACGTCGGAGGCGGTGAGGTGGGACTTGGCCTCGTCCACGTCCGAGATGCCGTGGCTGGCGTGCACGATTCCGAGGACGAGAACCGCCGCCGTCGACACCACCCAGAGCCCCACCACGACGATGGCGCCGCGCAGGAGAAGGCGCCGTCGCCGCCGGCGCCGGGCATCGCCGCGCCGCGCGGGCCGAGCGGGAGAGCCGGGGTCGGAAACGGCCGGCGCCGCATCCGGTTCCTCCGGTGTGTCGGGTGCGTCGGGGCCGCTCACCCTGGCAACGTTCGCATCACGCGCCGCGCCCACAGCAGCGCGACGGCCCGGTCGACCAGCGTGCCGAGCTCGCGGGCCGTCGTCCGGTACGCGGACAGCGGCCCGCCGAGAGGGTCCGACACGTCGTCGTCGTCGGAGCGACCCACGAGGTCGGTGCGTTGCCGGCCGTGATGCAGACGACCGAGCCACGCCTTCAGCTCCTCGTCGGGCTGGCGTCGACCGATCAGGTCTCCCCGACGCACGAGCTCTTTGAGCGTGAACGTCCGGTCGAACGCGCCGGCATCGAGGAGCACGACCTCGCGAGCGTGCCGGCGCGCCATGCCCACCACCACGTCCGAGGCCGCCACCAGCTCGGGCGACACCTGAGTGCTGCGGTGCTCCGACAGATCGATTCCCAATTCCGCCATGGCGGTCACGACTTCAGGAGGCGACGCGTACCCTCCGGGGAGAATGCCCGCCGATCTGACCACCACCTCCTCGGGGGCGCCGTCCCCCCCGACAAAGGAATGGCGGCGAAAGAGCTCGGCCGCCATGGGCGAGCGGCACATGTTGGCCGTGCACACGAAGAGGACCTGCACCTGCTGAGTGTATCCAAGGCATGCCGATCCAAAGGGACCACACCTGGGTATTGTCGAGTACGTGCGACGGGGGCTCGTCACCGGCGTACTCGGCCGGATCCTGCTGAGCGGGGGCGTCCTCATCCTCCTCTTCGTGGCGTACCAGCTGTGGGGGACCGGCATCGCCGAGTCCCACAGCCAAGCGGTGCTGCGCCAGAAATTCGACTCCGAACTGCACCACGTCGGGCGGCAAGCCCCGTCGTCGACGACCACCACGACGCTGAAGACACCACCGACGACCTCGGCGTCAGGCGACCAGCCGACGGTGGGCGCCAACACCACCGCCCCCAACGACGGCAACCCCGTCGGCGTCCTGCACATCGGAAAGCTCGGACTCGACAAGGTCATCGTCCAGGGAACGTCCGAGAACGACCTGCGTCAAGGGCCCGGGCATTACCCCGGGACCCCACTGCCAGGCGAAGCGGGCAACGCCGCCATCGCCGGTCACCGCACGACCTACGGAGCCCCGTTCTACAACCTTGACGAGCTCCACAGCGGTGACCTCATTGGGATCACCACCGTCCAGGGATCGTTCACCTACAGCGTCACCGGCACGCTGGTGGTGAGCCCGAGCGACACGGCGGTGGTGGCGAACACCACTGAAGCGGAGCTCACGCTGACCACGTGCAACCCGCGCTTCAGCGCGTCGCAACGCCTCGTGGTCCATGCCAGGTTGATCACCGCCCCCGCACCCACATTGCGGCCCCCCAAGGCTGGGTCGCGCCGCGCCTCGGGAACCAACGACCTCGCCGGTAACCCCGGTGGCGACTGGGTCCCGACATTGGAGCTGGGACTTCTGTCGACGATCGTGATCATCGCCGTCTTTGTCGTGGCGCGTCGCCAGCGAGGGCGGGCCCGGCGTTGGGCCGTCTACTCGGTGGGGGGCGCGTGCTCGCTCGTGGCGCTCTTCTTCTTCTTCGCCGCGGTGAGCCCGTTGCTCCCGGCCAGTTTCTGAGCGGCACGCCCGCGCACCGCGCGGGGCGCGCCGGTGCTCGGTGCAACCCCGTGCTCGAGGGCGGCCGGCGTTGGATCGGACGTCTCCGAATCGACCGCATCCGTGGCGCGCCAGCCGTCGTCGGGCGAGTAGCGCTTGACGACCTTGGCCGGAGACCCCACCGCCACACAGTGGTCGGGGATCTCGCCGGTGACCACCGAACCGGCGCCCACGGCGACGTTGCGGCCGATGCGGCTTCCCGGGAGCACCACCA
>JARLGQ010000125.1 GCA_031292675.1 Acidimicrobiales bacterium
AGGTGGTGCTCCCCACCGGGCTCGTCGACGTCAAGGTGGCGGCGGTGGGCGAGGACTGGTCGGGGCTGCGCTTCGTGTGGCGGCGCGAGGTGCGCGCCGGCCTGGGCGACCGGTCCCGGTCGTGAGAGGATGCAGGCCATGAGCGTCGACGTGCGCACCCGGGTGGACGGCGAGCAGGCCCCGGTCGACCCCGACCGCTTCTTCGGGGTGGACCTGCCCGCCGCCCTCGACGAGGCCGCGCCGCTGCTGGCCGAGGCCGTCTCCACCCTCCGGCTCCCCGACCTCGTGGTCGTCGTCGGCGGTGTCCCGTGGACCCTGTCGGCGGCCGAAGCGGGCATCGAGGTCCGTCCCGGTGCACCCGACGGCGACGACGGCCTGCGCCTGCGCGTCGACGCCGGACAGCTGTCGGACCTCGTCGACGACCAGGTCACCCCGATGGGCTGGTTCTCGAGCGGCGCCCTCGACCTCGACGGCCGGCTGGAGCGGCTGCTGGACTGGTGGCTCGTGCTGCGGGGCGCCCTCGACGGGGTCGCCCCCCGCGTGGCGCAGGACATGGCCTTCGAGGACTCCGAGGGCCGGCCTCTGGACCTGACGCGCCGCTTCGGGTGGGACGACGCCGACGAGGAGATGGACAGGTTCCTCGGCCAGGCCGGGTACCTGCACGTCGGCTCGGTGTTCACCGAGGAGGAGATGGCGGCGGTGTCGCGCGACATGGACCGCGTCGCGCCCTCCTACGTCCAGGGCGACGGGCGGTCGTGGTGGGCCCGGACCTCCGACGGTGCCGACCGGTTGGTGCGGATGCAGGGCTTCGACGCCATGTCCCCCCACGCGGCCGCCCTCGTCGCCGACGGGCGCCTGGCGCGTCTGGGCGCGCTCCCCGGCGACGGCCACCAGTGGGGTCAGTTGGACTCCAACGCCCTCGAGGCGCTCGTCAAGCCGATCGGCGTCGTGGAGGGCATCTCCGATGTCCCCTGGCACAAGGACTGCTCGCTCGGGCGCCACAGCTACGAGTGCTGCGGGCTCACCGTCGGCATCTCGGTCACGGGCGCGGACCGGACCTCGGGCCAGCTGCGCGTGGTGGCCGGCAGCCACCGCGCCCTCGTATGGCCGGCCTTCCTCCGGCGCGACAACGCCTTGCCGGTCGTGGACCTGCCGACGCAGACCGGCGACGTGACGGTGCACCTCAGTTGCACGTTGCACATGGCCCAGCCGCCTGTGGACCGGGAGCGCCGGGTGATGTACACGGGGTTCCGACTTCCGCCGTTGCGACCCGATGCCGACACCGGCGCGGACTCCGAGGCCCGCCGACGCCTGCGGGCCGTCCGGGAGACCGCCGCCACGACGGTGTCACAGCCCCCGAGCTCGGTGCGCGGCTAGCGCGCCGGCCGGCTTCCTTGCCGGGCCACGGCCCCGACGCCGCGGTGGCCCGGGCCCGCCCGCGGCACCACGAGGGCGGGACGCCACGGATCGTCGGCGCCGCGGTGGCCGGTTTCGTGGGGATGGGCATGGTGGTGCTCGGCGCCGCCCAGCCCGGCTCCCCGTTCACCTCCAAACTCCCCGGGTCGTGGATCTTCGGCGTCCCCTCCGCGGGGTCGGGCCCGGCCCGCCACGTCCTTCTCGGAATGGCCCTCGTGTACGCGGGGATGATCGTCGTGCTCAGCGCGTGGTACCGGATGGTGACGGTCCCGGCCCCCCACGGCGACAAGGCCATGGCGCGCCTCTCCGGCGTGCTGGCGCTGTGGGTGGCGCCGCTGATCGTCGCCCCGCCCCTGTTCAGTCGCGATGTCTACACCTACGGTGCCGAGGGCCGACTGGTGTCGCGGGGCGTCGATCCCTACACCCACGGGCTGCAGTCGGTGCGGGGCTCGGCCTTCTTCGGGTTGGCCGACCCGCTGTGGCGGCACGCCCATGCGCCCTATGGCCCGGTCTTCTTCGACGTGGCGCGGGCGGTCACCCATCTGGGGACCGTCTTCGCCACCGTGGAGGGGTACCGGCTCGTGGCGCTGGTGGGCGTGGCCCTGATGGCGGTGTCGATCCCTTCCCTGGCCCGTTCCCTGGGGCGCGACCCGTCGACCGCGTTCGCCCTGGCCGTGCTCAATCCGCTCGTCCTGCTCTGCTTCGTCGGGGGGCTGCACAACGACGCCCTCATGCTCGGCCTCCTCGTGGCGGGCCTGGCGCTGGCGCGCCGCGGCCACCCCGTGCTCGGCATCGTGCTGTGCGCCCTCGGGGCGGAGGTGAAGGTCCCCTGTCTCCTCGGGGTCGTCTTCATCGGCTGGGAGTGGGCGGGGGCCCATGCCCCGGCGCGTCGGCGCCTCGCCGGTGTCGCCCGGGCCGTGGTGGTGGCGTTGGCGGTGATGGCCGTCGTCTCGGAGGCGTCGGGACTGGGTTGGGCCTGGCTCTGGAACCTCTCGGACCCGGGCCGGGTGAACTCGTGGCTCGATCCGGCCACCGCCGTGGGCTTGGCGCTCTCCCACGTCCTCACCTTCTTCGGAGCGGGCGCCCACACCCATGCGCTGGTGGTGGGGGCGCGGGCCGCGGCGCTGCTCGTGGCGGGCGTGATCGTGTGCGTCCTCCTGAGCCGGACCGACCGCGTCGGAATACCGCGGGCGCTGGGCTGGAGCCTGCTGGCGGTGGTGTTCCTGGGGCCCATCGTGTGGCCCTGGTACGAGACCTGGGGGCTCGTGGTCCTGGCCCTGGCGGCCGACGTGTGGTCGCGGCGAGCCGTCCTCGTCCTCTCCGCGGTGGGGTGCTTCGCCACCGTGCCCGCCCACCTGCACGCCACCGCGGCCGACGTCGCCGTGGCCGTCGTGGCCCTGCTCGTGGTGGCGGCCGGCGCCGCCTTCTCGTTGGTCAGGGCCCGTCGTGGCGCCGGGGCAGGCCCGGCCGGCGGGGGGCTCTCGCCGGTGCCCGCCGGGGACAGTTGACGCATTGTTGGGAGCGGTGTGGAGGCCGGTTGATCCTCGGGGACGACCCTGGTCCGGTTGGGCGAGGGGGGCAGGATCCGGGTTACGCACCCGTGATCCGCCGGGTTGGTGCTCGGCGCCGGGGATTCCGAACCGGTGCCGAGCCCACCCGGGTCTGGCCGCTCGAAGTCGGCCCCGGGTGCTGCGCCGTCAGATGGTTCTGGCCCTCAGATGGTCCCGCCCCGCCGGCTCTCCACGGTCACGCCGATCACCGACGAGAGCACCAGGGATATCCCGGGGGCGATGAGCCAGAGCCCGAACACGATCGAGAGCACCATCAGGAACAGTCCCATGCCGAGCACGAAGGGCCAGATGCTCGAGGCGGGGAACGATCCGATGACCCCGGCCCCGTCCTCCATCGAAGCGTCGGTCCGGTCCTCGGGACGCGGCTTCATGCGAAGCGACCACCACAGGTAGTAGCTCCCGGGGACGAAGCCGAGGAGCGTGGTGCCGACGAGCATCACGAAGCCGCCTTGCTCGTAGGCCCAGAACCAGTAGATGAGGCCGACCACGCCGAAGAAGGCGGCCACCCCGAGCAAGAAGAGTGCTTCGATGCGCACGTCCGCTCCTCTATGCCTTGTCGCTGCCGTCGGCAGCCACCGCGGCGTCGGCCAGCTGTCCGTGTCCGTTGCGGTGGCCGTTGCCGTGTTCGATCGTCCGGGCATCGGGGTGGTGGTAGTCCCACACCGGTCGTTCGGAGCGGATCGGGGGCAGCTTCTCGAAGTTGTGGTGCACGGGCGGGGAGGTGGCGAACCACTCCAGGGTGTGCGCGTCCCACGGGTTGTCACCGGCGGGGACGGGCTTGCGCCACGACACCCAGAGGTTCACGAGGAGGAAGACGAACGAGGCGGCGATGATGAAAGCGCCGACCGTCGAGACCACGTTCAGTGTCTGCCATCCCAGGCTGGCCGGGTACGACGCCACACGTCGGGGCATCCCCCACAGGCCGAGGACGTACTGGGGCATGAACGTCACCCAGAAGCCGATGGTGAGCAGCCAGAAGTGGGTCTTGGCCATCCATTCCCGGTACATCCGGCCGAAGAACTTGGGATACCAGTAGTAGAGCCCTGCGAACCCCGCATAGACCGTCGTCCCGAACAGCACCTGGTGGAAGTGGGCCACGACGAAATAGGTGTCGTGGGTGGCGAAGTCGATCGGTGGTGACGCCAACATGACCCCGGTGAGCCCGCCCATCAAGAAGGCGAACAGGAACCCGATGCAGAACAGCATGGGTGTCGTGAACGTGAGCTGCCCGCGCCACATGGTGCCGATCCAGTTGAAGAACTTGATGCCGGTCGGCACGGCGATGAGCAGGGACAGCAGCGAGAAGAAGGGGAGCAGGACCACGCCGGTGGTGAACATGTGGTG
>JARLGQ010000126.1 GCA_031292675.1 Acidimicrobiales bacterium
GCGGGCGCCGCCTCGGCCGCGGCGAGGGCACGACGCAGCAGGCTTCGGGTTCGGCGTTCCAGGACGTCGTCGACGGTCATCGCCATTTCGTGGCGCACCGCCCACAGTGCCTCGGCCCGGAGGTGGGGGAGCCCCGGGACCAGGGGCTCGAGAAGTTCGGGCCGGCCCGTGGCCAGGTCGAGCACGGCGGGGGTCTCGCCGCCGTGGCGCCCGACCAGCGCGGCGAAGACGTCTTCGTCGACTCCGAAGCCCGACGCCGCGCCGGGGAGGCGCAAGGGCTCGAGCCCCGACGCACCACGGACGGCGAGTCGCTTGGTCTGGCAGCGGCGCGCTCCCTCGGGCACGCGGGAGCCGAGGCCTTTCACCACGGCGTCGACGGTGTCCTCGGCCATGCGCCGGTACGTGGTGAGCTTGCCCCCGGTCACCGTGACCATGCCGTGGGGCGAGACCCGCACGGTGTGGCGGCGCGAGAGGTCGGCGGTGCGGGCGCTCACGTGATGGCCCTGGGCAGGGGCGAGAAGGGGCCGCAGCCCCGCCCACACCCCGGTCACGTCGTGACGGGTGAGCGGTTCGGTGACAGCACCGTTGGCCGCGTCCAGGACGTAGTCGACGTCGGCGGGCAGGCAGGCGGGGTCGTCGAGGGGCCCGTCCCAGTCGGTGTCGGTGGTGCCGAGGTAGACGTCGTCGCCGTCGGGCCAGGGCACCACGAAGATCGAACGCCGGTCCTTGGGGACGGGGATGACGGCTGCGATGTCGGCGGGCAGCTTGGACCGGCGCACGGTGACGTGGATTCCCTTGGCGGGCCGGATCGAGTGCGGATGCGACGGCTCCTCGAGGGCGCGCACCTCGTCGGCCCACACGCCCGTGGCGTTCACGACGACATGGGCCCGCACCTCGAGCTCCGCCGACGGCTCGCCACCGGGCAGCGCGGGCCGCACCCGGGCGCCGCGCACGTCACCAGAGGCGTCGGTGAGAAGTCCCGTCACCTCGACGTAGTTGGCCATCACCGCCCCGTGGTCGAGGGCGGCGGTGCGGGCGATCGTCAGGGTGAGCCGGGCGTCGTCGGCCCGGGCGTCGTAGTAGATGAAGCCCGCCACGAGCCGGTCCGTGCGCAGCGTCGGGAGGTGCGCGAGCGCCTCGGCCCGGGTGATCCGCCGGTGGCGACGGCCGATGCGGAGCCCCCCTGTGATGTCGTAGAGGGTGAGGGCGGTGGCATAGGCGCGCGCCATGCCCTTGTTCACCACCCCGTCCCTTCCGAACAGGGGGATGAGGAACGGAAGCGGGGCGACGAGGTGGGGCGCGTTCTCGAGCAGGCGCTGGCGCTCGTGCAACGCCTCGTACACCAGGCGGAAGTCGCGCTGCTGGAGGTAGCGCAAGCCTCCGTGCACCATCTTCGACGACTTCGACGAGGTCCCCGAGGCGAAGTCGTCGCGCTCCACGAGGGCGGTGCGGAGCCCCCGCGAGGCGGCGTCGAGCGCCACCCCGGCACCGGTGATCCCACCCCCGACGACCAGGACGTCGAAGGTCTCCTCCCCGAGCCGGCTCAGGGCCTCGGACCGGTTGAAGCTGCCGCGCGCCGGGGGGACTGAGGCGCGGGCCGGCGGCACCGGGCCAGCCTGCCACAGCCGGGCGCGAGCGCAGTGCGCCGGGAAGGTCCCTCAGGCCGGGCCCGGGCCGTGCTCGGGCACGATTTCGACAACGGTTGTCAAGAAACAATCGTTGGTGATATCCTGCTGGCTGCCATGCGATCGCCCGAGGAGCTCAGCGCGTTGTTCCGCGCCCAGGGACGCAAGATCACCGCCCAGCGCCAGTGCATCTTCCGCGTGCTGTACGGCGACGTGAGCCACCCCACGGCCGAGTCCATCCATGCCGCCGCCAGGGCCCAGATGGAGACCATCTCGCTCAAGACCGTCTACCAGACCCTGCACGAGCTCGCCGACATGGGGGAGATCGCCGCCCTCGACCTCGGCGTGGGCATGACCCGTTTCGACCCCAATGTGGACGGGGTGCACCACCATCTCGTGTGCCGCGGATGCGGCAAGGTGCGCGACCTCCACGCCGACTTCAGCAGCGTCACCGTGCCCGAGGGCGCCGACGAGGGCTTCGACGTGGGCGATGCCGAGGTCGTGTTCCGCGGCCGCTGCCGCGACTGCCGGCCCGCCCGGCCGGGGCGGCGATCGGCATCCCCCGACGTGACCGTGGGCGTGTGACGGCGACCACCGGGGCCTGAGGGCCCGGGACCGACCGCAACCCCAGACAACCCGACCGACGAGACCGATGAAGGAGAAAGGGAACACCGTGCCCAAACTGAAGGGATCCAAGACCGAGACGAACCTGAAGGAGGCGTTCGCCGGCGAGAGCCAGGCCAACCGGCGCTACCTCTACTTCGCCCAGAAAGCCGACGTGGAGGGTTACCCCGACGTCGCCGCCCTGTTCCGTTCCGTCGCCGAGGGCGAGACCGGCCACGCCTTCGGCCACTTCGACTTCCTGCGTGAAGTCGGGGACCCGGTGACCGGCGTCCCCGTCGGCCCCACCGCCGACAACCTCAAGTCGGCGGTCGAGGGAGAGACCTACGAGTACACCGAGATGTACCCGGGGTTCGCCCGCACCGCGCGCGACGAAGGGTTCGAGGACATCGCCGACTGGCTCGAGACCCTGGCCCGCGCCGAGAAGAGCCACGCCGGTCGCTTCACCGAAGGGCTCAAGTCACTCACCTGAGCCACCTCGAGCCGCGCAGGTGGCCGGCGCCCGACCGGCGCGTGCGTCGGTGACGTGTCAGTGCGCGGGCCGGTCCGGTTCTCCGCCGGGCCGGCCCGGCGCATCTGTAGACAGGAGTGCCAGGTCATGAACACCCGCACCAGGATGCTCACGCTCGACGACATCGCCGACCTGCGCGCCTATGAGCGCGACCGCGACGAGTACCGCCGCAAGGTCATCGAGCTCAAGCGGCGCCGGCGCGTGCAGGTGGGGTCCATCGTGTCGCTGCTGTTCGAGAACCGCGAGACGATGCGCTCCCAGATCCAGGAGATGGCGCGCGCCGAACGCATGGTCTCCGACGAGCAGATCCAAAAGGAGCTCGACATCTACAACCCCCTCATCCCCGAGCCCGGTGAGCTGTGGGCGACGCTGTTCATCGAGCTGACAGGGGAGGACGCCCTGCGCGACTGGCTGCCCCGGCTGGTGGGGATCGAGCACTCGGTCGTCCTGCGGCTGGCCGGGGAGGCTCCGGCCCGGGACACGGGTGGGGTGGAGGAAGGCCGCGCCTTGGAGGAGATCGTGCGGGCCGAGCCCGAGGCCGCCCACGAGGAGGCCCTCACCCGGCCCGAGATCACGGCGTCGGTGCACTACGTCCGGTTCGGCCTCGACCCCGCCCAGGTGGAGCGGTTCGCGGCCGGCCCGGTGACCCTGGCCGTCGACCACCCCGAGTACCGGGCCGAATGCGCATTGTCCGGCGAGGTCCGGGCGGAGCTGCTGACCGACCTGCGTCCCTGAGCGGTCTTTGCCAACGAGAAACCTGCCGCCACCTGCGTGTATGCCGGCAGGGCACCGTCGGGTGCCGGTCCCCGGAGAGCTTCCGACCGCTCCCGGGTCAGGTCCCCGACCACGGTGTTCTTTACACGGTCGCGAGCGTGCGCCATACTTATTCTTCCGCTGATTCTCCTTTGAGGGGACCATTGTCCCTGGTCATCGGTTCGTTGGCGGAAAATCTCACAATGAGAGAAAATATAAACACACAGAGTGCTTGAGGAAGTGACTCCAATGACCGCCCCCTCCGTCGCCAGCTGGCGCAAGCGAGCCGCTTGTCAGGGCATCGACCCTGAGGTCTTCTACCCGGTGTCCGACGAGGACGCCGAGGAGGCCAAGGTGATCTGCGCCGTATGCCCGGTCCGCCAGGCCTGCCTCGAGCACGCCCTGGCCCACCGCGAGCGCGAAGGCGTGTGGGGTGGAGCCACCGAGCGCGAACGACGTCGGATCCTCAGGCAGCGCCGCAAGTCGGCCTGAGGTCGGGGCCCGGGCTCTACGCTGCCGGCGTGGGTGGACGCATCGCTGACCGCCTGGCGTCACAGGGGCTGACCCTCTACGGTCCGCATCCCCCGCACGACCCGCTCGACGCCGTGGTCGTCCACGGGGACGTGGCCAGGACGTCGGGACAGCTCCCGCGCATCGACGGGGTGCTCACCTGCGTGGGCACGCTCGGCGACGACGTCAGCGTGGAGCAGGGCGCGCAGGCGGCCGAGGTGTGTGCGCTCAACGCCCTGGCCGTGCTCGAGCAGGCGCTCGGAAGCCTCGACCGCGTGGCGCGCGTGCTCACCGTGACCGGATTCGTGGCTTCGACGCCCGACTTCCACGAGCAGCCTGCCGTGGTGGACGGGGCCAGCCTGTTGCTCCACCGTGTCTTCGGCGAGGAGGGTCGTCACACCCGGTCGGCCATCGGGGTGGCGGCGTTGCCCCGGGGCGGAGCGGTGGAGATCGAGGTGACCGTCGCCCTGCGGAGCTAGGCGTAGCCTCCGGGGCGATGGACTTCGATCTCACTCCCGAGTTGTCGGACCTGCAGGCGACGGTCCGCCGCCTGGCGCGCGACAAGGTCATGCCCAGGGCTCGGGACATCGACCGGAGCGGCGCCTACCCGACCGACGTCTTCGAGGCGTTTCGCGACGCGGGGCTGCTCGGCCTGTGCATCCCCGAGGAGTACGGGGGCTCGGGCGCGGGGATCCTGGGGCTCACCATCGCCATCGAGGAGGTGGCGAAGTACTCCAACACGGCCGCGCTCATGCTGCTGCTCACCCGTCTCCCGACGGGGCCCGTGATGATCGCGGGGACCGAGGAGCAGAAACAGCGGTACCTGCCCGACATCGCCACCGGGGCGCGGCGGGCCGCCTTCGGCCTGTCCGAGCCCCAGGCCGGCAGCGACGTGATGGGCATGCGCACACGCGCCACCCCCGATCCCGACCGCCGCGACGGCTGGGTCCTCAACGGCACCAAGTGCTGGATGTCCGGTGTGCGCGAAGCGGACTGGTACACGGTGTTCGCCAAGACGTCGGACCCCGCCAGCCGTGCCCATGACTCGGTGACCGCGTTCATCGTCGAGCGCGGTTGGCCGGGGGTGGAGGTCGGACGGACGGACCACAAGATGGGGGTGCGCGGCGTCGACACGGGTGAGCTGTTGCTCGGTGACGTGCGGGTCCCACCGACCAACGTCATCGGCGAGGTGGGGGGGTTCCGGCTCGCCATGCTGGGGCTCAACTCGATGCGCCCCGTCGTGGCGGCCCGCGGCATCGGCCTGGCCGAGGGTGCCCTCATGTACGCCACGGAATACGTCCAGCAGCGTGAGGCGTTCGGCAAGACCATCGCCGACTTCCAGGGCGTGCAGTGGGAGATCGCCAAGTGCGCGGTGGACCTCGAGGCGGCCCGTCTGCTCACCTACCGCGCCGCGTGGCTCGCCGACCAGGGGAAGTTCACCAAGGAGTGGGTGCCCATGTTGTCGGCCGCGAAGTACCACGCCACCGAGCTCGCCGTGCGCGCCTCGGGCCTCGCCGTGCAGCTGCTCGGGGCGGCCGGGTACATGGAGGACCATCCCACCGAGCAGTGGTATCGCGACGCCAAGCAGCTCACCATCGTGGAGGGAACGAGCCAGGTCCAGCTCGGCCTGGTGGCGCGGGGCGTCCTGGACCACGACCTGTGGTGGGATTGACGTCGCCGTGGACGCCGCCGTGAGTGACGACGACAGGGCCGGGGGCGGGGAACGAGACGAGAGCGCTTTCGCGGCGCTGGGGGGCTGGCCCGGCGTGCTCGGCCGCCTCCTGTCGGGAAACGACCTCACCGCCGACGAGTCCGCCCTGGCCCTGGGCGAGGTGCTCGCCGGCGCCGCCACGCCGGCGCAGATCGCCGCCTTCGTCACCGCCTTGCGCCTCAAGGGCGAGACGGTCCAGGAGATGACGGGCCTGGTGCGGGCCATGCTCACCCACGCCGAGCCGTTGCCGGTGCCCCGACCCGAGGAACTGGTCGACACCTGCGGCACGGGTGGGGACCGCAGCCTGTCGATCAACGTGTCGACCATCGCCGCCCTGGTGGTGGCGGGGGCGGGGGCGAGGGTGTGCAAGCACGGGGGTAGGGCCGCCACCTCGGCGGCGGGCTCTGCCGACGTCCTCGAAGCCCTCGGGGTCGTCATCGACCTGGGCCCTCCCGGTGTCGCCCGCTGCATCGAGGAGACCGGCATCGGGTTCTGCTTCGCGCCGCGCTTTCATCCCGCCATGCGTTTCGCCATCCCGGTGCGACGCGAGCTCGGCGTCGCCACCGTCTTCAACTTCCTCGGCCCCCTGGCCAACCCGGCGCGGGCGCGCCTGCAGGTCGTCGGCGTCAGCGACCCCGCCATGGCCGAGAAGATGCTCAGTGTGCTCGTGGCGAACGGGGCACGGCGGGCCATGGTCGTGCACGGGGCCGACGGTCTCGACGAGTTGTCGACCACGGGGCCCTCCACCGTCCTCGAGGGCGGCGCGGATGTCGAGACCCGTCGCTACACGGTGGACCCGACCGACCTCGGGCTCGCCACGGCGTCGCTCGGGGAGCTGCGCGGCGGGGACGCCGGGGTCAACGCCGAGGTGGTCCGGCGCGTCCTGGCGGGCGAGCGCGGCGCGCACCGCGACATCGCGGTGGTGAACGCCGCGGCCGGGCTCGTCGTGGCGGGGCTGAGCGCCGATCTGGCCCAGGGGGTCGAGCACGCCCGCGCCGTCCTCGACGAGGGGGCCGCCCACGTCGTGCTCGAGAACCTGGTGCGCACCTCGCAGGAGGCGGCCGCCGCCCCGTCCTGACGGGGCCCCGATGGCCTTGACATCCTTACGCCGTAAGTTTACCATGTACTTACGACGTAAGCCCCGACCATCGGAGAGATCATGACCAGAGCAACGCTCGAGCGGCCCACGGCGCCGACGACCGAGTCCGTCGATGCCGAGGCGAGCCAGGTGGTTCGCAAGGCTGGCACCACGGCCGGAGTCGGGCTCCTGCTCATGTCGGTGCTCTCGGCCTTTGGATACCTCGTCGCCGTGAAGGGGCTCGTGGTTCCGGGGGATGCCGCACGGACAGCCAAGAACGTGGCGGGCCACGAGGCTGTGTTCCGGTTCGGCATCCTGAGCCTCTATCTCGTGGCCGCACTCGATGTCGTCGTTGCACGGGCGCTGTACCGCATGTTCAAGCCGGTGAGCGAAGCGCTGTCGAAGCTTGCGGCGTGGCTCCGGGTTGCGTACGCCGGGGTCTTCGTCGTCGCCATCAGCCAACTCGTCGGAGTGCTCCGCCTGCACGGCCAGGCGCTCGGGCACATCGACACCTTCACCGACATCTGGGACGCAGGGCTCGTCCTCTTCGGCTTGAACCTGCTTGTCCTGGCCTGCCTGGCCTGCAGATCGGGTTATGTCCCGACGATGCTGGGCGTCCTGCTCGCCATCGCAGGTTTCGGCTACGTGTTCGACACCGTCGTCCGGGCGCTCGTCCGAGGCTCCTCGTCCGATGTCTCGGCCGTTACGGGACTCGGTGAGTTCGTGTTCGCGCTCTGGCTCGTGATCCGGGGACGCCGCAATCAGCCGGGCCCGAGGTCCCAGATCGCCTCGAGGTCGTGGCGGCTGTAGGCCTCGAAGGCGACGAGCGTCGTGGTCGACTCGATCCCCTCCAGGGCGGCGATGCGTCCGGTCACCACCCCGACGAGATCGTCGTGGTGGCGTACCCGGACGATGGCGATGATGTCGGCCACGCCGCCGGCGACGGAGAACACCTCGGTGATCCCTTCGGTGCCCGACAGCTCCTGGCACAACGCCGCGATGCGGGACGGCTCGGCGTCGATGAGCACGAAGGCGTGGAGCACGACCCGGATCCTACCTACCCGACCTCCGACACCCGGGTCGAACGCAGGGGCGGCTTCGCCACCATGTCGAGAAGGTCCCCGAGCACGAAGACGCCGTAGCCGGTGGCGTGCTCGATGAGGCGGTGCAGCAGGTCGGCGGTGGCGCGCACGTCGTCGAGGGCGCGGTGCGAGGGCAGGTGCTCCAGGCGCAGCGCCGACGCCAGGGTGCGGAGCTTGCAGTCGGGGACGTCGGGCCGGACGAGGCGACGGGCCAGTGCCAGGGTGTCGACGGTGGTGTTCGGGAGTGGCTCGTAGCCGCCGGCGCCGAGGGCGGCGTCGAGGAACGACAGGTCGAACCCGACGTTGTGGCCGACGATCACCGAGCCGCGGACGAACTCGAGCAACGAGGGCAACACACTCGACACCGGCGGGGCGCCGAGCACCATGTCGTCGGTGATCCCGGTGAGCATCGAGATCAGTGGTGGGACGCCGCATCCCGGGTCCACCAGTGACTGGAGCTCGCCCACGCATTCGCCGCCCTGGTACTTGGCCGCCGCGAACTCGGTCAGCGCCGCCGTGGCGGGCGAACCGCCCGTCGTCTCCACGTCCACCACCACGAAGCAC
>JARLGQ010000127.1 GCA_031292675.1 Acidimicrobiales bacterium
CTGCGAGGCGTACACCACGCCAGGCACTCGCATCGCCCCCGTGCGCTCGATGCGCCACCGGTCGGGGCCGTCGGGGACGAGGCGTCGGCGCGGGCTCATACGTCTACGACGACCCGGCACCGCCACGTTCCCCCGTCTTCTGCGATCTCAAGGCCGTGCCATGACACGGCCTTGGGGACCGACCCGATCAGGACCACCTCGGCGGCTTCGACGACTTCCAGGTCGCCGGCCACCCCGCCGTCCTCGGCCTCGGCCAGATGGACGTGCACGGGCACCTTCCCGAACACGTCGACGGTGTAGATGACCTCTTCGAGCAGCTCCACGAGAAGGTCGGGGGTGGGGGCAGGCTCGAGGACCACCGGGAGCGTCGTTGTGGTGGCGGTGTCGCCCACGTCGGCAAACACGCTCACCAGCGCGCCGACGGCCTCCGCCAGGCACGTGACCCGATCCGGTCCCCACGCCTCGAGAATGCAGTCGGCGGTATGCGGCGCGAGCAGGAATCCCCGATCGCCGGACAGATCGGCCGGCAAGTGCCCGGTTGCCATCACCGGGCCCCCGCCCGCACCCGATTCGGTGTCCCCGGTGCCAGACGCGCCACGACGACGCAGTCCCACCCACCGGGACAGGTTCTGAGATCGGCGCGGTGGGCCAGAGCGGTGCGTACGAGGGCGCCTTCGAGGTCGCGCCGATCGACACCGGCCGCCGACGACAGGGATCGCAGCCGGCCGAGCGGGTCACGGGCACCTTCGTCGACGAGGCCGAGGTGCCAGGTACAGGCCGCCGCCCGGGGGTCGAGTGCGGGCGAGGCGAGCGGCCACACGCCGCGCAGTTCGCGCAGGAACACCCCGACGGTGACCGGCCCCCAGCCGGGCAGGTCGTCGAGGGCCTTCTCGAGCTCGGCCGGTGTGTGGGCGCCGTCCGGGATGGCGCACACGCGCCCGCCGTAGCGCCCGCCGAGCACGTCGCACAGGGCGTGTAGCCGCGTGGCCGTCTTGTAGTCGTATCGTGCGTATCCGCCACGATCGAGCAGGGCGACGAGGTCGTCCCACGTAAACGCTCGGGCGGTGGCCACCGTCACCCCCGCCTCGTCCAACACGAGAAAGGTGCGCTCGGCGATCGTGGCTGGAATCCGAGCCCCGAACAAGGTGGCCGCCATGAACCACCGGTCGATCTCGGTGTCACCGGCCTCGACGTCGATGCCCAGGGCCGTCGAGTACCGGCCGCCACCCGCCACGAGGCACCGCACCAGGTCGGTGCGGGCGCGTCGAGCGGTGCGTGCCGAGGTCGCGACGACCTTGTCCATCCCCCCACCGTCGCCCGGGCCGGCCTGTACCGCAAGTGCCAAAGGTCACCCGCTCGACAGAGGTTGACTAGGAGGAAGTCCCGGACCCGACGCCCCCTCGCCGTCACCGACGTAGGTTCGAGGGCCCTCACCGGCACCGATGGCGGACGTGTTCAGTGCGGCTCGGCGTCGTGCTGGGCGCGGTGGATGTCCTCCACCAGGGCAGCGAGGCGGTCGTAGTGCGACCCCGGCCAAGATCGGCGGTCCAGGATAGGTGCATCGAAGGCGGCACTATTCGGGTGACCTCATTACTCTTCGTGGGTGGCAAAGAGGCGGCAGAGGGATGGTGCTGGATATGGCTGGAACCAAGAGCAAGGACATCAGAATCGTCGACCGGACTACCGTCAAGGAGATCGGCGACAGGTTTGAGATCGAATGGCAGCTCAGCGCCAAACCCGAACTTGAATGGACCGAGATTTTTCAGTTGGCAGCCCCGACAGACCGCCAAGGATCCCCCGAGTGGGTCGAGGGTGGTGGCCCTGATGTGTTAGGCGCTGTCGTCCGATGGTTTGTTCCCCGCGAGGAAATCGAGAATGCCGACGCTGAAGTGCAACATCGTTTGTCGCTAGCGAACCAGAGGTTCGGGTTGGGGTGAGGGATTTAGGATTCCCCGCCCCCTCAAGGCGAGAATTCCTCCGCCTGGGTGTGAGCTTCGGAAACAGTCCGCCCGCTATCACAAGATCGTCTTTAGCTGGGGTCACTGCCATCATGGTCGCCCCCGTCCCGCACCACGGTGACCGGGCATCGGGCGTGGCCGACACAATGCTCGCTGACTGACCCGAGGAGCATGCCGGTGAACTCACCGTGGCCGCGGCTGCCCACGACGAGGAGCGACGCTCCGCGCGCTGCATCCAGAAGCACCGGGGCGGGGCGACCTTCGACAACGGTGAGATCGATGTCGATGCCAGGGTCATCGCCGAGCGCCTCGGCGACCGTCACTTCGAGGATGCGCTTGGCGTCTCCCCCTGGGTCGAAGTCTGCCGGGTACGGGGGTGCCCAGCCGTAGCTGGTCGGGTACTCCCAGCAGGTGACGACCTGCAGGGACGCGCCGGTGAGCTTGGCCTGGCGGGCCGCCCAGCGGAGGGTCCGGTGCGACGACAGGGAGCCGTCCACGCCGACCACGATTCTCTCGCCACCTTCGTTCATACGCTCCTCGGCCCTCATGCTCGTGGCGCGCACCTCTCGATCTCAGCGTACGGAATGGGTGCCCAGATCTACGGCCGACTCAGCACGGCTCTGGGCTCCTCATCGCATTATGACCCGTCCCAACCCCGACCGCCGCTTGCCTGCGTGGACACCGTCTCCCGAAGGAAACCAATCTCATCACTCATGGCTGTGGTCACATCGTCGAGTGCAATCACTCCTTTGAGTTCCCCCGATACATCCACGACGGGCATCCGACGAACACCCCACAGCGCCATCTTGCTGGCGACCTCGGAGATGAGGGCGTCGGATTGAATCACGGCGACACCCTTGGTCATCACCTTGACAACGGGGGTGGCGGAGTCGTGGCCCCACCCGACGCCCTTTACCGCGATGTCGCGGTCGGTCACAATGCCGGCCAGATGACCACCGTCCGTGACCACAACGAGACATCCCACATTCAAGCGGTCCATCTCACGAGCGGCATGTTCGAGCGTCGCGTCAGGATTGCAGGTTACGGCCGGGCTGTGCATGAACTCGCAAACCAGCATCTGAACCTCCTGTTAATAGCCCGGTGGCTCTCTCAACAAACCCCCTTGGCTCGTCTCCTTCCTGCGGGATCTTGGATCCCGCCCTCTTTATGGTGAGCCCGTGCCCCTGACGACAACAGGGCCGAAAGGCCTGGCGCGACGAGGGACGGGGGGATTGCTGTGGAACCGTCATCACGGCTGGTGTTCCAGCCCGGGTGAGGCAGTTGCCAGAGATGGAGCTGTCGGGCAGCGGCGGGGCTCGACGGCTGGGTGATGTTCATGGGCACGTCGAGACCGTCGAGCTGGGCCTGGCCGCCGGGGCCGAACATCTCCACCCGGGCGGGCAGGATCCCGTTCTTGGCCATGACCGCGTGGACCTGGGCCTTGACCCCGTTGCGAGGGCGGGTGCCACTTGCCTCCAGAATGCCACTACTCGGAGGTGGGCTGTGCCGTCCTCACCTCCGGTGCTGTCCGCCCGGGTCGGGCGAAGGTTTCTTGGGCAGGCCGCGCTTCGGTGTTTGAAAAGAGCCCTTCGGCACTGGTGCTGATCTGCTGGATCGTCCTAGGGAATAGGTGTGACGTCTCTTCTACATAACCGGGACCATCGAGTGGGGACCGAGAAGAGATCGGTCGGAGTAGCACCTGAACAGGGCGCCACGATCGTTGATGCCTTCATCGCCAACGGGCGGCGTCATCCCGATCGCCCGGCGATGCGGCACTGCCCGGACGAGCGTTCCACCGCCGGGGAGTGGAAGGCCACCACGTGGGCCGAGTACCTCCTGGCCGCCACGCAGATCGCCGGGGGCCTGGCCGAGCTTGGCGTCGGCCCCGGTCAGCGGGTGGCAATCTTGTCGGCCAACCGAGTGGAGTGGCACCTGGCGGACCTCGGAACACTGCTCAACGGGAGCGTGACGGTGCCCGTCTACCCCACGAGCTCACCGGCCCAGGTCGCCTACATCCTCGGCCACGCCGAGGTCGCAGTGTGCTTCGTGGACACCCACGCCCAGCTAGGCAAGGTTCTCGAGGTCCGCGACGAGCTGCCCGCCCTCGAGCGGGTGGTCCTGGCGGACGGCGCACGCCGGGCCGGTGACAGCTTTGTCATCGGCTTCGAGGATCTTCGGGGCGTGGGCGCCGACCGGCTCGCCCGCGACCCCGAGGCGGTAAAGGAACGGTCCCGTCAGGTTCAGCCCGATGACGTGGCGACGATCGTCTACACGAGCGGCACAAGCGGCCCCCCAAAGGGGGTGGTGATCAGCCACGCCAACATCATGTGGTCGTTGCGTTGCGTGGCCCCCGTCTATGACATCGGCGAAGGCGAACGCTTCTTGTCGTTCCTGCCGCTCAGCCACATCGCCGAGCGGATGGTCAGCGACTTCATGCCGATCGCCGTGGCCGGCGAGACCTGGTTCGCCCGCAGCCTCACCACGGTCGCCGAAGACCTCCCGGCGTGTCGGCCGACCGTGTTCGTGGCCGTGCCC
>JARLGQ010000128.1 GCA_031292675.1 Acidimicrobiales bacterium
CGATGGTTCGAAGCCCCAAACCTCTCAGACGGTCCCCCGGACGTTTGGGGGCCGTCGTGCACGTGCGCCAGAGCCCTGGGCCTCAGCCCGGTCGTGGAATGCGTGCGGGTGTCTCTGCCGGCCGCGTACCTCGCGTACTTTCTGACGCCACACGGAGCCAACGGCTGATCACGGTCGTAGGCATCGGGGTTTGGGGAGATCAGCCCGCCGCTTCAGTCTCCTCGGTCACCGCTTCATCCTCGGCGGACAGCCCGGGGCGCATGACGTCGGTCCAGGAGATTCCTTCGAGGCCAGAGACGTCTTTGACCCGGCGATCCGAACCCGAGCCGCCCATTTGTAGCATCGGCGCGTGAGACGGGGGCACCCAAGTCACGCGAAGTCCTGGCACCGTGCCGCCGGCCTCGTGTTGGTCCCGGCGGTTCTCGGGGCGTTCGTGTTCGGTGCCACGTCGTGCAGCACCGGGAGCTCCACCTCGACGAAGACGAGCCACAAGGTCGAGCGTTCCGCCGGGTGTGGGCGGCCCGCGCCGCTGAGTGCGGTTCCCGCTGGTCGGGAGCAGGACCAGACCCTGCACGTCGGTGCGGTCACCGGTTCGTACCAGCTGTCGGTTCCCGGGACGTACCGGGCCGCCCGGCCGGCACCCCTCATCCTGCTCTTCTACGGGTTCGGCTCTGGTCCGTCGCAGTTCTCCTCTTTGACCGGTCTGCCTTCCCGGGGATCGACCGCCGGTTACCTGGTGGCCGTCCCGCGCGCCCAAGGCGCGGAGTCGGAATGGCAGTTCAACGCCCACGGCTCGGATGCCGCCTTTGTCGACGAGCTGGTCTCCTCCCTCGAGAACACCTATTGCATCGACAGGAGCTCTGTCTTCGCCGCCGGCTTTTCGGCGGGGGCCGCGTTCACGATCATCTATTCCTGCGCCCGTGAGAGCCGGGTCGCTGCCGTGGCCACGGTCGCCGTCGAGTTCCAGCTCGGTTGCACTCGGCCCATGTCGATCCTGGCGTTCCACGGAACCGAGGACCCCCTCGTCCCGTACCAGAACGGCGCCGTCGGCCTGTCGCTCCCGGGGGTGAAGGTACGCGGCACGCAGCGCAACATGGGGGACTGGGCACGGCTCGACCGTTGTGGCACCGTCCCCCGCCGTGTCCGATCCGGATCTCAGGTCATCCACCAACAGTGGTACGGGTGTGCCCGGGGGACCTCGGTGGTCCTCTACACCATCGTCGGGGGCGGCCATACCTGGCCGGGCGCCGACCCGAGACGAGCCGTCGGCCTCACCACCCAGCAGGTGAGTGCGACGGTTGGCATCCTGTCGTTCTTCAGCCGCGTCCGACGTTAGGCGCACCCGACGAGCAGCGCCGCCGTTGCAGGTGCACAATGGGTTTGCCGGCGTGGAGACGTCGATCCCGGGACCGGTGGGAGGTCACCCATGTCTGGAGCGAGCGCGGTGCTCGTGGCGCTCGGCGATCGGGGCGCAGGAACGATCCCGCATCCCGGTGGCAGCTTGCTCGACCACCTCGTGCGCACCGAGGCGATGTTGAGATCCTGGAATGCGCCGGAGGACCTTGCGCTGGCGGGCTTGTGCCACGCCGCCTACGGGACCTACGGATTCGATCGGCCGCTCCTCACGCTCGAGGAGCGACCTGCGCTGTGCGCCTTGATCGGCGAGAAGGCAGAAACCCTGGTGTACCTGTACGCGAGCTGCGACCGGGACTCTGTGTATCCGCAGCTCGGACGAGGAGCTGCGGTGTGGTTTCGGGACCGGTTCGAGCTCACCACCACCGAGCTTGCGTCGACCTCGCTCACCGAGTTCGTGGAGTTGACGTTCGCCAACGAATTGGACATCGTGCGTCACAACTCGGGTACTTCCCGGGTCGGTCCTCATCTCGCCGAATTGTTCCGACGGTGCCGGGGCTTGGTCACCGCATCGGCTTATGACGCGTTCGAGGCGCTGATCGACTGCGAGGTGCAGGCGACCGGCCCTCGGTGAACGCTGATGTTCGAGTCGGGCTCGCTGCCCTGGCGACTGGCCGCGTGCGGTGGGCTTTCGCATCCACCCGCTGCGGATGCGGGGAGTCAAAGATAGAAGCCATGGCGTCGACCCGCCGACCCCCCTCCCGCAAGGGCCCCGACCCTGCCGCCGGGGTGCTCAGACGGTTCATCGAGGCCATCGAGTCCGGGGAGCTTATGGACACGACACCCCAGGACGTCGTGGTGGTCCGGCGCCTCCAGGGCGCGCTGAACGCCCTGGAGTCGGTCTCGGGCGACCCCCACCGGGAGCCGAAGCCGGCCGGGTAGGGGCGTGTCGCGGGTGTGAGTAGTGGGTCGGTCTCCTGCTCCGGCGCCAGGCTTCAGCGCCCGTCGGTGCAGGCCGCCTTCCAGGGCCCGAGATCCAGTTCGGGGTAGCGGCCCGCCACGCCGGCGAGTGTCTGCTCGGTCCAGAAGGGGTGGCCCGGTGCGGGGAAGCCCAGAGCGGTCAACTGCCGCGGGGTGGCCTGCTGGACGAAGTTGTGCCACTCCATCGAGAACCCTTTGATGGGCCACGCCTGGTAACCGCCCCATTCCATGGCGGCGGGCTTGTACGAGACATGCAACATGAAGCGCGCCTGTGCCGGATCGAAGAAATCCACCGACCGGTGGTACACGTCCGGGCGGTACACGACGATCGAACCGGCGTGGGCCGAGGCGTCGCCGGGGTCGTCGTAGAGGTCCCGGTAGTCCTCGAGGTTCAGCGTGTGCTCCTCCACGGGGACGTGACGCGTGCGGGTCCGGGACACGAAGCGGGTTGCGCCGTTGTGGGGGCCCACGTCGTTGAGGTAGATGAACGTCTCCATCTGGTGGTACCCCGCTTCAGGCCTGGGCACCGTCAAGGTGTGGTTCGGGAAGTCGGTGTGGAGGAGCTGGTTGTACTCCGACGGTTGTCCGGCGTACTTGGCCGAGGCGACGGCCAGGTACAGACGGACGTCGTCGGTGCCCAGCAGTTCCCGGGCGAGGTCGATCATCAAGTCGCTGAGCACCAGGCCGTTCAACGTGCGGCTCCGGAAGGGGAACTCCGGCCACGAAGCGTCCCACGTACGCCATCGCTCGGCCTCGCCGCCCTCACCGTCGGTAGCCATCTGCTGTGCGGTCGGGAACAGCTTCCCGACCGCGTTCTGCGCAGCCACGAGGTCTTCGTCGGGCACGGCGCGCTCGAGCACGCACCACCCGTCCTCCGCCCAGGACCGGCGCTGCTCGGAGGTGACGACGTCGCTCACGGGGCAAGGGTACCTGCGACGCGCCGATCGCACCCGTGAGGTCGCTCTGTTCGGCGGCCCCCGATGTCAGGTGCTGGCGGCCAGGTGTTCGTGCACGGACCGGACCGCACTCGATCCCTCGCCCACAGCGGCCGCGACACGCTTGAGCGATCCGTGACGTACGTCGCCTGCCGCGAACACACCCATCGTCGAAGTCTCGAACGGCAGCGGGTCGCGTCCCGCGAACGGCACGGCGGCATTGTCGCCCTCGAACAGGTCGCGGTCGGTGAGGATGAAACCGCGGGAGTCGAGTGCCACGGACTCCTCGAGCCACGAGGTGGCCGGTTCGGCCCCGATGAAGCAGAACAACCCCTTACAGGCAACGGTCTTGGAGGTGTGTGTCGGCGTGTGTTCGAGCGTCACGTTTTCGAGATGGCCTCGACCGGCGACTGCTCGGACCTCGGTATTGGCCAGGACCTTGATGCCCGGGTTGGCCACGATCCGTTCGATCAGGTAGCGGGACATGGTGGATGACAGATCGTCCCTCCGGATGGCGATCACGACCCCGCAACCCTGCTGGCCGAGATAGATGGCGGCCTGCCCTGCGGAGTTCCCACCGCCGGCGACGATCACCTCGCTCCCGGTGCAGATCCGGGATTCGAGGTCGGTGGCGGCGTAGTACACGCCTGCGCCTTCGAAACGCTCGAGATCGTCCACCTCGAGCCGGCGGTAGCGCGCGCCGGAGGCGACGATCACGGCCCGGCAGGGGATCTCGCTCCCGTCGGCGAGCGTGATGACATGGAACCCGTGCTCGGGACGCAGCCCCGTTGCTTCGCACGGAGCGTTGAGGCGCGCCCCGAGACGCTGGGCCTGGATGGCCGTCCGAGACGCCAGGTCCTCCCCGGAGATCCCGCTCGGGAACCCCGCGTAGTTCTCGATGCGCGAGCTGGCTCCGGCTTGGCCGCCGACGGCGACGGCGTCGAGACACAATGTGTTGAGGCCTTCCGACGCGCCGTAGACCGAGGAGGCCAGCCCGGCGGGACCCGTGCCGACCACGACGAGGTCGAAGAGCGTGCCCGGAACGGGTCGGAAGGTGAGCCCGAGGCTTTGTGCGAACTCCCCGGGCGTGGTGTGGCGCAGTCTCGCCGTGGACGTGATGACCGCAGGTGTGTCGGGCGGCCGGAGTCCCATGCCGGCCAGCAGGACATCGGGGTCCTGCACGTCTTCGAGATCGATCCATTCGTGAGGAAGATGTGAACGTGTCGCGAAGGCCCGCAGAGCCAATGCCTCGGGGGAGTAGCGGGACCCGACGATCCGGATGGCGCGGGCGCCGTCGCCCTGGCGCAGAAGTTCGCGGCGGGCCGAGAAGGTGTTGAAGATGAGGTCGGCGATGTCGGGCTTGGCGCTCATGAGCCGGCGGAAGTCGTCTCGGGCGACGTGCAGGACGCGCCCGTCCTCGATGACCCGGGCCGTGAGGTACGGGCGCTGCCCGGTGAGAAGGTTCAACTCGCCCAGGAAGGCGCCGGCGCCAAAGGTTGCGATCACCGCCTCGCCGTCGAAGTCCGGGCGAACGACCTCGGCCCTTCCGCTCAGAACCACGAAGAAGTCGAAGGACACATCACCCGCCCGGAACAGGATGTCCCCTGCATGGACCGGGTGTTCTTCGCCGAACTCCGCCACCTCGGCCAGCGCCGCCGCGCCCAGAGTCGGGGCGGCATTCTCGCCGGGCAGATCCGTCGTCGAGAGGCCCGTCATGGGATCGTGGCGGGAGTGAGCGGCGGACGGGTGCCGCCCGTGGGCGGGCCGAGCACGCTCCGCACAGCCGCCGTGGCGCTCACGCCGGCAGCACGCATGGGCTCGGTGCTCTTCATGGCTTGGCTGAGCATGAATGCCCCTTCGAGCAGCGATATCAGGGTGAGGGCGAGGAGACGAGCGTCGTCGGCAGAGATGTTCTCAGCCTCGAGGCGCCCCGTGCACGCGGCGATCCAGGCGTCGAAGACTTCGGCGGTGGCCAATCGGAGCTGCTCGTTCGTGCTCGCGACCTCGAGCGCGATCGTGGCGATGGGGCAGCCGAGGGCGAAGTCGGTTTCCTCCAAGGTTCGCGCCGCGCCGTCGAAGACGGCGGCGACGCTGCTGATCACGTCCGGGGCCTCGTCCCAGACCGCCTCGACGATCCCTTGGTAGCGGGCGCCCGCATCACCGATGGCCGCCCTGGCCAGCTCGTCCTTCCCTCCGGGAAAGTGGTGGTACAGGGAGGAGAACGGAGCATGCGCTTCGGACAGGATCTGTTTGATGCCGGTCCCGGTCAGGCCCTGGCGCTGGAGCAGCGCGGCGCTCACGTGGACGAGGCGATCTCGTGTGCCGGTCACCGGACCTCCTCCCGGACCTCGCTTCGTCCCTCGTGGTGGCGCTTACGGTCCGGCCGCCATTGTAGCTACCCTCCGATTGGATCGATCTATCCAGAACCGGAGTGATCGGGGCTTCCCCAGGTCGGGAGGAAGGGAGCGGTCGCCGTGTACAAATCGGCTGTTCGGCGCATGATTCGTCGCAACGTGGATGCCCTGCGTCGGGGCGACCCGGCACCGGTCCTGGCCGCCTACGCCGACGACGCCGTGCTCGTGTTCCCCGGAGACAGCTCCTGGAGCGGGGAGCACCGGGGGAAGGCCGCCATCGAGGCCTTCCTCCGGTGCTTCCTCGAGGTGGGCCTGGTCGGAGAGACCCATGAGATTCTCGTCAACGGGCCACCGTGGCGGACGTCGGTGTGCGTGCTGTTCTCGGACCGGGTGGTCGACCCTGCCGGCGCGACCGTCTACGAGAACCGGGCGGTCCTGTTCGGCCGCATCGTGTGGGGAAAGATCGTTTACCACGAGGACTTCGAGGACACCCAGAAGGTGGAGGCGTTCGACCGGTACCTGGCCCGGCAAGGCGCTGTTTCCCGGGGTCCGGCTTCGGCCTGAGGGCTCGTCCTGGACCGGGAACCCGGGGGATCTCTCAGTTGATCGTGGACGGGCGGCAGCTGCCCGGTGCCCAATTCCACGAACGAAGGATCGCGGTGGGCACCGCGACCGGGCAGGCGGTCCCGTCAGGGGTGCCGGCGAGCCCGACGTCGTAGGCCTTCCACGGCCCGCCGCGGGGCCGGTCGAACAGCAGGTACGCGCCGTCGTCTTGGACCGAGACCTGCGCCCGAGTGGAGGAGGAGCTCGGGACGAGGCCGGCGCCCGCCCAGTACATCCCGGTCGATGAATCGAACGCGTAATAGGTCTCCCCGGGGCGGAGCCCGGTGTAGGAGGTAGAGGGCAGGCTGTTCAGTGCCGCGCCGGCCGCCACGAGCTCGGAGCGAATCTCGTCCGTGACGGCCAGGTTGGAGGTGCCGACAGTCGTGGTGGGGGTCGTCGTCACGGGAAGAGCCGTTGTGGACGTCGACGCAGCGCTCGACGTCGTGCCGTTGGCCGAGTTGCCCGTCGGTGTGGCCGAGCATGCCGCCAGTCCCAGCGCGCCGACGACGGTGGCCGCCACGAGCCAACGCCGCCTCAGGGGCGATCCGTCGGTCAACGGTTCACGCACTCGCGGTCTCGCCAGCGGGCGCGGACTGCGGATAGATGAGCAGGTGGAGACCAGCAGCCAGAACGCCCCCCACCAGCGGCGCCACGATGAACAGCCAGACCTGATGGAGCGCGGTCCCACCGAGAACCAGGGCCGGCCCCAGGCTGCGGGCGGGATTCACCGACGTGCCCGTCACGGGAATTCCGATGAGGTGGACCACCGTGAGTGTAAGGCCGATCACCATGCCCGCCGTCGCCGCGTTCCCGATCTTGCTGGTCACCCCCAGGATGACGAACACGAAGAAGGCGGTGAGCACGACCTCGGCGAGGAATGCGCCCCCGGCACTGATGTGGATGTGACTTGCGGCTCCCCACCCGTCCGCTCCGAGCCCCGTCTGCGACTTGCTGTAAAAGGGAGAAGCGCTGAAGGTCCCCCAGAGGAGGAGGGCGCCCAGGATGCCTCCGACGAACTGCGCGACCCAGTAGCCGACAGCCTCGACCAGCGGGATGCGGCCGGCCAGGAGAGCGCCGATCGTGACGGCGGGGTTGACATGGCATCCGGAGATGGGCCCGAGCACGTAGGCGAGGCCCAACAGGGTGAGCCCGAAGGCCAGCGCGGTGGCGACGACTCCGGCGGCGAAACTGGACCCGGCGGCGCCGAATCCGAACGAAAGTGTCGCCACACCTACCGCGAAATAGACCAGGATCAAGGTCCCCAACAGCTCGGCAGCCAGTTTTCGAGGCATCGACTTCCCCCTTCAAGCGGATGCTTCCCGAGGCTAATTCCCCGGTTCCGCTCCATGTGGGTTCCCACTGTTTTCCGAGCGTGCCGAGCGATGCCGAGCGATGCCGATCCGGCCCCCGTTACCGGGCGACGTCGTCGACGAGTTGGTATCCGACCCCGGGGTTGGTGCGCAGGATCTCGCCCTTGTCGTCCCCGAGCTTGCGGCGCAGGCGGTACACGTACACCCTCAGGTACTGGGTCTCGGTGCCGTAGTGGGGCCCCCACACGTGTTCGAGGATCATCCGGTGCGTGCAGATCTTTCCGGCGTGACGGGCCAGAAAGACCAGGAGGGCGAACTCGCGGGTCGTGAGCTCGACGGGCCGGCCGTCGAGCCGGGCCTCGTGATGGACGAGGTCGAGCTCGAGTCGGCCCACGGTGATGTCCTTGACCTCCTCTTGACCGAGCTCCGAGGCGCGGTGGCGGAGCGCGACCCGGAGGCGGGCATCGAGCTCGCCCATCCCGAACGGCTTGGTCATGTAGTCGTCCGCCCCTCCGTCCAGGGACGCGATCTTCCTGTCCTCGGTTCCGTCGGCCGACAGCACGATGATGGGCACGCTGCTCCATTGCCGGATCCTTCGGCACACCTCCATGCCGTCGAGGTCCGGCAGGCCGAGGTCGAGGACGATGATGTCGGGGGCACCGACAGCGGCCTGGGATATGCCCTGCTCGCCCGTGGAGGCCACGAGCACGGTGTGCCCGAACGCACTGAGGCCGATCCTCAGGACACGCAGAAGTGCCTGGTCGTCGTCTACGGCGAGGACGTTGGCCACTCAGGGCACGACCACGGGGACCGGTGCGGTCGGCAGTGTGAAGCAGAAACGGGCGCCCCCGTCCGGCACGTCCTCGACCCAGATCCGCTGGTCGTGTGCCTCCACGAAGGCCTTGGCGATCGAAAGGCCCACGCCGGTGCCGCCCGAGGTTCCGCTTCGGTTGAACATGCGAAAGACATTGGTCCGCTCGGCCCGGGGCACGCCCGGGCCCTTGTCCGTCACGGCCAACTGCACAAGACCGTCGTCACGGAGGCACGCAGAGACCGTGACCGACGTGTGCGGCGGAGCGTAGCGGGCCGCGTTGTCGAGAAGGTTGGCGAGCACCTGCCCGATCAGGAGGTGATCGACGTCCACGAGAGGGAGGTCGTCGCCGATGGCCAGTGTGACGGGGGCGGCGTCCTCTGCGTGGCTTATGCCGCGCAGTGCGTCGGCGACCAGATCGCCCACCGAGATCGGCAGGTTGCGTAATTCGAGCGCACCCGCTTGGACGCGCGACAGGTCGAGCAGGTTGGTGACGAGGCGGTCGAGGCGATCGGTCTGGTTGTCGATGAGCTCGAGCAACAATTCACGGTCGGGGAGCGTCACGTCCGCTTGGGCGTTGCGCAGGGTGGATGCCGACGCCTTGATCGTGGCCAGCGGCGTGCGCAGATCGTGGGACACCGCTCCCACCAGGGCCCGCTGCAGGCGGTCGACCTCCTCGAGCAGCTCCGTGCGCATCGCCTGCTCCCGGAGTTGCGCCCGCTCGAGGGCCAGCGCCATGTGGTTGGCGAAGGTGTGCAGCAGCTCCTGGTCGTACGGGGTGAGCTCCCCGCCCCACATGTGCAGCAACCCGATGGGGCGTCCGATGGCAGACAGCGCCACGGTGTGGGCCCGATCGGGCTGCAGCGCCGTCGAGCCCCCCAGACTGGCCGGCATCCCGGGGGCCGGCACGACCCCGTGGAGCTCGGCATCCGACAGGGGCGCCCCCGCCGAGGCCACCACCTCCAGTCTGGCTTCCACCGGCAGCACCAAGGCGACGCTGCGCAACGCGAACGCCTCGAAGACGGTGGACACGATGAGCTCGAGGACCTCGGGGAGCGGCCGGTCCTCGATGAGGAGATCGGTGAGCTCGAAGAGCCGCCGGATGGCCCGCTCGTGCTGACGGGCCTCGGCCCGAGCCGTTTCCAAACGGGCGACCACGCTCGCCACGAGCAGCATCACGGCGACGTAGACACCGAGGGCCACCCAGTCCTCACCCACACCCACCGACAACGTGTAATAGGGCGGGATGAACAGCAGGTCGTAGACGAGGAATCCGGCGACCACGCCGAAGACACCGGCTTTGAACCCTCCCACGACCACCCCGATCACGACCGGAAGGATGAGGACGAGGGCGGTGGTGGCACTGCTGAGGTGACTCCGGAACGGCAGCATGGCGGTGGCCAGGATGGCCATGACGACGAGAGCGGCGACCGATCCCACCACCCCTCGCCGCTGTATTCCCATGGGCTCGCCCTCGTGTCTCTCGATTCCCAAGATACCGGCGGGCCCGTTGCTGCCGGGCACCCGGCCACCGGGCACAATGGGCGCATGACCGAGCCGGGCACCACAGACCACCGCGAACCGGTCGAGTCCGACGCAGTCGGCCCCACAGGTCGCTTCCGCATCTATCTGGGCGCGGCCGCCGGTGTGGGGAAGACCTTCGCCATGCTCGACGAAGGGTGGCGCCGGCACCGCCGTGGGGCCGACGTGGTGGTCGGGTTCGTCGAGACCCACGGGCGTCCCCGCACGGCCGAGCTGATCCGAGACCTCGAGGTCGTCCCCCGCAAGGTCGTCGACTACCGGGGGTCGCAGTTCGAGGAGATGGACGTCGACGCCGTCCTCGCCCGCCATCCCGAGGTGGCGCTTGTCGACGAACTTGCGCACACCAACATCCCCGGCGCCGGGCGCAACGAAAAGCGCTGGGAGGATGTCATCGAGCTCATCGACGCCGGGATCGCGGTGATCACCACCGTCAATGTCCAGCATCTCGAGAGCATCGCCGACGCCGTCGAGCGCATGACCGGCACCCGGGTTCGGGAGCGGGTGCCGGACTGGGTGGTGCGGCGCGCGGACCAGCTGGAGCTGATCGACTCCTCGCCCGAGGCACTCCGGCGGCGCATGGTGCACGGCAACATCTACCCGGCGGAGAAGGTGCCCGACGCGCTCATGCATTTCTTCCGAACCGAGAACCTCGTGGCGCTGCGCGAGCTCGCCCTTCGCTTCGTGGCGGACGAGACCGAGGAAGAGCTCCTCGCGTACCTGCGTGAGCGACACCCCGACGCCCTGTGGGAGACCAGAGAGCGGATCATGGTGGCGGTCACCGGGGCGCACGGGACCGATGCGGTGATCCGCCGGGCGGCACGCATCGCGGCGAGGACCAAGGCGGACCTGCACGCTGTGCACGTCGTGGCCAGCGAGCAGGTGCAGCGCAGCGACGTGGACGGGCTCGAGGTCCTGCACAAGCTGGCCGACGACCTCGGGGCCGAGTGGCATGTCCTCAATCGCGACGAGCCGGCCCGCGCCCTCGTGGACTTCGCCCGCGACCATCAGGTCACTCAGATCGTCTTGGGGTCGAGCCGCCGCAGTCGCTGGGAAGAGTTCACGAAGGGTTCGGTGGTCCAGCGTGTGCTGCGCTTCGCAGCAGACTGCGATGTCGACGTGCACGTGATCGCTCGACGCGACGTGGAGCTCGCAGAAAGCACCGAGCATAC
Organism: Acidimicrobiales bacterium; assembly: GCA_031292675.1. Classification (GTDB taxonomy): domain Bacteria; phylum Actinomycetota; class Acidimicrobiia; order Acidimicrobiales; family UBA8190; genus Chersky-840. The sequence continues at coordinate 11,059 of JARLGQ010000128.1, forward strand.
CGAATAGATCGTGTTCAGGGCCCGAGTGGCACCTGCCAGTGCAGCCGCGTGCCTCGGTCGTCTCCTTTCCCCACTGTCATCGACCCGCCGCGGGCCACGGCCCGGGCCCGCAGGTTGGCGAGGCCGCTGGAGCGGGTGCTGTCGCCCATGCCGATGCCGTTGTCCGTCACGGTGATGGAGAGGCCGTCGTGGACGTCGACGCGCACCTCGACCCGCGACGCCTTGGCATGGCGGGCTGCGTTCGAGAGGCCCTCGCGCACCACGGCCAGCGCGTCGGGGACGAGATCCTCGGGGACCTTCGTGTCCACCGGCCCGTCGAAGAGCAGGCGGGGCTGGAACCCGAGTCCTTGGGCGGCCAGGGAGGTCACGTCCAGCAGACGCGACCGTGTGTTCATCCCCACCCGGTCGCTGGTGCGAACCGCCAGCGAGAAGATGGTCGAGCGCACGTCGCGGATGGTGGCATCGAGCTCCTCGATCGACTCTCCGATCCGGCCCAGAGCCGCCTGGTCCGTGATCGAGCGGGAGGCGGCTTGCAGCGCCATGCCCACCGCGAAGAGTCGTTGGATGACGTGGTCATGCAGATCCCGTGCGATTCGCTCCCGTTCGCTCAGCGCCGCCAGTCGCTCGCGGTCGCCATGGGCGCGGTCGAGCTCGATAGCGAGACCCGCCTGCTGCCCGAAGCTCTCGACGACCCGGATCTCCTCGGGGCCGAAGGTGGCTCGACCCGCCGACCGGACCACGCCGAGCACCCCGTCGCTCCCGTGCAACGTGGTGATCGAGACGAAGAGGAGCGGTCCGAGACCGGTCGGGACCGCATCGGCCTGATCGGTCGACAACAGGTCCGACGGGTCGGCGGCGAGCGACGAGCGGCCGGAGGTGAAGACCCGTCCCGCCACAGAGCCCTTGATAGGGAAACGCCGCCCCCTCAGCCGCTGCACGGCCTTCCCGTGGGTGGCGATCACCTCGAGAAGAGAATCGTCGTCATCGGCGACGACGCTGACCGTGATCCCGTCGGCATCGGACAGCTCCGACGCCCGCCGGGCGATCAGATCCAGCCATTGCTCGAGCCCGCCGCCGGCGAGCATTGCCAATCTGACCTCCGAGATCGAGCCCAGCCAGCGCTCGCGTCGCTGGCCGTCGACCAACAAGCGCCGCAATTCGCGGTCGGCGCGCTTGCGCTCGGTGATGTCCCGCAACACCGCTGATACCCCGGTGGGGGTGCCGCTGGGCTTTCTGATGAGCGAGAGGGATTCCGACACCTCGATCTCGAGCCCGGTCTTGTGGAGTCGAACGGTGTCGCCCGTGGGCATGTGCACACCGCGACATACCCGTGCTATCTGCGCCTCGACGTCGGGCCGGAGGTTTTCGGGAACGAGTCGTGAAAACGGCTTTCCGCAGATCTCGTCGGTGCTGTATCCCAGGAGCCGTTCCGCACCCGGGTTCCAGGTGGTGAGGGTGCCGTTCAGGTCCATCGACACGATGGCGTCCTCGGACGACGACACGATCGACGCCAACCACGCCCCCGCTTCCCACGCGGCACGTTGCACGGTGAGGTCCCGTACCACGGCGAGCGTGCACGGCCCCTCGGGCCTGTCGATGGGGGTCAGGCTGATGTCAGCGGGGAACTCGCTCCCGTCGAGCCGATTGGCCCATAGCTCGTGGCCCGCCCCCATGGGCCGCGGGACGGGACGGGTGACGTAGGCGGCGCGCCGCCCGCCGTGTCTGGACCGGAACCGCTCGGGGACCAGGCTGTCGACGGCGATCCCGATCAGCGCGGCGGGCGGGTAGCCGAACAGGGACTCGGCCCCGGAGTTGGCGGCCACGATCTTCCCTGCGGCGTCCGCCACCACGGCGGCGTCGGGCATCAGACGCAGAAGGGTGTCGATCTGCTCTGCCGAGCCCGGTTCGGTCTGGTGGTGCTGCTGGGCAACGGGTCGGAGAGTCGACATGTCGATCAACCCCTTCGCCACGACTGCACCGAACCCGATGCTAATGGTGCCCCCCGGGGTAGAGCGTCCGGCCGCCCTCAGCCGGTCACGCGTCCTCGATCCCGTAGAAGGCCCGCTCGACCACCCTCCGGGCCCGGCGGGTGACCCGGCGGTAGTCGTCGCGCAATGACGAGGGTGTGGTGCCCAGGCTCCTGGCCAGTCGCGACAGCTGATCGGCTTCGGTGGGCAGAGCGTCCCCCGGGGACGCCCCCCCCGGCAGCGCACCGACGAGATGCCATCGGTTCCTGGTCCGTTCGCAGAAGCGGTAGGCATCTCGCAATGCCACCAGATCGCTCGGCGCGAGGATCCCGAGACCACCCAGGGTCTCGAGTGCACCGATGGTGCTCGTCCCGGGCACGCGGTGCCGGAGCTGAAGCAGCTGCACCGTCCACTCGATGTCGGAAAGAGACCCGCGACCGAGCTTGAGGTGGAATTGCGGGTCCTCGCGCGAGGAGATCCGCTCGCGCTCGATACGTGCCTTCATCCTCCGGATGGCGGCCACATCGGCTTCGGTGACCGGCTTTCCCCACACGAACTCACCCGCCGTCGCCATGAACCGCTCGCCCAGATCGCGGCTCCCGGCGACCACGCGGGCCCGCACCAGCGCCTGGCGCTCCCAGGTCTCTGCCCAGCGGTCGAAGTAGGCGGCGTAGCCGTGAAGATCGCGGGCCAGCCGCCCCTGGCCACCTTCGGGCCGGAGGCCGAGGTCGAGAGCCGCCACCCGTTGGGCCGGGCTCGGGCCGTGCATGAGGTGCAGCAGGGACTCGGCGACAGCTTCGCCTGCCTCGGCATCGACGCCGCCGTAGACGAGGAGCAGATCCAGGTCGCTGGCATACGCCATCTCGGCGCCGCCGAAGCGGCCCATCCCGATGATGGCGAATTCCGTCTCTGGCGCGATGACCTCGAGAGCCGCCTCGAGGAGCCCTTCGTAGAGGACGGTGAGCTCTTGTCCTGTGTCGACCACGTCGTCGATGTCCAGGAGGTCACGAGCCGCGATGCGGACCTGCTGGTCCTGCCGCAGGCGTACGAGCTGGGCCCGGTGCCACGTTTCGTCGTCGTTCCGGTGCAGCCGATCACCGGCTTCGGCGACGAGGACATCCCGTGGGGTGGGGGCGAGAGTGGCGTCGTTCCCGACGGTGGCGATGAGGTCGGGATTGCGCTCGATCGCCTCGACGAGTGTTCGGCTCGATCCCAACAACAGGCAGAGGCGCCTGGCGGCCTCGGGCGACTCCCTGAACGTGGAGACGAGAAGAGAGCGATGGTGGGCGTGCATCACCAGATCCCGAAGCCCGAGGAGCCCGAGGTCGGGGTCCGGGGTGAGCGAAAGCCAGTCGAGCAGGAGCGGGAGGAGCTGGGCCATCAACCGTGAACTGCGCGTCAGCCCGCTGGCGAGGTCTTCGACGGCTGCTCTGGTACGGGTGGCGTCGGAGAATCCGAAGGCGGCGAGCCGCCGTGCCACGGCCTCGGCCGACATGACCGGGCTTGCGACCTGCCCGCCGGAGGAGTCCGCCCCTTGCTGGACGGGCGCGGCCGGCCCTCCCACGGTGGCGAAGGCCTCGAGGAGGGGCCGGAAGAAGAGTCGCTCGTGGATAGCCCGGACGTCACGTTGGCAACGGCGCAGGGCGTCCTCGAAACGAGCGGTGGCCGTCGCCGACGCGTCGTCCTCGAATCCCAGCACCAGGGCGAGGCGGCGCCGGGCGGACGGGTCGGCGGGTATCGAGTGTGTCTGCTCCTCCTCGACGAGCTGCAACCTGTGCTCCACGGTGCGCAGGAATCGATACGCGTCGCCGAGGGCGGCAGCGTCTTCGGTGGCCACGTAGCCGGCGCCGGCCAGTTCGGTGAGGGCGCCGAGTGTCGAGCGGTCCCTGATTCCCGAGTCGTGGCGGCCGTGCACGAGCTGCAGGAGCTGGACCGCGAATTCGATGTCGCGGATACCTCCCGGACCACGCTTGATCTCGCGCGTGGCGAGGCCGCGCCCGGCCACGATCCCCTCGGCCCGGGCCTTCATCGACCGCACCGCGGCCAACTCGTCCGCGCTGTAATTCCTTCCCCACACCTGCTCGATGGCGGCGAGTTCGAACCGTCGTCCCAGCTCGGTGTGCCCGGCGACGGCGCGCGCCTTCAGGAGCGCTTGAAATTCCCAGGTGGCTGCCCAGCGCCCCCAGTAGGCGCCGTAGCTCTCCAGGGACCTCGTGAGTGGCCCCGCCCGCCCCTCGGGCCTCAGGTCGGCGTCGACCCGGAAACACTGGCGTGCGATGTGCAAGATGCGCCGCGCCGCGTCCTCGGCGGGCCCCTCGTCGGTGACGAAGAGGACGTCGACGTCGCTGCTGTAGTTGAGCTCGCGTCCGCCCAGCTTCCCCATTCCGATGACGGCGATGGGCGGCCCGCCGTCGGCCAGTGCCACGGCCCCGGCGAGCACCTGCTCGGCGAGGTCGGCCAGCGCCAGGCCGACCGTCTCCAGCGTGTCGAGGCCGAGCAGATCTCTCGCCGCCACGCGCAGGAACTCGAGCCGCTTGGATCGCGCCAGGGTGGCCGGGTCCGAGAAGTCGATGGCGACCGGTTTGTCCAAGTCGTCGAGAACGTCGGGAGCGGCGGGGTCCACCACGCAGAGCCGACCCAGGGAGTTGCTCGCGGCGCACACGCGGACGAGCACCGACGCCAGGGGCGTCGGCGTTGATCCCATCACCAGCCGATCGATGACCTCGGGGTGTTCGTCGGCCATCCGGCGCAGGATCGCCGACGCCGTCTCGGGCGAGGCGGAACGCCCGGCCAGGGCGGTGAGCAC